>NZ_NGPY01000032.1:0-8188 GCF_002254085.1 Limosilactobacillus reuteri | reverse complement strand
TGGAATGATAAAATAGTGGTGCCCATTAAGGTCCTTCTTTCTAATGGAATGTTGTGGTAACACCATTAAAGACCTTGATGGGTTTTTCTGTCCACTTAAATGTTCAACTTAAATTTTACAATCTGCCTTTTTAAATAGTTTTTCATTTTTTCTTCACAATTTTCAGGCAAAAAATAAAGCACTTATGAAGAAAAAAGCTTCATAACCACTTTATTAACTATTATAACTTCGCCGTTAACTTCACATCAGGGTACTTTTGCTTAAACCAATTCTCGGCGAATTGATTTTCAAACAAGAATAGTGGCTGATCATGTATATCCTTGACTAAGATGTTTCGTGATGACGACATCTTTTCATCCAATTGATCTGGATCAATCCACCGGGCAGTCTTAGTTCCCATTGGTTCCATGACGACCTCGGAATTATATTCATTTTGCATCCGGAACTTGAACACTTCAAATTGAAGCTGACCAACTGCACCGAGAATATAATCACCAGTAGAATAACTCCGGTAAAGTTGGACAGCCCCTTCTTGAACTAATTGATTGATTCCCTTGTGGAAGGATTTCTGTTTCATCACATTCTTGGCAGAAACACGGACAAATAGTTCTGGCGTGAATTGTGGCAACTTTTCAAATTGAATATCTTTTTTACCATTATAAATAGAATCACCAATTTGGAAGTTTCCAGTATCGTATAAACCGATAATATCACCAGCAACAGCTGTCTCAACGTTTTCACGGGTATCGGCCATAAATTCAGTCACATTTGATAACCGCATTGGTTTCTTAGTCCGTGATAATGTAACATCCATCCCCCGATCAAATTCACCAGAACAAATCCGAACAAAGGCAATTCGATCACGGTGACGAGGATTCATGTTAGCCTGGATCTTAAAGACAAAACCAGAAAATTCGGGATCAAGGGGCTTAACAACATCCCCGTCCTCAGTTTTGTGATCACTTGGTGCAGGGGCAAACTGTAAGTAGGTCTCCAAGAAAGTCTGAACCCCAAAATTAGTTAAAGCAGATCCAAAGAAGACCGGTGTTTGGTCCCCCTTGGCAATCTTTTCCCGATCTAGTTTATTACCAGCAACTTCAACCAGTTCCATGCCGTCCATTGCATCTTGCCATTCGCCATCACCAGCTAATGGGTTATCGCCCTTAACATTACCGTCTTCATCTAATGGTAAGTAAGGATTGTTTTCATCAGCTGGATGAGTCAAGGCAACACGATGGTTAAAGCGATCATAGATTCCCTTGAACTGGTGACCAGAACCGATTGGCCAGTTGATTGGGTAAGTCTCAATTTCTAATACGTCTTCAACTTCATTTAAGAGATCAAGTGGTTCACGGGCATCCCGGTCAAATTTATTCATAAAGGTAAAGATCGGAATTCCTCGCATCTTACAAATTTGAAATAACTTCTTAGTCTGCGGCTCGATCCCCTTCGCACTATCAATAACCATCACAGCGGAGTCCACCGCCATTAATGTCCGATAAGTATCTTCAGAGAAATCTTCGTGCCCTGGAGTATCCAAAATATTGATCCGTTTACCTTGGAAATCAAATTGCATAACAGATGAGGTAACAGAGATTCCCCGCTTCTTTTCAATCTCCATCCAGTCTGACTTTGCAAAATTACCGGTCTTCCGTGCTTTAACGGTCCCGGCTTCACGAACTACTCCCCCAAAAAGCAAGAGTTGTTCAGTAATCGTTGTTTTCCCGGCATCCGGGTGAGAAATAATGGCAAACGTACGCCGTTTATTAACTGCTTCAGCAAGTTCTTTTGGTGACATTAATTTTTTCCTTTCCTTATTTTATTCTCGTGAAATATCTCTACTATATTATTACAATTTCTTATGAAAGTCTATTCTTAAAAAAGTTACAGAAAGTTTAAAGTATTGAGATATATTTGAACTTAGGATTAATTTTCTGCTATATTAATAAAGTTAGAACTTATTTTTATTGAGGTACTTAGTATATGAATAATAACAATAACAACGAATCGCGGGAACATTACCGTAAACGGATGGAAGAACGTATCCAACGTGACGTTAATGAACGCAAGCGGCGAGAACGCGAGGAAGCACACAACAGACGTGAAAATCGTTTGCGACGAGAAGAAGAACAATCGTCACCCGATTATCAACCGCCAAAAAAGCATCACTATCGAACGCCAAATTGGGTGCGCGCTTTAATTGGGTTATTAATTTGCCTAGTAGTGGCCGGCGGATTTTACGAATATCATAAAGTTCACTCAGTTGCCAAAGGGGTGTTTGGCGCTGGTGATGGAAAAATTAGTAAAAAGTTACAAAAGGGTGAACCAGTTTCCGTCCTGGCCATGGGAACAGATGTCGGTGCTTTAGATCGTGGTAACAAGGGTGGTAATACTGACTCTTTGGAACTATTTACTATTAATCCGAAAAAGAAAACAATTACTATGACTAGTATTCCTCGTGATATCCTAGTACGTGTTGAGACTAGTGATGGCCCTGATTACGTTAAAATCAACGCTGCTTATTCAATCAATGGGCCAAAGCAAACCGTAAAGCAAGTATCAGAATTACTTGATGTACCGATTGATTACTATGCAGTTATTAACATGGGGGTTCTCGAAAAAGTTGTTAATTCCGTTGGTGGGGTTGAGGTTAATAACCCATTTGCCTTTGACTACGAAGGCCACCACTTCAAGAAAGGTAAACAACACCTCAACGGGGCAAATGCGTTGAAGTATTCCCGGATGCGGTATGATGATCCAAATAATGATTACGGTCGTCAAAAACGGCAACAACAAATTCTAAAGAGCGTTATTAATAAGTTCAAGGCTTCAGGTTCAATTGGAGCAGCTAACAAGATTTTAGATGCTGTTGGGGATGGCGTTAAGACTAATATTCCAATTGATGATATTGCGACCTTGTATGGTAACTACCATGGCGCAATGAACAATGTTAAAACATACCATTTCCAAGGACAAAACGCAACGATCGAAGGAGTCTCCTTCCAGATTGCTAGTCCTAAAGAAATCAATCGGGTATCAAAACTGGTACGAGCTCAACTTGGCTTAAAGGCGAAGAACGTTGTTAACCACGAAACCAAGATGTACAAGTCACAACCACACTATAATGGTTACAATGAAACAGACTTTATCCTTCCTGGTGGTGCCAGTTACAATGATCCGGGTAGTGGTAATGGAAGTGATGAAGTTATTGGCAGCTCTCGTTCATCCCGACGTAGTACAAATGAGACTAAATCATCTTCAACATACACAGCGGGTAACAATGAAAGCTATAGTGAATCTCGAGCAGTTCCGGCAATTGGAAGCCAAACACCGACTGCTCCTATCCAGCATCATTATTCGACCCCTCAATACCACACTTATAATGGTTATCATTCAACTTATACTCATCCAACATATGGTAATCATTATGGATATACACATCGGTATTATTAATAAAAAAGCATTTTCGCAAGTGAAGACGAAAATGCTTTTTTTATTATTCAGTTTTAGTTTTATCAACAGGATGTTCAATTCGATAAATGTCAAAGAAGTATTCACAAACAGTCTTGATAACGGCATAGAACGGAATGCATAAAATCATTCCTCCGATTCCAGCAATATGACCCGCAGCAAGTAATAACATAATGATTGTTAATGGGTGAATCTGAAGCGTCTTCCCGATGATATTAGGATAAACAATATTTCCATCAACTTGTTGAACGATGATCACCACCACAATTACCCAAATGATCTTATTTGGTGCCATCGTTAAAGCAACAAATAATGCTGGTGCAATCCCGATATAAGGTCCGATATATGGAATGATATTAGTCAAACCAGCAACAATTCCAAGAACAATTGCCAGCGGCTGGCCAATAATAACGTAACCAATTGAGGTAAATACACCGACAAATAAACATTCAATCATTTGCCCAGAAATATAGGAAGATATAGTTGAATTCATTTTCCCAAGTAAGTCATTTACTTCTTTTGCATGGTGGGGAGAAAGCCATTTTTGAATACTTGGAATAAGTTTAGAACCATCCTTAAGCATATAAAATAGCATTACCGGAACAGTAATTGTTACCACTGTCACATTCGTCAACATACCAATGATATCCCCGACTCGCGTTGATAGGCCTTGCAAAACCTTTTGCGCATATCCAGCTAGTTGGTGATCAAATTGCCGGTAATATGCATTTAAATCCACGTTTCGCAAGAACGAATGCTCAATTGTATCATTAATAAGGTGTTGAATTCCTGTGACCGTCTGCGGCATGTTACGTACTAATGTTGAAATTTCCTTTACAACTGGTGGAATTAACATGGCAATTCCACCAACAACAATCACGATCAATAAAAGCACGATTAATAAGCTAGCGATTCCTCGGTTCATATGAAAACGCCCAATTTTAATCTTCATAAAAAGTTTTAAGACTGGGTTTAGCATATAATATAGGAATCCAGAGATAATCAATGGAACAAAAACTACTGAGATAAATGTTAAAAACGGCTGAAAAATAAACTGAATTTTTGTACACATCCAGATTAACGTCGCCACTGTTAGTAATAGCAGTGGCCAAAATAGCCAATGATAAAATTTTTGCTTAGACATTTAAGTTTTCCTCTCAAAAAATAAAATCTACCTAAAATTGTACAATAAATTTAGGTAGATTTGTTTAAACTATTAAACTTCAGAAGGATTAGCTAATTTCATCCATTCTTCTTTATTTAAATAAAAGATAGAACGATCTCGATCGTCACCGGTATACTGCCATCCAGTTATTTGTTTGAAGGCCCCTGCATTTACATTCATGTCTGGAACAGTCCATGAATGCCAATGCATAGATGGATATTTTGCTATCCATAAACCACAGTCACTAGCACAGTTAGCAACCTGATTAAGTGCAGTTTCTTGAACATAAATAAGTGGCCATACATTAGTAAGACGATGAACTTCATCAACAAATTGTCTTGCCCAATTAGTGTTTCCCCAGGCAGGATTTTGGCCCTGTTCCCAATCAAGAATTAAAATACTTTGACCTACGTAGTTCTTAATACTATTTATAAAGTATTGAGCTTCTGTAACAGGATTACCTCCACCAGCATAATGATATAGCCCTGTTAACTTTCCCTCCTGTCTAGCAAGGTTATATTGATGATTACATTTAGGATTAACATAATAAGTTCCCTGAGTTGCCTTAACAATTACACCTTGTGCATGAGAATCACTAATTATACTATCATCACTGCCAGAATAAACATCGACTGTATAGAGAGGAGATGCATTGATGTTATTTATTGTTTCTACAGTGATTAGATTACCAGCATCGTTAACTAAGTAATCATGGCTGTATTGGTCACTGTAATTTTGGTTAGCATCATCACCAGCAAACTGCATAATTACTTTAAGGGCGCTGTTTACCTTAGCTGGATCCACCTTAAATTCACCGTTAAAGCCACTCTTTTGCGAGTTGTAAATGCTTGGATAAACTTTAGCTACGTCGGGACGGTCAGTTAGTTCGACCTTCGTTCTGGCAACTTCTTGACCATTATTCAATAAAATAAGGTAAGCATTAGGCTTGTTAATTGATTGGTCACTAGCCATCCATCCTTTAACATTGTAGCCACTATCTGTTTTAGTAAAGCTATCAATATAAGAGGCCTGCTGATTTAAAGTAATTGGTGCTGACCACCAATCAGTGTATTTACTTTGTCTATTATCCCCATTGCCTCCATCTAATGTAGAATAACGGCTAACAATTGAGTAACTGTGGTTAGGGGTAAGAACCACAGAACCAAAATTAACATCAAATCCAGACTGACCTGCCGTCAGCACATTGGGATAAACTTTGGCTACATCTGGTCGAGTAACATTCGCAACCTTAATTGTCTTTACTTGAGTCTTATTCGTATTATCAAATAAAATTAGGTAGTGGTTATTTTCAATTTGTGAATAGTCAGTAGCGTGCCATCCACTAACAGTTAATTGACCATTACTAAGATTAAAGGAGTCAAGATTTCCTTGGTTACTGATATTACCTGACATAAATTTTTTAGGTACAAACCAATAATCAACCCGGTTGCCTTCACCATTAGCAGCATCGCTATAACGACTGATTACTTGTAATTCGTGATTAAAGTCAATCCCGGCGAGTGAGAAAACTGTACTAAATCCTGAGGCTTTAGCATTAATAACCTGTGGATATACTTTAGCAACATCAGGACGTTCTGTAACTTCAATTTTATTCCGGGTAATTTCGCGTCCCGTTGTTCGATCAAATAAGATGACGTAATGATTAGCTTTACCTAAAGACTGATTTGTCGCATTCCAGCCAGTAATTTGAAGCTGATTATTGGCAACACTAAAATTATCGAGATAAGCATAATTTCCCTTATCAAGATTAATTGGTTGCGACCAATTATCAACATGATTTCCTTCACCATTAGCGGCATCACTATAGCGACTAACAATGTGAATCTGGTCATCAACGCTCTTAACCTTGCTCCAGTCCAGATTATTCATCGTTGCTTGATAACCGGAATCCTTAGCGTTGACCACGTCTGGATAAGCCTTAGCAACATCAGGACGCGCCACATTTTCGGTTACCGATGTACGACCTAATTCGGTATTAGTAGTACTATCATAAGCCACTAAATAACGATTATCTTTACCAGCAACTTGGTTAGTTGCTTGCCACCCACTTACATTTAAATCATTGTTATTAACAACATTTGCGGAATCAAGGTGGCCGTAATTACCATTATCTTTGGGTTGATCCGTTTTTTCTTGGGGTGTAGAACTACTTTGACTATCGGTATTAACAGGCTGAGTGATTGTAGTAGTGGTATCAGCATTTACGGAAGTATTTCCTAATACTAATCCTGCTGAAACGGCTGCAACAGTTAATGCCATTAAGCACCAATTTTTACCATCTTTATATAATTTATAGTGTTTCTTTATTTCCATTGTTATCTCCCTATAAGTTAGAAATATCACTATTAAAGATACCACAAAATTAGTTACAAAATTATTAAGATTTAAATTATTCTCATAAATTCACTAAATGCTGTTTGCCAATCAATAATCTTAAAGCCAGTATCTTCAGCTTTTTTCAAGCTCATAATTGAATGGCGAGGACGGTAAGCTTTGGCTGGATATGCTGAAGAATCAACGGGAGCGACTTCAACATTTTTATCCTTTAAGATCTCGGTAGCGAATTCGTACCAGGAACAACTATTTTCATTAGATAGCTGGTAGGTACCGAATGGCTGATCATGATCGACTAAGTACGTCATAAATTCGGCAAGGGTTCTAGTCCACGTTGGGCGGCCAAATTGATCGTTAACGACGGTGAGCTGATCATGATCTTTGGCAAGGCGGAGCATTGTGTAGACAAAATTCTTACCGTATTTACCAAAAACCCAGGATGTCCGAATGATGTAGTAATCAGCTAAGATTTCTTGGATTGCTTTTTCACCGGCAAGTTTAGCTTTGCCATATTCATTCCGTGGATTAGTGGGCGCATCAACTTCATACTCGCCTTCATTGGTCCCATCAAAGACATAATCGGTACTGATGTAAACCATCTTAGCGCCAACTTTTTTAGCGGCCTCGGCAACATTACGCGTACCATCGGCGTTTACTTGCCAATTGAGGTCTTTGGCAACATCTTCAGCGTTATCAACGGCGGTATAAGCAGCACAATGATAGATCACTTCCGGCGTAACCGCACTAATCTTTTCATTTACAGCAGCTTGATCAGTGATATCCATTTGGTTAGAATCAAAGGCGTCATATGCAGCCCCGCGTTCATCCAATAAATTACGTAATTCGGAGCCAAGTTGACCATTAGCACCAGTAATTAAAATTTTTGTCATTTGTTTTCTCCTTAATTAAAGCTAATTAATGATATAATCAGTTTGACAACAGCTCTCAATATTTTTCCATGTCATCCATCTGTTGTCCTTAAAATAAGAGTCGTGCATTCCTTAAACTTCGGGAATAACACGACTCTTTTTATCTTTTATTGACCGTTTTTCGCATATTTTGCTTCAACTGCGGCTTTTTCATCTTTCCACCAATCTTGGTGTTCCGTATACCAATCAATCGTGTGTTGTAAACCGGTTTTGAAGTCAGTAAATTCTGGCTCCCACCCTAATTCTGTCCGCAGCTTTGTAGCATCAA
>NZ_NGPY01000031.1:0-8318 GCF_002254085.1 Limosilactobacillus reuteri | reverse complement strand
ATGAATATGTCCAAGACGCTCCAGTCAATTCAATGTGATTAAGTTGTCGAACCGCCGTATACGGAACCGTACGTACGGTGGTGTGAGAGGTCGATAATTGAAATAATCAATTATCTCCTACTCGATTAAAATTATTTTTAAGAAAAGCTTTGAACTGTAATTGCTGCTCAGGCTTTTTAAGTATAATAAAACAGCGATAGCAAATAAACGCTACCGCTGAAATAACATCTTGCCCACCTCCTCTTGGAATTAAATGGAGTTTAACCAAGTAATTCCTCAATTAGGCGTTTGAGAGCCTTTTTGATTGCAACCTTTACAAAGGGTAACAGTTGCTTAACGAGCCCGTTCGGCACGATAATGATAAAGATGCACCAATGCAATTGGGACACCTCCCAACTTGCACATATTTGTAGGTTCGTTACGCCTAACAGCGTGCTTGACTATTGTATCACAGAATTACTGTGTTATAATTAAAACATAATGATAAAGATGCCGGTGTGCAAAATGGATTCAGTTCGTTACTTAATCCGTACCGGTAAACAGGGTGCCTTAATCGGCATCCTTTTTTATTTTAAATTAAAAAACTCACCACAATCATGATTGCAGTGAGTAGTCAATGTAAATTAATTTTAAAGGCTCTGCAATTTTAAAAACTATTTTCATCAATTGGGATGGGAGATTTTGATAGGTAGTGAGTTCGGTAATTGATTTAGTTCTTTAAATCGAAAAAGTCTCCCATTTCTTTAAGGCTGTGATCTTCTTTTGAACGGCCTTTATTAATAACGGCTGTTTGAATTTGTTGATAGAAAGTAAGCGCTTCTTCGTATGCTTCCTTATAAACCCTTAATTTGTCTTGAGTAGTAAGGTCCGGTGAACTTTGCACACAAGCTAAAGCAAACTTAGCAGGGTCGATTCGATACTTGGTTAAGTCCATTTCTTTCACTTCCTTTCCTTAGCAATAATTATAACAGCGGTGATTGATAAATACTGTTAAGAAGGCTTGCGTGAAATTTTCTTATTGCGTAGCTAGTTCTTTTATCTTATAGTTAAGACTAGAATTATCACTTGATGAGGTGACATGTGATGAATTACGAGGAGCTATTTCAAAAGATTGATAAGTGGGCACATGAACGCGGGATTGACCACGCGGATCCACGTGTCGAATTTATGAAGATGGCAGAAGAGCTTGGCGAACTTTCTAGCGCGTATAATAAGGAAAATCAGGCTAAGCTTATCGATAGCATCGGTGACTTACAGATTGCGCTGCTAATCTTTTGTAAATTAGTGGGCGTTGACCATCAACAAGCGCTTGCCGCAGCTTATCAAGAAATTGCAAAGCGAACGGGTAAGACAACTACTGATGGGGTATTCATCAAAGAAAGTGACCTTAGATCAAGAAATAAAAAGGAGAAATAGCTGTGAAATTTATTTCGTGGAACATTGATTCAATTAATGCGGCACTAACTGGAACCTCCGTACGGGCTGGAGAAACGCGGGAAGTATTACAAAAGATTGCAGCGATGAAGCCAGATGTCATCGCCATTCAAGAGACCAAGCTGTCAAAGAATGGGCCAACTAAGAAGCATTTGACGGTTTTACAAGAATTATTCCCCAATTATGAAGTGGCATGGCGAAGTTCCGTTGAACCAGCACGGAAAGGGTATGCTGGAACCATGTACCTTTATTTAGCCCAATATGAGCCAAAAGTAACTTATCCTAAAATTAATGCGCCAGAACCAATGGATGATGAAGGAAGAATCATTACCCTTGAATTTCCAGACTTCTATGTTACAGAAGTATATACACCAAATTCCGGTAATGGGCTTAAGCGGTTAGATGAGCGGCAAACATGGGATGATTGTTACCGAGACTACCTGCGTGAACTTGACCAACAAAAACCGGTAATCGCTAGTGGTGACTTTAATGTAGCTCATGAGGAGATTGATTTAGCCCATCCAGCGACCAACCATCATTCAGCTGGCTTTACTGATGAAGAACGTACGCATTTCTCGAAACTATTAGCTGCTGGCTTTACCGATAGTTTTCGGCACCTTCATCCCGACGAAAAGGGAGTTTATTCTTGGTGGGCACAACGGGTAATTACTAGTAAACAAAATAACTCTGGCTGGAGAATTGATTACTGGTTAGTCAGTGACCGGCTTGCTGATAAGATTACAGAAGCGGGGATGATCGATAGTGGAGAACGTCGCGATCATACGCCGATTATTTTAGAAATTGATCTTTAACTGAAAATAAGAGATTTGGAGCACCGACTTTGTCCCAAATCTCTTATTTTGTTATTTATTCCAAATAATATGGTGGTTATCATTCTTGGCAGTGTGGCCAATTACTTTTCCATTCAAGTAAACGGTAGTTGGGCAACCCTTTTGAATATCTTTTTCAGATAACTTCTTAAGGTCGTTGTCTGCTAATGTGCCATACACACCATTTTGCAAATCTTGAATCAAAAGCGAACGACGAGCTTTTGATAATTGATAGATATCATTATTAACATCAATTTTAATCTTGTTGTCCCGCGAATAGGTAATATCTTTGATTGAAGAAAAGCCTTTGAATGTTTTGTCATTCTGTTCATATTGTTGACAGTTGCCTAAATAATCAGCGATATAACGGTTGGCTAAATCATTCTTTTCCTTTGTCATCTCAGCAGCATAGGCAACACTGGTTGATTGAAAAAAGGTAGTGCTAAGTCCAGTACTAGTTCCAACAGTAATACCAGCAAGAGCAAGGATAAGGCCCTTAGAAATTTTATTCATAATGTAAATCTCCTCATCAATAAATATCGTCCTCTTAATTATGATCATTTTAAGGGAAATAAACAAGGAAAATAATTAATAAAAAGATCAGTAAATTGAACTATCACCTCTATCTTCAAACTAGTGTATAATATTTACTAAACCCATTACTAAAAGAGGTGAAGAATAATGGCAACAATTAAAGAAATTGCGAAAAAGTCAGGGTACTCACCAGCAACGGTTTCGCGTCTTTTGAATAATGACCAAAATTTATCGATCAGTCCAAGTACCCGTAATAAGATAATGACGGTGGCTAACGAGCTTGGCTATTGGAATGATCATAAAAAGAATTCTCAGCAGCAACCAATCCGTCCTAATCTTGCTTTATTGTATCGGGTAAGCGGTAAAGAACAACTGCAAGATGAATATTTTGCGTTTTTACGCAATGCAATTATTAAAGAAGTCGATGAAGCTGGAGCGCAGATTGAGATCTTTAGTAATATCAAAGATTTAATTGCGGCGGCTGATTCGTTCCAAGGATTTATTGGCGTGGGGCGGACCGGGTAACGCAAGACCAGCTTATCGAACTCCATCAATACTTACCGCATGGCGTTTTTGTCGATATTAATCCGATGCCGCAATTATTTGATTCTGTCCAACCTAACCTTGAATTAACGATTCAGGATGCTCTTCATCGCCTCACCAAAGCAGGTTATGAACGAATCGGTTTCATTGGCGGAAAAGGCCTTAATCTCAATAATGTCCAACAAGCTGATGCCCGTGAAATCGCCTTTCGTGAATTTACAGGGATGCAAGGGATAAAAGAAGCGCTATTATATGTGAACGGACCATTTAATGTAAAAAACGGTTATCAACTTGGTAAATGGGTTCTTGAACAAAGCGGTGGTAATTTACCGGAAGCTTTTATTATTGCCTCTGATACGTTAAGTGTTGGTGTTCTCCAGGCTTTTAATGAAGCAGGGGTAATTGTGCCACGTGATACTGTCGTGATTAGCATCAATAACAGTGACGTTGCTAAGTATGTTTCACCACCGTTAACGTCCTACAATATCAACCAAGAGACGCTTAGCCGGATGGCAATTAACCTTCTCCAAGATTTAATAACTCATCCCCAGCGCCCGCACGTTCATCTGACAGTAAATACCGATATTGTTTTTCGTAAAAGCTTTCCTAAAGAAAATAAGTAGCTAATCAGTATTCGTAGCAACGTTTCGTAGATTAGCTATTTTTTATATCCTTTCATAGTAATGAATTTACTTTTTGAATAAATATTTACTAAAACTAACTAAAGAATTATAATACATTTGTAAGCGATTGCAGAAAGCTGTAGTTTGGAGGTTGTAAATATGACACATAGCCATAAGCTCACGGGCAAACAGCTTGTTTCTCGTGCTTCGTTTTGCTTTGGTAATTTGGGGCACTCCGCATTTCATGGAGTAATGAGTACTTACTTTATTATCTTTGTAACAAGCGGAATGTTTGCAGGACTAAGCAAAACGGTTGCTAATAAACTAATTGGGTTGATTACTGGTTTGATTGTTTCTGTCCGGATTTTGGAGTTATTAATTGATCCATTATTAGGGAATATTGTTGATAATACGAAAACCCGGTGGGGAAAATTTAAGCCGTGGATTTTAATGGGAAATATTGTTAGTGCGATTTTGTTGTTAATCCTCTTTACCGGAATCTTTGGCTTAGCAAAATATAATTGGGTTCTTTTTGCCATTCTATTTGTTATTATTTTCATTACGTTTGATATTTTCTACTCATTTTCTGATGTTTCATATTGGGGAATGGTGCCCGCTTTAAGTGAAGATTCTGAAGAGCGGGGTGTTTATACCGCTCTCGGTGCCTTTGCAGGAACCCTTGGCTGGAATGGATTAACGATTATCGTGGTCCCGATTGTAACGACCTTTACTTATTTAGCTACTGGTCAACATCGCTAAGGGCCTGCTGGTTGGTTTGCTTTTGCTGCCATCATTTCGGCATTAGCTGTTATCTGTGCTCTGGTTATTTGCGTTGGGACGAAAGAAAATTACAATGTGATCCGTAAGTCTGCTCAAGATAAGACAACTATTCGCGAAGTCTTTTCGGCAATTTTTCATAATGATCAAATCTTATGGCCAAGTTTGGCATATTTACTTTATTCATGTGCCTATGTTGTAACCAATGGTGTCCTTTTCTACCTTTATAAGTTTGTTATTGGTAAACCTGGTGAATTCTGGATTGTTGGGGTTATCGCGACAATTATCGGTTTTTGTACTAGTCCTCTTTATCCTATTTTGAATAAATTTATTCCGCGGAAATGGCTATTCATTGGTGGTCAAGTCTGCATGAGTCTAGCATATTTAATCTTTATTTTTGCCCGCTCTAATGTTTTAATGATGGACTTTGGATTAGTCTTGTTTAACATTAATTTTGCCCAATTGGTAACCGTTTTAACATTAACAGATGCAATTGAATATGGCCAATTAAAGTCTGGTCAACGAAATGAAGCGGTAGTTCTTGCTGTGCGACCAATGATTGATAAATTAACAGGGGCGATCTCAAATGGACTTGTCGGTTATATCGCAATCGCGGCCGGAATGACGGGGAGCGCAACTGCTGCTGACATGACAGGTCATGATATTCGGACTTTTGATAGTATGGCCTTTTATATCCCGCTGGTATTAGCTGTTTTGTCAATTTTTGTCTTCCTTTTTAAGGTGAAATTGAGTGAAGAAGCTCATGCGGAAGTAGTTGAAGAATTAAAGGATAAATTAGCACAAGGAGAACTGACAAGTGAAGCGTCGCCATCATCGACTAGTCTTAAAGAAGAAACGATTTATGCGCCAACAGATGGAGAATTAGTCGCCATGAAAGCAGTTGTCGATCGTGATGGTCAACCGTTCCCCGGCAAGGGCTTTGCGATTAAGCCAACTAGCGATAAATTGTACGCCCAATTTGACGGTAAGATTAACTTTACATTTGGCACCCGTCATGCGTTTGGTATTACTTCTGATAAGGGGTTAGAAATGATTGTTCATATTGGTGTCGGGACTGTGAACATGCGTGGTGAAGGCTTCAATGCCCATTATAATGACGGTCAAATCGTTAAAAAGGGGCAGCTACTCTTTGATTTTGATCGTGAATTGATTAAACAAAGCGGGTATGAAGATTCGGTAATTACTTTCTTTGCGCAACCGCATAATATTGAAGCGGCTAATGGCTTTACTCCCGGAAAGACCGCTAAACTTGGTGATAAGGTAGTAACAGTAGAATTTAAATAAGGTGAGAAAATGATAAAGAGAGAATTATCTCATTTCTTATATGGTGGCGACTATAATCCAGAACAGTGGCCAGAAGAAACGTGGGCTGAAGATATTAAAGTATTTAAACAGGCAGATATAAATTCCGCCACGATCAATGTTTTTTCATGGGCTTTGCTTGAACCGCAGGAGGGAAAATACGATTTTACCAAGCTTGATAAGATTATCAAAGAATTAATGGCTGCTGATTTTGATATTATCCTTGCAACTTCAACGGCCGCGATGCCAGCTTGGATGTTCAAGAAATACCCAGATGTTGCGCGGGTCGACTACCAAGGACGTCGCCATGTATTTGGGGCCCGGCATAACTTTTGCCCAAGCAGTAAAAATTATCGGCGCTTAGCGAAAAATCTCGTGGAACAGCTTGCTAAAAGGTATGGCGATAATCCGCATATTGTTGCTTGGCATGTTAATAATGAATATGGTAGCAATTGTTATTGTGAAGAATGCCAAACAGAATTTCAGCAATGGTTAAAGGCGCGCTATCAAACCTTGGATAACCTTAATTATGCATGGAATATGAATGTGTGGAGTCATACAATTCATGACTGGGATGAGATTATTGTGCCCAATGAACTTGGTGATGCATGGGGCCCATAAGGATCGGAAACAATTGTCGCCGGACTTTCAATTGATTATTTACGTTTTCAATCGACCCAAATGCTTGATTTATTTAAGATGGAAAAGCGAATCATTGAAAAATATGATCCAACAACCTTAGTCACTACTAACTTTCATAGTCTGCCCAATAAAATGATTGATTATCAGCAGTGGGCGAGTGCGCAAGACATCATATGATAGTTATCCGGCTTATGATGCACCGATTTATCAGCCAGCATTCTTATATGATTTGATGCGTTCCCTGAAACACCAGCCGTTTATGCTGATGGAATCGACGCCATCACAAGTTAACTGGCAACCATATAGCCCATTAAAGCGTCCGGGACAGATGGCGGCCACTGAATTACAGGCAGTTGCGCATGGTGCGGATTCCGTTCAATTTTTCCAGTTGAAGCAGGCACTAGGCGGATCAGAAAAGTTTCATGGTGCCGTGATTAGTCATGCCAACCGGACTGATACCCGGGTATTTAAGGAAGTGGCGAACTTAGGTCATGATTTAAGAAAAGTGGGCCCGGTTATTAAGGATTCTCAGACTAAAGCTCGGGTCGCCCTTATCTTTGACTGGAGTAATTTCTGGTCCTTTGAGTATGTCGATGGTATTACCCAGGACCTAAAATATGTACCAATTATTCTTGATTATTACCGGCAATTTTATGAGCTAAATATTCCGACTGATGTAATTTCTGTTGACGATGATTTTAGTCAGTATGATCTTATAGTCGCCCCCGTTCTTTACATGGTTAAGGATGGCTTAGGGCAAAAAATTACGGATTATGTTGCAAACGGTGGTAATTTTATTACTAGTTTTATGTCCGGAATGGTAAATGAATCCGATAATATCTATCCGGGCGGTTATCCTGGACCATTAAAAGATGTAGTGGGACTGTGGGTTGAAGAAAGTGATGCAATCCTTCCTGATAAAGATGTTAAATTAGCAATGACGACCGGGGATGAATTAACTGGATATTTGATAGCAGACTTAATTCGCCTTAATGGAGCCCATGTCCTGGCTAAATACGCTAGTGAATTTTATGCTGGGACTCCCGCGGTAACCGAGAATACCTATTCAAAAGGGAAAGCATGGTATGTTGGTAGTCGCCTTGACCATGCTAGTCTCCGGAAGGTTATTATGCATGTTGTTGATGATGTACACCTTTCCGCGTTAGTTAAAGAGCCAACAGAATTGGAGATA
Organism: Limosilactobacillus reuteri; assembly: GCF_002254085.1. Taxonomy (GTDB): domain Bacteria; phylum Bacillota; class Bacilli; order Lactobacillales; family Lactobacillaceae; genus Limosilactobacillus; species Limosilactobacillus reuteri_K. Next base: position 420 of record NZ_NGPY01000031.1, on the reverse strand, counting down.
ACAAAACGCCAAAATCCAGCAGGTCAGGATATTTACTTTGTCCTTAATATGGGAAAGGGTAAACAGCCATTGCCAGTAGAATTTCAAAAAGGTTATCGAGACCTTTTGACTGGCGATTCTCCTGAAACGATGCTTGATTCGTGGGATGTTGAGATCTTAGTTCAAGAATAAAAAAGATAAGACTGAGAAATGGGAATGACGTGTACCCCCAGAGTTGGAAATCAACTCTGGGGATATTTTATATGACCAAAATTAGCGTTAAAACTAAACTTAAAGCTGTTGAAGAATATGCCAACGGTAATGTTACTTTAGCATCAGTTAGGCATAAATACGGGATTGCTGAATATGATTTCCAAATTTGGGTGGGAATTTATGCAAGATTTGGTAAAGGACCATTACTCAATCCACCCAAAGTAACTG
>NZ_NGPY01000030.1:0-8629 GCF_002254085.1 Limosilactobacillus reuteri | reverse complement strand
TTATGTATGACAGAACAAAATGAAATTATTACCCCGGTTTTCAAAAATAAAGCAAGTGATTTTAAGAAGCATGTTTTTACGGCACGCCCTGCCGTAAAAATCAATGTAAATGAAGTCGAATTAACTATTTTTAAGGGAACTAATTCTATTTTGGCTTCAGATATCGAAAGTGGTTATTCGCTATGCTCGTTAATTGGTATAGTCCAGATCAAATCTATTTAGATTGCGGAAAAACCGACATACGAAAGAAAGGGCATTTATGGGCTCACAATGGTGATTGTCAAGAACTATGGATTAGAATTATATAACAATTCACTTTTCCTATTTTGCAGTGGACGTAATGTAAGCACTGGGTTGAAAAAATAGGACCATGAGTTACTGAAATTGATAATTCATGGTCCTATTATAAGGGATCAGTTAATTAGCATTGGTAAATCCCCTTATGTTATCTACTTATTAAAAAATGGGTTTGTAAATCTCATCATAATAGCTATTGTCTGATCCCATACTGGTAAAGTTCTTTAAAGATGTAAAAGTTTCACTTTCCTTCCATGCAGTTAAGCTTTCAAAATCAGCCCAAGCAGTCAGTAAAACTAAAGTAGTAGCTTCCGCTTTATTATCAACGCTAAGCATATACCCACCATTCATGTTAGCTGGTTCAGTTAATACCTTTTGAAGTGTATTATAAAGAAGTTTTTGCCGATCACCGTTTACTTGAAATGATTGGTAGTAAAACATTCCATTTAATTGGGCATTTAGTGTTGAGTCAAGAGTTGTTAATTTTACTGGTGACTGAAAAATAGTATCTTTTCCAGAAAGATCAAATAATGCTAATTTCCTTGTGTGAGTAGTTGTCTGCATTAATTTGAAATGACGTTCAGGATATTTATCAATAATTGATTGTAAAATTTGTCGTGAACCAAATGTTAAGCTAATTTTTGTTAACATATTAATTCCTCCTCAGAAGTTAGTAGTCATACTTATTATAGTACAACTTAATGCAAAATAATTAAATTGTAAATTTTATCGACTTTATTTTTGATAAGGAAAAAGGGCAAGTATAATAGTAAGTAAGCTTATAAAAAGTCAATAAATTTTGTTATATGACTTTAATATTAATTGAATAGAAGGTATAATGAATAATGTATTAATGAATGTTCTAGTTTAACTTAATAAAGGAGGCCACTAAATAAAATGGTTACACTATATACGTCTCCAAGTTGCACGTCTTGTCGTAAAGCACGTGCCTGGCTAAAAGAACATGATATTGCTTTTAAGGAACGGAATATTTTTTCTGAACCATTGTCTTTAAATGAAATCAAGAATATTTTACGGATGACTGAAGATGGTACTGAAGATATTATTTCAAAGCGGTCTAAAGCTTACCAAAAGTTGAGTGTAGATCTTAATGATTTGTCGATGAAGGATCTGTTTAAGTTAATTAGTAAAAATCCAGGATTATTACGACGTCCTATTGTTATTGATGATAAACGGCTTCAAGTAGGTTACAATGAAGACGAAATCCGTCGCTTCTTACCTCGAAAGGTTCGTGAACTTGAACTAGTAGAAGCTCAAGAAAAAGCAAATATGATTTAACTGATAGAATATGGAAAGTGAGATGCTTTCCTTTTTTTATTCTTTTAACCGAGTAACTTTACTTTTAAGCGAAAATCCTTACAATAGAAGTAACATCTAGTTTTGGTAAAAGGAGGTGCTGCTCAATGGAGATGGAACGCATTAATGAAAATACTATTCGCGTTTTGGTAGATAATGATGATTTATCTGCTCGGGGTATCACCATTTTAGACTTACTTGGTGATCATCAGCAAATTGAGGATTTCTTTTATAGTATCCTGAAAGAAGTAGATACTGATCACCAATTCCAAAACAACGATGCGGTTACTTTTCAGGTGATGCCCACTAATAATGGCTTAGAATTATTTATTAGTAAAAATGATTCTAATTTTGTTGGGAATGAACAGCATGGACCAATTAATGACCAGGTGTCCAAATATATTAAGCAACATTTGATTCAAAAAAATAGTTCGAATCAAGATCAAAGAAAAACAGCGATTAATGATTCAGAAGATAATGCGATTCAACACACTAACTGGCAAGTAATTACATTTGATTCTTTTGAAGATTTGATTGATTTTGCGAAAATTGCTGAGAGTGATGATGTTTCATCATATTTATATAAGTACAACGATTTGTATTATTTAGCAATTGCTTATTCTGATTCTATTTTGAACAGTAATGATGTTAAAGATCAACTTGCTCTTGCTTATGAATATGGAAACCCTACGGCAACAACGGTTGATTTTCTAAGTGAACATGGAAAGAAAATAATGTCAGTATCTGCCTTACATTTAATTCGACACTATTTTGAATAAGCTACGTTTGAGTTCATACTCAACGTAGCTTTTTTCGTGCAAAATTGATTAATTTCCGTATATAAATATATAGGGGGATTAAATGTTAATTGCAGTTCATAATGATCAATTAGTGTTGGCTGAAAACGCAAAAAGCGATATGGCATATTATTGTCCAGGATGCGGACAGGGAGTAATTTTGCGACGAGGAAAGCATAAGATTACTCACTATGCTCATAAGAGGGGAAATAATTGTGGCTTTAGTGAAGGTGAAACATTAGAACATTTAAAAGGAAAAAAGCAGATTTACCAATGGGCGCAAAAACATCATTGGAATCCACAATTAGAAGTCTATTTTCCAACAATTGCCCAACGCCCAGATATTCTTTTAGAAATTAACGGACAAACTGTAGCAGTTGAATTTCAATGCAGTCCCTTAAGTCTTGAAAGGTTGTTAGCACGTAATGAGGGATATCGTCAGTTAAAAATCCCGGTTTGGTGGATATTAGGATCACCTTATTTGCGTAACTTGAGAAATAAAAAAATCGTTCAGTTTACGCAAATTTTTAGGAAACAATTTGTTCTCCTATTTTGGGATGTGAAAAGGGCGCAATTAGTTATTAATCAGAAATATCGGCGTTGTTCTTATAGCCGGTTAAAGTATGATAAAAAAACTATTTTAATGGAGCAGATTGAAATGTTAAAAAAGAAACAGTATCATTTTCCGAGTAAAGAAATAAGAGAACTATCATTAACCACTTTAAAACTTACTGGACATGCTTTATCTGAGTGCCCGTTGGTATGCCATGATCTCATTGCAAGTTGGCCGGGAATGTCTATTCCAATGATTATCTGGCGAATTGGTGTAATATTAGAGATAGAGAAATTCCCCTTATTTTATTCTTGGGGAGATAAGGAATGGAAAAGCTTATTAATGAAGGTAAACAAAAGCGATTGGTTATTTCCTGGTTGTTTACCTCCAGAAACAATTCGCAATATTATTATCAACCAATATACAAACGAATTAATTGCCTTTAAAGTAATTTGCAGAAAGGATAATCATCTTATTTTAATTCATCGTCCAAGATGGTTTAATGATTCACAGTTAAAACTACAGCTGGTTAAAAGGAGATCATAATATGCAACACACATGTACAATGTTTTTAGCAGGAAAGAATGCAACGATTGACGGGTCAACTATAGTTTGTCGTGAGGAAGATTATGGTAATGCATTTGATCCTCAAAGATTTGTATTAGTAAAACCAGAAAGACAGCCACGTAAATATCAAAGCAAAACAACTGACTTTAAAATTGATTTACCAGTTCCTAAGCTAAAATATACTTCTACGCCTGATGCTGACGATAAAGATGGAATTTTTGGTGCGGGCGGTATCAATGGTGTAAATGTTGCGGTGAGTGCGACTGAAACTATTACTACTAATGCCCGGATATTAGCAATAGATCCTTATAACACCTTATCGGGAATTGGCGAAGAAGATTTTGTAACATTAGTCCTTCCTTATATTAAGAGTGCTCAAGATGGTGTTAAGAAACTAGGAAGTTTATTAGAAAAGTATGGTACTTATGAGGCTAATGCGATAGCTTTTAGTGATAATAATGAAGTGTGGTATATGGAAACGATTGGCGGTCATCATTGGGCAGCTGTTAAAATTCCCGACAATGCCTATGTGATTGCTCCTAATCGATTTAATATTACTAATTTTGATTTTGATAGTCCCAACACAATGAGTTCACCAAATTTGAAACAGTGGATTGATCAAAATAAGTTGAATCCTAGCGAAGACGAATACAATTTACGACATATTTGTGGAAGTGCAACTGCTACTGATACTGTCTATAACAACCCACGAGCATGGTATGTTCAGCAGCAACTAGGGACGATAAATGCTAATCCACAAAGTAATAACCTTCCATTCATCTGTTATGCAAAAGAAAAGCTTACTGTAACTATGATCAAGAAGTTAATGAGTTCTCATTATCAAGGGACAGCTTTTGATCCGTATCATTTAGAAAGAGATAAAGCCCCATTTAGGTCAATTGCACTAAACCGAAACTTAGAATTACACATTCTCCAAATACGTAATAATGTTCCGGCAAGTATTGCTGGTGTTCATTGGTTAGCATTTGGTCCTAATACTTTTAATGCAGTGGTTCCCTTTTATGCAAATATTGACGATACACCAATCCCTTATCGAAACACTAGTACTGAATATTCAATAGACGATATGTATTGGCTCACCCATACAATCTCTGCGCTTGGGGACCAAAATTATCGGCAAGCACAGAGTATTGAAGAAAACTTTGAATTGCAAGTAATGGCAAAAACAATGAATATTCAAAATAATACGGATAAGGAAATAGCAGAACACCAGGATGTGAGTGCATTTTTAACTACAATCAATAATCAGATGGCCGAAATTGCGGTAGCTGAGAGTAAGAAATTGCTGGGGAAGCTAGTTAAACTTGCATTTTCAAAAGAACGATTGCAATTCTAGATCGAAAATAAAAAAGAGGTTGGATAGATGGTGCAATAATGAAAGACCAACTTTTCCAATCTCTTTTTTATTAATTATTGTTTTGTATAATTTGAAGCTTTGGCGGACGATATTGGTTCACAAATTCATCTAAGGATGCAGATCGAGCCAATTTTCCGCTTTTAAATGCGTTTATTAAAGTATTATAGTCAAAATTTGGAATCATTAGGCCGTAATCAGAATCTTCGGTGTTAAAAACGACTGCGGTAGCCGTTTCTGATACGCCTAGATCACTTGCGATTTTTTGATCTTGACGGAAAGCCTGCTTAGCAAGTTGACTTTGCCGATCCTCAAAAAACATTTCTAAGTCAAGGTGTGAATCATGTGCAATTTTATTAATTAATTCATCGTTGTAATCCAAGCCTTGGTTAATCAGTGCGGATTGTAATTGTAATAGATAATGCCGTCCACGTTTTCGTCCTTGGAAGAGGGCTGCTTTATAATCTAATATTACTTGGTTAAGAGTTTTTGATACTTGTTGTCTTATAGAAAGATCATGGGGATTAAGATGATAATATTTAAGTGTATTATCGATCGTTTTCATATTGAATAGTGGTACAAATTGATAACTAACTTTTGTATTTAAATCACGATCAATTTTTAACACGTCTTTTTCACACCGTAAACAGCGCATTCCTAATGGATTCACAAAAAGATGAAGTTCGAGCATAATTAACCCCTCCGATCATTTGTATACTCAAAATCCTAATCCTGTGAACATAATTATTTTTGCAAATATCTAACTATTTGTAAAGAATTTAGTTTTAAGATAATTACAAGAGTTATTATTATAAATGTGCTAAAATATACGGAGATTTAACAGGAGGCTGAATTATGATTGAAGATTGGCAGCATTTTTTATTGCCATATCAGCAGGCCGTAAATGAACTAAAAGTCAAATTGCGGGGGATGCGAAAGCAATTTCAAGACCAAACGCAACATTCTCCGATTGAATTTGTAACTGGACGAGTAAAGCCAGTTGATAGTATTAAAGAAAAAATGATTAGACGACATGTGCAAGAGGACCGCCTTGAGCAAGATATGCAAGATATTGCCGGTTTGCGGATCATGTGTCAATTTGTAGAAGACATTTATAAGGTAGTTGACTTATTACGGCAGCGAAGTGATATGACTATTTTAGAGGAACGTGATTATGTCACCAACGTTAAACCAAGTGGATATCGTTCCTATCATATTGTTATTGAATATCCGGTCCAATTGATTACTGGAGAAAAAAGAATATTAGCTGAAATTCAAGTGCGAACCCTTGCGATGAACTTTTGGGCAACGGTAGAACATTCCTTAAATTATAAATATCAAGGTGAGTTTCCTGAGGAGCTATCTGCAAGGTTGCAAAGAGCCGCAGAGGCAGCGTTTAAGCTTGATAATGAAATGTCAGAGATTCGAGAAGAAATAAAGGAAGCACAGACACTGTTTTCTAAGCGGAGGTCAACTAATTCTATTAATGAAGATGAATTAAAGGAGTAAGTTATGAGAATTGGAATATATAATAATGAAACAGCAGAATCTCAACGGGTGACAAAGGTTTTAAAAACCGAGATGAAGCGGGCAGGCTTAACTTACGTCGAAAAAGATCCAGAAGTCGTAATAACAATTGGCGGAGATGGAACTTTATTATCGGCTTTTCACCATTATCAAAAAGAGTTAAATAACATTCGCTTTGTTGGAATTCATACTGGTCACTTAGGCTTTTATACGGACTGGCGGAGCTTTGAAATTGATGATCTAGTTGATAGTTTAGTAAAAGATAGTGGCCAGGCGGTTTCATACCCGTTACTCGATATGAAAGCTACTTATTCTGATGGACAGACAGAGAATTATATTGCACTTAATGAATCAACAATTCGGAATGTTACACGAACAATGGTATGTGATGTTTTTATTAATAACCACTTATTTGAAAACTTTCGTGGGGATGGTTTATGTATCTCAACTCCAACCGGTTCTACTGCTTATAACAAATCTGTCGGCGGAGCTATTGTCGATCCAAATAGTGTTGGCTTTCAGTTAGCAGAAATGGCTTCACTTAACAACCGGGTTTTCCGGACACTAGGCTCACCGATTATTTTTGGTGCTGATGCTGAGTTAATTTTGCGTTTGCGTGATGAAAATGGGCATGTGCTTACATGCGATCGTGATCAATGGATGCTTAAAAGCGAGAAGGAGCGGTACCTAACTGAATTATCTTATAGAGTTTCTAAGCAACGAATATATTTTGCTCAATATCGGCATAATAATTTCTGGAATCGAGTAAAAGATTCATTTATTGGTGGAGTGCATTAATGGAATTCAATTGGATATATGATCATCGCACACCACGGAAATTACGATCGGCATTAAAAATGTATGGAGTTTCTTCTTCGTTATTAAAAGTAGCCATATATCATGGAGGAAAAATGCAAATAAATGGGGTAGATAAGTGGGCAGTTGATACTGTTAATTACCACGATAAAGTAACATTAATTCTCCCTCCAGAACCTGCTAATGATAATGTGGATGTCAGTGAGGCACCTATCGATATTATTTATGAAGATCAAGACTTTTTAATAATGAATAAGCCGGCAGGAGTAGCGACAGTTCCGGCTCATAATGTTCCGGTGGCCGATAGTTTGGTGAATCGGGTAAAAGGCTACTATAAGCGCCAAGATTATGAAAATCAGGTTACCCATGTTGCGACACGTTTAGACCGCGATACCAGCGGCTTAGTTGTTTTTCCTAAACACCGATTTGCTCATGCTGTCCTAGATGAACAATTAAAAAAACATTTAGTTAAGAAAAACTATCTTGCTCTAATTAAAGGAAAAGTTCCTGCAGAGCATGGTTATATTGATGCGCCGATTCAACGCGACCCTAATTCATTTGTAAAAAGAATGGTAGGGAAGGAAGGGAAGGCATCTGTAACTGAATACTGGTGCCAAGAATGTAATGTTCAAGCAAGCCTTATCAAAATTAGGCTACATACAGGTCGGACACACCAAATTCGCGTTCATTTTGCTAGTCTTGGTTTTCCGTTAATTGGCGATAAAATGTATGGTGAAGAATCGGGATTAATTGCTAGACAGGCACTCCATTGTTATTGGCTAAGCTTTTATAGTCCATTTAAAGGTGAAAATATTACTGTTTCGGCACCATTGCCAAGTGATTTCAAAAACGCTAAAGATGATCTTTTAAGTGCAAAAGAATATTAGTAATTGAATTAATTAGTAGAAAATTACCAGAAGATAAAATTAATTTACTTACTGGTAATTTTTTATAAAAAAGGTATTGCAAATAATAGAAATATAGGGTAAAATATAGTTCCTGTCATCGATAAGATATGAACAAATGATCATATCTATTAAGATTATTAAAAGTAAATATGGTTGTGGAGTCAATAACTTTTTGAAAGAATCAAAAAAACTATTGACATTGACTTGATGACGTGATATATTAATGAAGTTGCTGATTGAGTTATCAATCAAAAGAAATTTAAAATTAATTAAAATTTCTTCTTGACAAGCTAATCTGATATATGCTAAAATAAATATGTTGATTAGCTGCTTGATTAGTCAACAGGTAGACCTTTGAAAACTGAACAAAGTTTCGACGAATCAAATGTGTAGGGTCTTCAATCACGATGTGATTTGAAGCAAAACATTTGCGAAGTCAATCCGCTTAATAACAAAGATAATTGAGAGCTAT
>NZ_NGPY01000029.1:0-11453 GCF_002254085.1 Limosilactobacillus reuteri | reverse complement strand
TTGCCTTAGACTTCCTTCAGATTCCGTCTCACGACGGACACCCTTGTCCTCAGCTCATGGTTCCGACTACTACGGCCCATAGCGGACTTTCACCGCCTAGCTAATACCCATGCCGGGCGCACAAAAATAGGAGAAAGCCTGCAATAACAAGCTTTCTCCTATTTCATTAGCTTAGCTGACAATTTTGTACCAAAGTACTAATATGCCTCCGGTGGGGGTCGAACCCACACTCCCTCAACGGGAACTGGATTTTGAGTCCAGCGCGTCTGCCAATTCCGCCACAGAGGCATCAGCTAACTAAAAGGTGGTAATCGGATTTGAACCGATGATAAAGGTTTTGCAGACCTCTGCCTTACCACTTGGCTATACCACCAAATAGTTAAGATTAAGTAATACGCTTAATCAAAAGGGCGGTATGTGGGATTTGAACCCACGCGTGCCGGACCCACAAACCGGTGTGTTAACCAAACTTCACCAATACCGCCAAAATATTCAGTTAAGCAGGGATAGTAGGAATCGAACCCACAATGACGGTTTTGGAGACCGTAGTTATACCGTTTAACTATATCCCTATAAAATGGGGGAGAGTGGATTCGAACCACCGAACCCGAAGGAACGGTTTTACAGACCGTCGCGTTTAGCCAGACTTCGCTACTCCCCCATAAATGGCGCGGGACGGAATCGAACCGCCGACACACGGAGCTTCAATCCGTTGCTCTACCAACTGAGCTACCGAGCCATTGTGTCATGGGTATATACAACTATTAAGTTGTAATGGAGGATACAGGGCTCGAACCTGTGACCCCCTGCTTGTAAGGCAGATGCTCTCCCAACTGAGCTAATCCTCCAAAAGTGACCCGTGCGGGATTTGAACCCACGATACCAGCGTGAAAGGCTGGTGTCTTAACCACTTGACTAACGGGCCATATTAAATTAATAAAAGCGGGTAACGAGAATCGAACTCGCGACAACAGCTTGGAAGGCTGTGGTTTTACCACTGAACTATACCCGCATATCAGCAACGAATATTATACTATCAAGTTATCCTATAAAAAGCAATACTTTTTTCAAAAAAAGTTTATTTTATTTCAAAAAAACTAATTAATGGCTGCTTTAGTACTGCTTGTTACAAAGTAACAAATCAAATTTTGACTACAAAAAAACAGCTAAGAAGATTACCTCTTAGCTGTTTAGCCAGATCGGGAAAACAGGATTCGAACCTGCGACCCCCTGGTCCCAAACCAGGTGCTCTACCAAGCTGAGCTATTTCCCGAAATAGTGCCGAGGACCGGGATCGAACCGGTACGGTTATCACTAACCGCAGGATTTTAAGTCCTGTGCGTCTGCCAATTCCGCCACCCCGGCATAATAGAACTGACTAAGCGGAAGACGGGATTCGAACCCGCGACCCCCACCATGGCAAGGTGATGTTCTACCACTGAACTACTTCCGCAAAAGTGACCCGTGCGGGATTTGAACCCACGATACCAGCGTGAAAGGCTGGTGTCTTAACCACTTGACTAACGGGCCATTTTTAAATATATCAAACAATTTTTCTCAAAATTGTTAACTCGTCTTTTACAACGTTATTAATAATACCAACTGATCTATAAAATAGCAAGAACTTTTTTGAAAAAAACAAAAAAATCTTGCTATTGTTAAGTTTTCCTTCTAGAAGATAGCAAAAAGACTGAAAAAATCTTATTTCTCAGTCTTTAGAATTTCTATTTTTAAATCAAATGTACTCCTTTATCAACATAAATGGTATCGCCAGTAATTCCGGTTGATAAATCGCTCATTAAGAATGCACATACATTCCCAATTTCGCTAATAGTCACATCTTCTCCGTCAACAGTTCTTGCTTGGGACATCTTTAAAAGTTCATCGCGATCTTTAATGCCTGTAACTGCTAATGTCTTAACTGCTCCAGCAGAAATTGAATTAACACGGATTCGTTTTTCTCCTAAATCACGCGCTAAATAGCGAACACTAGCTTCAAGGGCTGCTTTAGCGATTCCCATTACATTATAGTTCGGGATAGCACGTTCAGAACCAAAATAAGTTAAGGTAACAATACTTGCGGGATTATTTAATAGATTCAACTGATTAGCAACCTTAGTGACAGCAATAAGGGAATAAGACGAAATATTTTGAGCGATTGTATAACCATTGCGACTAGCACCAAGAATTGAACCAGCTAATTCTTCTTTTTTGGCAAAAGCAATTGCATGTACGATCCCATCTATTTTTGTAAAACGTTCTTTGATAGTTGCAAAGGCTTGTTCAATCCTTTCGTCATCCGCTACATCACATTCAATTAATTGATCTTCATCATCTACTAACCGTTGTAGGCTTTTTTCATTCTGGAATTCTGATAAGTATAGATAATTTGGGCACCTTGTTCAGCCATCATTTGTGCACATCCCCATGCAATAGAACGTTTATTAGCTACTCCCATAACAACGATCTTTTTTTCCTGTTAATATATTTCCCATATTATCCTCCTTAAAACTTTCGATAACGTTTTTTTCTATTTGCTAGAAGTTGATTTGGTGATAATTCTTGCAGTTTGTTTAATCGCTTTAGTAAAACCTGCTCGATATTTTTGCAAATTTTACGATGCTCTTCGCTTTCTGGAATAATTCCTTCGATAATCCCTTGCCTTAATAAGGCTTGCGGCACCATTTGCATTAATTCTGCTGCTTTATCTGCCTTCGAACTATCTTTCCACATAATAGAAGCAAACCCCTCAGGAGATAATATAGAATAAGTACTATTTTCTAACATCCATACTTCATCCCCACATGCTAATGCTAATGCACCCCCACTACCTCCTTCACCATAAATAATCGTGATAATTGGAATAGCAAGCTGACTTATTTGTAAAATGTTTTGGGCAATCGCACTTCCTTGCCCATTTTCTTCGGCTTCTTTGCTAGGAAATGCTCCTGCGGTATTAACAAAACAGAATACAGGTCGCTTAAATTTAGCTGCTTGCTTAATTAAGCGTAGTGCCTTGCGATAACCACTAGGCATTGGTGAGCCAAAATGCTTTATGATTTTCTCTTCCGTTGTTTTTCCTCGATCGGTGGTAATGACGGTAACTGCTTGCTGATGGAAAGCAGCGATTCCACCAACGATTGCAGGATCATCCCCGCCTGCTCGGTCACCATGCAACTCAACAAAATCTGGGAAAACATTTTGAATAATCTCCATCCCCGTAATTTTATTGTTGCTGCGAGCACGTTTAACAATCTCGCTTGCTGATAATTGTTCATTCATTAGCAACGCTCCCTGTTTTTAATAGCCATTCAAGCAGCTTTTTTTCATCTTGACGTTTTACAATTCGATCAATAAACCCATGATGCAGGATGTTTTCAGCTGATTGGAGGTCGACAGGAATTTGCTAGTGAATCGTCTGTTCAATAACGCGACGGCCAGCAAAGCCAACAAGTGCATGGGGCTCAGCGAGAATAATATCTCCGTCCATTGCGAAACTAGCAGTTACTCCACCAGTTGTTGGATCGGTTAAGACCACAATGTATAAAAGGCCAGCAGCATGCTCATTTATTGCTTGTGAAACCTTAGTCATCTGCATTAATGACATAATTCCTTCTTGCATCCGTGCCCCACCTGAAGCAGTGAATAATACTACTGCTTGACGATGGGTAGTTGCATATTCAAATAAGCGCGTTATCTTTTCACCTGTAACAGTTCCGAGTGATCCCATAATAAATGTTGGATCCATAATGCCTAGTGAAAATGGCTGATCATTAATTGAAGCTTCACCAGTTAGGACTGAATCATTCAGTTTAGTTTGTCTTTGTAGTTTGCTAATTTTTTCTTGGTATCCTGGAAAATGTAACGGATCTTTTGTCTGGAGATCGTTATCGAGTTCCTTAAAAGAATCTACTAACCATGAAAGTCGATGACGAGCAGGTATTCGTAATCCATAATCGCAGCTAGGACAAACAGCATATTGAGTTAGTTACTTGGCGAATAGTATGATGACAATGCAGACATCTTAGCCATATTTGATCTGGGACCCTTTCATCAGCATTTTTATCTGCTTTGATGTGCCGTTCACTTAAAGTATTATTTTGATCATATAATTTCACGCTGTCAGCTCCTTTTTCCATTGTGGCAAGAAGGAGTCTTCAAGAAACGTTGTTGAAGCTGTTCCTGCCAAAAATTTAGGATTGTTTAGGATTGCTAAATAGAAATTTTGATTGGTTGTTACGCCCATAATTACCATTTCATTTAAAAGTCGTTTGATTTTTTCAATAGCTTCTTGGCGATCTTGACCAAGGGCAATTACCTTAGCGATCATTGAATCATAATAAGGGGTGATCTTACTGCCAGGATAAATAGCAGTATCAATTCGCATCCCCAAATTACCGACTGGAAGATACAAGTAATTAATCGTCCCTGTCACTGGCATAAAGTTTTGCTTAGGATTTTCAGCATTTATCCGACACTCAATCGCATGTCCATGAACCTGAATATCCTGTTGGGTAAAGGGAAGTGGTTCATTCGCAGCGACAATAACCTGTGCTTTCACTAAATCGATCCCAGTTACCATCTCCGTCACTGTATGTTCAACCTGGATACGAGTGTTCATTTCCATAAAGTAAAAGTGATGGTCCTTGTCCATTAGAAATTCTATTGTCCCCGTATTATGATAGTTAATCGCATTAATGGCTCGCATGGCAATTTGTCCTAGCGTTTTTCGCTCTTGTTCATTTACTAGGACACAAGGACTTTCTTCAATCAATTTTTGTTTATTCCGTTGAATCGAGCAGTCTCATTCAGGAAAGAAAACAGCATTGCCAAAATTATCACGAAAGACTTGGACCTCAATATGTTTAACATTCTCCATAATCTTTTCAAGATACATTCGGTCATCATTAAACGAAAGACGGGCTTCGTTTTGGGCCTCGCTAAATATTTGCCGCATCTGGTTATGATCATTAATTCGTCGGATCCCTTTACCGCCACCACCAGCAGCCGCTTTTAACAAAATTGGATACCCAATCTTGTTTGCAACCCCAACAGCGTCATTAACATTGGTAATATAGTCATCACTTCCAGGAATTACAGGCACCCCCTGATTTTTTCATTTGCTCTCGTGCGTGCTCCTTGTTTCCCATTAAGTCAATAACTGAGGCTTGGGGACCGATGAACGTAATTCCGCATTCTTCACACATTGTCGCGAATTCCGCATTTTCTGATAGAAAACCAAAGCCAGGATGGATCGCCTGGGCACCTGTACCAAGAGCAGCTTCTAAAATATTTTTCGCATTCAAATATGAATCTTGGGCCCGGGCGGTTCCAACGCATACAGCTTCATCCGCTAGTTGAACGTGAAGACTTTCGTGGTCTGCAGTTGAATAAATAGCTACTGTCTTAATTCCTAGCTCCCGTAATGATCGTATTATCCTGACAGCAATTTCACCAGCTACGGTAATTCCTGTCGAATTGGCATCAAATTTCTTGATCGTTTTAATTCCAACTTTGCCTGCAAAACTATTACTTATAAACTCTTGAATACCATTACCATTAGGAGCAACAGCACCCATTCCTGTTATTACAACTCTTGTCATTTTGTCCCTCCTAGATTGTCATCCCACCATCGACGACAATAGTTTGACCGGTTAAATAATCATTTTCTGCTAAAAATTTTGCCGTCTTAGCAACTTCTCCTGACTGTCCTAAGCGGTTGAGGGGGATACGATTAAGCAGCTGATCTTTTACCCGTTCAGATAATTTTTCGGTCATATCACTAGCAATCATTCCGGGAGCAATCGCATTGCAACGAATCCCGCGGCGAGCTCCTTCTTGGGCAAGTGATTTAGTAAGGCCGATTATTCCTGCCTTGCTTGCAGCATAATTAGTTTGACCAGTATTACCATGCAGACCAACAATACTAGCAAGGCTGATAATACAACCAGTTCGTTCTTTGAGCATTTTCTTAAAAATAGGTTGCGTTAACATAAA
Organism: Limosilactobacillus reuteri; assembly: GCF_002254085.1. Lineage (GTDB taxonomy): Bacteria > Bacillota > Bacilli > Lactobacillales > Lactobacillaceae > Limosilactobacillus > Limosilactobacillus reuteri_K. The sequence continues at coordinate 5,456 of NZ_NGPY01000029.1, read as the reverse complement.
GGTCCCTCGTAAATTAACGTTGATGACTTGGTCAAAATCACTAGCTTTCATCCCCATCATTAACTTATCATTCGTGATTCCAGCATTATTAATAAGAATGTCTATCTTCCCATATATTTGCCAAGCAGTTGTTGCTAATTCACTAACTGATTCTTCATTTGCGATATCGCCTTTAAGGTAGTGATAGTCTGTCCCTAGTGAATCTAGTCTTTCTTTAAGCGCGTTTGGTAAGTTATCCTGCCGCCCATTGAGGATTAGTCGACTACCAGCTTCAGCGAACTCTAATGCAGTAGCTGCCCCAATTCCGCGGGTACTTCCGCTTATAAAAACGACTTTATCTGTCAGTTTCATCTTTTTGCTCCTTTATAAAATTTTCATAATCAGCAAGATTTTCAATATGTTGAGTATTTAAATGACGGTCAACTTGGTGAGCAAAGCGAGATAATGTCTTTCCAGAACCAATTTCTAATGCTGTGTCAATTTTTGCGCGCTTGACTAATTCCTTAACATTAGCTCCAAAATGTGTTGGAACAGCTAATTGTTTTTCAAGGATTCCTGGAAGATCTTCACAATGAAATAAGCTGTTAGTAGTATTGCTAATAACTTCAATCTGTGGCTCATGAAAGTCGACCGTTTGTAATCGGTTATGCATCTGTTGACGTGCACCGTTAAAGAAGGGAATATGAAATGCACCATTAACTTTGAGCATAACCGTTCTTTTAGCAAGCTTATCTTCTTCAATCTTTTTAAGGGTAGGCTTTAAGTCGGTTAATGCCCCGCCCACTACGATTTGTCGTGGCAAATTATAGTTAGCAATATAAACCCGCTGATCATTTTCTTGTTGAGCGATGATTAGTTCTTTTATCTCTTGAAGTTGAGGGTCAAGGACAGCTGCTAATGTACTTATTTCCTTGTCCGCGTCTTGTTGCATAAAACGAGCACGGTCCGCGACTAGTTTAATTCCTTCTTCAAATGAAAGTGAATTGCTAGCAATTAAGGCAGCGTACTCGGCTAAAGATAGGCCAATCATCCCCTTAATTGATAATTGAGGTAGATCTCGTTTTAACATTCGGTAGATTCCATAACTAACTGTTACGATTGCTGGTTGAACATATGCTGTTTTATTCAACTCGTTATGCTCGTTTTTCATAATTTTGAGCAAATCAAGTTTACAAATAGTGCTTGCCTGACTAACAATCCTTGAAAAAAGGGAGTCGGCCATAAGCTCGACTCCCATTCCCGATCGCTGTGTACCTTGACCGCTAAATAATATTCCGTAGTGCATTATTTTTCATCCAATTGTTTTTTTTACAAAATCAACAACATCACTAATAGTCTCGATTCCTTCATCAGCATCTAATTCAATTTCAAACTTATCTTCAAGCTCATTCATAATTTCGAAAACATCAAGACTGTCAGCATCAAGGTCGTCTTTGATTCGTGCATTCATTGTTACACGATCTTCGTCAACATCTAATTCATCAACAGTAATATTTTTTACAGTATTAAAAATTTCTTCTTTAGTCATATTCATTCTTCTTTCTCTATTAATAATTTAAGATTATTGTTCCTGTACTTAAACCGCCGCCAAAACCACTCATTGCAATAATATTTCCTGGCTTAACTAATCCTTGGGTAATAGCTTGAGTCAATAAAATTGGTTCACTAGCAGCGGCCGTATTTCCATATTCACTAATATTCATTGGAAACTTTGTAATTGGTTGTGCCAGCCTCTTTGCAATTTGGGTAATTATCCGTTCATTTGCCTGATGTAATAAAAAATAATCAATATCGTCTATTTTCAAATTAGCTTGTTGAACGGCAGAAGCAATTGAGCGTGGAACTTCATGAGTGGCAAAACGATATACATCACGACCAGCCATCATAAATGGTGAAAGGGATGTTAGCTACTTAGGGAAGCCGGCTTTAAGTGTTGTTCTTCCGGCAATAATTTTATCTCCTAAGTCACCAAATGTATGGAGATCACGACCAAGAATTAAAGGTGTTGTTGTAGCTGTCTTTTGAAGTAACACCCCTCCAGCCCCATCGCCGAATAATACAGCGGTACTTCGATCTTTCCAATCAATCAGTTTTGATAATACTTCCGCGCCAATTACCATTGCATTTTGCCAATAAGAGTTTTTCAACATTAACTCAGCTGTATTCATGGCATAGATAAAGCCAGTACAAGCTGCTGAGATATCAAACGCAATTGCATTCTTTGCTCCTAATCTTCCTTGAACAATGGCAGCAGTTGAAGGAGTATAGGCATCAGGAGACATCGTTGCAATAATGATTAAATCAAGTTCAGTCGCCGTTAAATTAGCATTGGTCAATAACTGATTACCAACGTTAACAGCCAAGTCTGATGTATTTTCATTATTGCTGATATAACGTTGATGAATTCCAGTCCGCGTCTTAATCCACTCATCTGAAGTATTCATGATTGTTGATAATTGCTGGTTAGTAATCTTGAGTGATGGATGATAACTCGCAGTACTAGTAATTCTTAAATTTTGCAATGTTGGTCAATCCTTATCTCTAAGCATGCTCATCAACAAAATCTTCTAAGTTTTGCAAGGCTTTTTTGACAACCTTCATTTCCTCATCACTCATTCCTTGGAGGAAACGTTCAACCATCATATTATGGAAAGCACGGTGCGCACGATATAGCACTCGTCCTCTTTTTGTTAAACGTAACCGAACAATGCGGCGATCATCTTTATCACGAATTCTTTCAACATATCCCTTGCAAATTAAACGATCAGCCATTGAAGTCATTGTTCCTGGAGTTAAATGAAGTTTTTCTGCTACTTGAGAAATTGTTTGATGGTTATACATCGTAATTGCATCAATTGCATGCATCTCTTTAATTGTTAAATCATTGAATGTACTTTTCCGTAACTCATTTTCTTCAATCCATAGAATTCCGGAATAGACTTTGATTAATCCTTTATTGATTTTTTCGTAATCATTATCTTTACTCATAATATATTTCTTCCCTTCAATTTTATTCTATAGCCCCGAATAATTTGATTATCAAAATATATTATAAATGATAATGATTCACCATGCTAAATCTTTTCTTCTCGTTCAGCAACGATAAAGACAAGTTCTGCATTACAAGCTATTTTGTCGTTCACAAACGCTTGTGTTTCCACAATTCCCATTGATGATCGAACTTTTTTCATAACAACATTTAGTTTTAATACATCACCAGGACGGACCATTTGTCGAAATCTCGCTTTATGAATTGCGCCAAGATAAGCTGTTTTTTTATAAAAATGCGGTGATTTTAATATCAAAATTGAAGCAGCTTGGGCCAATGTTTCGATAATTAAAACTCCAGGCATAACAGAATTATTAGGAAAATGACCGCGAAAAAATGATTCATTAATTGTGACATTTTTTGTTGCGGTAATCTTTTCTTTAGGAACTAATTCATCGACATAATCGATATAGCAAATCGGATAGCGATTAGGAATTAATTCCATAATCTCCTGCGCATTCATTATTGCCAAAAAGATTCACCTGCCTCCAAAAAATATTTCAAGTATCAAAATATTCGATGATCAAATTATTTTCAAAAGTATTTTGAATATCAAACTATTTTATGGAAATATATTCTTTATAATTAGCCAATAATAAAATTATTTATCATCTTTATTGAATACTAGAGAAGCATTTCGGTTCAACCATATTTTTTTGCAATTAATAAAAATTTTGCTATGATGTCATTTAATTTTCAACTATTAATCACCTCAAATTAAAAATGCTTAAAATATTTCTTTACTCTTTAATTAAGAATTGGTAAAATAATATTTGTTCGTTGTTAACGGGAAATAGCTCAGCTTGGTAGAGCACCTGGTTTGGGACCAGGGGGTCGCAGGTTCGAATCCTGTTTTCCCGATAGTTTTAGAGAGTCGTTGAAAGTTTTCTTTCAAGCGGCTCTTTTTAGTATCAAGGAGGATATAAAAATGGAAGCAGATAAATATTTAAAGCTAATTCAAGAGGAGCTTCAAAACCTTCCTGATTATGTTAACGAGTATTATTTAGGGACCAATCATGCAGTGACAACAACCTATCAGTACTTAACTGAAATTCGGAGATTCTTTGATTGGTTACGGTCAAGTGGGATCGTCGCTGTTAATTCTAATAAGGATCTGCCAATCGATACGCTGGCTAATTTACGACGCAGCGATGTAATGCTTTATATCGATTATCTTCAACATACTACCAATGCACAAGGTCGGTTAAATTCCCCCACTTCAGTTAATCGATCTATTAATGCATTGAGGTCATTGTATAAGTTTTTAACAGTTACCGCAGATAATAATAATGGTGAGTCTTATTTTGACCGTAATGTAATGTTGAAGATTGACTCCCTTAATGATACAAAAACATTAAATTATCGAGCACATACCCTAGCCTCACACATGTACCGAGGACAAATGAAATTTGATTTTATCACCTTCATTGAAAAAGAATATCCGAACAAATGTGATAAAAGAGCCCTTCCCTCTTATAAAGTAAACAAAGAACGAGATATTGCAATTATTGCTCTTATTTTAGGAACAGGCGTCCGGGTATCTGAAGCGGCCAATGTAAATCTTGGTGACTTAAACTTAAAGCAATCGCTGCTGGATGTAACAAGAAAAGGTGGCCAAAGAGATTCGGTACCAATTGCACCTTGGGCTATTAGTTATATCCAAACTTATCAAGCGATTCGTGCGCAGCGATACCACGCTTTAAAAAAGGATACTGCTTTCTTCCTAACCGTTTATCACAAGCAAACTCGACGAATGACAGCTAATGCAATTGAAAAAATGGTTAAAAAGTATTCAACCGCTTTTGGACATCCTCTTACTCCCCACAAATTACGTCATACCCTTGCTTCTGAAATGTATGAGGTAACGAAAGATCAAGTATTAGTAGCTCAACAATTGGGGCAAAAAGGAACATCTGCTACCGATTTATATACTCACGTTGATCAGAAACAACAGCGTGATGCTCTTAAAGAAATTAGTGAAACCTCATATAAACAAATAAATGAATAAAAGCCTTTTCTATAAAGATAATCTCCGCTATAATGGTAAGCGGTGTATAATTTTTTATGGAGGAGAAAATTTTGGGCTTTATTACCTCACTATTTGGTAAAAGGCAATATGTTTGTCCGTTTTGTCATGAACACTATACTTTTTCTGCGATGCATGCACGAAAGTTAGCTGACAAAGATGGTCAAATTCACTGTTACTACTGTCGCAAGGTTTTACAACAATTGCATTAAAGTATTAATGAGGATTCGCTTTTTTACAATAAAAACTTTCAAAATCATAACCACCCGTCAAACGGGTGGTTTGCACATCGGCTATAAGCCGATAATAAAAGCCGGCGTCTCAAGGCGCTGGCTTTCGCTTTGCTCAAGCCAAAATGCTCTGACTACTTTGCCACCGCTT
>NZ_NGPY01000002.1:0-73422 GCF_002254085.1 Limosilactobacillus reuteri | reverse complement strand
CTCACTGGTGATCCAACGTCAATCAGGTGCAAGCACCATCGATCAGTTGGGCCAGTGCGTACGACTTGCATGTATTAGGCACACCGCCGGCGTTCATCCTGAGCCAGGATCAAACTCTCATATAAAACATATAAGAACTTGAATAGCTCTCAATTATCTTTGTTATTAAGCGAATTGACTTCGCAAATGTTTTGCTTCAAATCACATCGTGATTGAAGACCCTACACATTTGATCCGTCGAAACTTTGTTCAGTTTTCAAAGGTCTACCTGTTGGCTAATCAAGCAGCCAATCAACATACTTATTATAATATATATCAGATTAGCCTGTCAAGAAGAAATTTTAATTAATTTTGAATTTCTTTTGATCGATAACTCAATCAGTAACTTTATTAATATATCATGTTGTCAATCAGATGTCAACAATTATTTTTAACTTTTTTGTCAAACCATCTCAACAGCACTTAACTGTTTCGACAACGATAACTACTATACATGGATTTCATTCTTTCGTCAACACCTTTTTTCAACTTTTTGAATTTATTTTTTAAAACTGAACTTTTTTATTTTTTGAATAAGTAAAATTTGTTTTTTGCATCTAAAAATAAAAAATACGCCCTTAAATTATCTTTTAAGAACGTATTTACTAACAATTGGTCTAGTTTATTTTACGCGAGCTAAGTAATAGTGCTTCTTACCCTTTCGGACAATTACAAACTTACCATCAAAATGCGCTTGGGGATCAATCTCCGCATCAACATCATCAACTTTTTCCCCATTAATTCTGATAGCCCCACTCGATACATCTTGCCGAGCTTGGCGACGTGAAGGTTCAATACCATTATCGGTTAACCAAACAACAATATTTTCTTTCTTATTTTCTACATCTACTGAAGGCATATTCTTGAAGCCTTGTTCAATTTCTGCAGCAGAAAGGTCAGCAACATCCCCAGAGAACAATGCTTTACTAATCCGTTCTGCTTCTTCAACTGCTTCTTGGCCATGAACAAATTTAGTTACTTCTTGGGCTAAGCGACGTTGAGCTTCTCGCTTCCATGGTTCTTTATCAACTTTTTCTGCCAAGTCATCAATTTCTTCCTTTGATAAGAAAGTGAAGTACTTCAAGTATTTAATAACGTCACGGTCATCTTGGTTAATCCAGAATTGATAAAATTCGTATGGAGAAGTCTTTTCTGGGTCAAGCCAAATTGCACCACCCGCGGTCTTACCAAATTTAGTCCCATCAGCTTTGAGCATTAATGGAATGGTAAGTCCGTAAACCTTAGTATCTGGTCCTTCAACCTTATGAATCAAATCAATTCCGGCGGTGATGTTTCCCCACTGATCGGAGCCACCAATTTGTAATTGAACATCATTGTGGCGGTAAAGATGAAGAAAATCGACTGATTGAAGAATTTGGTAAGTGAATTCAGTAAATGAAATACCAGCATCTAACCGACTAGCCACTACTTCCTTATTTAACATTGTGTTGATATTAAACAGTTTACCGTAGTCACGAAGAAAGTCTAGCAAGCTGATCTTTGATAACCATTCATAGTTATTTACAATCGTGAAGTTTTCAGTACCAAACAATTTCTTCATTTGAGCAGTTAATGCTTCTTCGTTGTGGTGAACTTGATCCATTGTTTGAAGCTGCCGTTCTGACTTTCGACCGGATGGATCACCAATTGCACCCGTTCCTCCCCCAATAATAATTACTGGGTGATGGCCTGCTAATTGGAATCGTTTCAAAATCATAAATGGAATTAAGTGTCCAATATGAAGACTATCCCCAGTTGGGTCAGTTCCACAGTAAAGAGCAATTTTATCTTCTGATGTTAATTTGCGTAGGCCTTCTTCGTCTGTAACTTGGTTAATAGCCCCACGCCATTCTAGTTCATTAAGAATATCCATGTTTACCTCCATAAATTTCTCGGATACAAAAAATCCCCAACTTCAAATAATGAAGTCAGGGACGATTTACCGCGTTACCACCTTGATTTGCAGCTAAATAGCTACCACTCTAGTCGATAACGAGACGATCCGTTCAAATACTGAAAGACTCCGTAAGTGTAATTCGTATAACGGCATTGGCAAAGTTTACAGTTACCACTTGCTTCCTAAATGTCCAACCGCTTACTACTAAGATTACTTCTTCATCTTTGGTTATTGCCGTCATTGTACATGGAATTAACGATTACTGTCAAGAAGTATTTAAGATTCAAAAAAGCTGAAGAGATTTCGTTACCTTTCAGCCTCGTTTTTCACTATTCATCTTTTTTTGCTTCGTGCTTCTTCTCATCATCACGCTTAACAGTTGGTGATGGTTGTTTTTGGGGTTGTTTTTCTACATATACTTCATGAACATAAGCTTCACCGGTTAATTCGGCTACTGGCTTAAAAGTATCTTTAAAGAGAACATCCATTTCCATTCCAGCTCGAGCCTTGTTGTAGTACAAAGCAAGAATTGCATATACCACTGGAAGGTAGCAGGAAATACCAACAATCACTAAGACGATTCCGATATAGGTAAGAACATAGGTTGCCGTATAAACGCCGTAAAATGCCAATCCACCAAAAATTAAGGTCCAGATAAACATTGGAAGGAATTCTAAGACAAACAGAATTGCAAAGTAGTTCCACTTTCGACCAGTCATGAACCGCCGACTAGCAGTTAAAGCATAACGCATTGATTGACCAAGGAATTGTGGCTGTTTTTCACGATAAAGGAAATATGATTGAGAATATTCAATACTCTTCCACAATACAACAATATCGTTAAGGATGCGAATTGCCCATCCCGTATAAACAGCGGCTACTCCGGATAGATGTGGCAAGAGTAATGCGTTAACGATGTTGAGGGGTAAACTCCATAAGAAAGTAAACAATCCAATGTAAAGAATAATCCGCCATACTTGGTTTTTTCGCAAGTGCTTATAGTGCATCCAGATTGAGCCAGCACTAACTGGTTGTTCTGGATGAGCCATCTTATCCTGGTATGTATATTGGGTAGCAACCGCAAAGAAAGTATAGAAGAAGGCTAACGCAGCAATAATTGCGACAATCCCTACAATTTCTAATAATGAGAACAAGATTGCTACTGGGGAAGCCATTCCGTACATTACCATCATCATCGTCATACTCAATGAGGCAGCAATGTTTGAATTAAGAAGTGCTAAGATCGCTGCTAAAGCAATAAAAATAATTGATACTCCTGCAACTGGCCACATTGCCTTTAAATAGTTAGGCTTTACCAGTTCCTTCAATGAAGCGAAGAATTCCTTCATTGGGAGTGTTCGTTGTTTTTCCATTTTCATTTAAATTCTCTCCACCTTATTAGATTCTGATGTTAATCATACCACAACTCACTATAAGCTCAATTTATTCGCCAATATCTTCAACATTTCTTCAAAAAAAGCTACAAAAAAGAGGCGTTAGGAATCTAACTTTCCCGCCTCTTCAAATTTAATATTGTAAGTTTATTTTAGTACTTTTCCTTGCTTAATACGTTAAGCTTGTCATCGAAGTCGTAAACAACTGGTTGACCAGTAGCCATTTCAAGGTTCATGATGTCTTCATCAGAAATGTTTTCGATGTACTTGCTCAATGCACGAAGAGAGTTACCGTGGGCAGCGATGATAACGTTCTTGTTGTCCAAAAGCTTTGGCGCAATTTCATCTTGCCATAATGGAATAACACGTTCCAAAGTAACCTTCAAGTTTTCACCACCAGGAATAGCACGTGGGTCTAAGTTAGCGTAACGACGATCCTTTGCAGCAGAACCTTCATCGTCAGCACTTAGCAATGGAGGTAATACATCGTATGAACGACGCCAAATGTGAACTTGTTCGTCACCGTACTTTTCAGCGGCCTTTTGCTTGTTGTGGCCTTGAAGTGCACCATAGTGACGTTCGTTTAAACGCCAAGTCTTGTATTCAGGAATCCATAATTGGTCACATTCTTCAAGAGCATAGTGCAAAGTCTTGATAGCACGCTTCAAAACAGAAGTGTATGCGTAGTCAAATTCAATGCCGTGTTCCTTAAGGGCTTTACCAGCATTCTTTGCTTGTTCAACACCCTTTTCACTTAAATCAACGTCAACCCAACCAGTAAATTGGTTAGATAAGTTCCATTCACTTTGACCGTGACGAATTAATACTAATTTAGCCATGTTCAATTGACCTCTTTCTTCTTAAAATCGCTATAAACAGCATTACTATATTATTTTAATCCATTCCCCTGTAAATGCCAATAGTGATGAAGAAATTATTGTAGTCCAGCTTTTGCACCAATGTCATGACGATAAAAACATTCAGGTTCATCAAGCTGGCTCAAATAGTCATAAACGTGATCACGGGCTTTTTGAAGAGAATCATCTTTCCCGATCACCATTAGTAAACGTCCGCCTGCACCTTTCAAATCATTAATCGTCCCAGCAACATTTGCATAATCAATAGTGACATTAGGATCAAGGGGAAATGTTCCCAACTTTTGGCCATGGATTGGCTTAGTTGGATATCCTTTCGATGCCAAAACAACGCCAAAACAAGCATCTTTATTTTCTTCAACTTCTGGTAATGGTCGATCATTAATTGCTGCATCTACAAGTTCAAATAAGTCCGTTTTCATGCGGGGCAAAATCACCTGTGTCTCTGGGTCACCTAAACGAACATTATACTCAATTACTTTTGCACCATCATCAGTCAAAATAAGGCCAATGTATAAAATTCCATGGTAGTGATACTCGCCAGCCACCAAACCATCAATTGTTGGCTTAAGCACTTCATCGACCATCCGTTGTCGAACAGCTGATGAAAGTTGTGGCAAGGGACTATAAGCACCCATCCCCCCAGTATTAGGACCTTTATCGCCATCAAATGCTCGTTTGTGGTCTTGAGCCATGGGCAAAATTCGGTAATGCCCATTACTAATCAAAGCAAACATCGAATATTCGGGACCCGATAAGCATTCTTCAATCACAAGGCGCGCCTGCCCATTGACAAACATTTCTTTGATTGTCTTAATTGCTTCTGCACGATCCTTTGCAATAACAACCCCTTTTCCTCCAGCTAAACCATTTTCTTTAATTACTACTGGAAAGCCAAATTGGCCAACGTTATTAATCGCTGCTGTTTGATCCCGATATGTCGCATGGCGGGCAGTGGGAACGTGATAATTATTCATAAAATTAAGGGCATAGTCTTTCGAGCCTTCTAATTGGGCAGCCCGCGCATCAGGACCAAAAACCTTCAATCCAGCCGCCTTAAATTCATCGACAATCCCATCAACCAAGCAATCCTCAGGGCCCACGAATGTCCACGCGACATTATGTTCTTTAGCAAATTGAATCAGCTTAGCAAAGTCAGTTTCCGCAATTGCAACGGGAATCACTCCTACAGTCGACATCCCCACGTTGCCTGGCGCGCAATAAACTTGCTTAACACGGGGACTTTCTTGTAATTTCTTCGCCACGGCAAATTCACGACCGCCTTCACCTACAACTAATACGTTGACCTGCTTTTCCATGATACCCTCCTAGCTTTAATGGTGGAAATGACGAATACCTGTTGTGACCATTGCAATTCCGTATTTATTTGCCATCTCAATTGATTCTTGATCGCGAATTGATCCCCCTGGCTGAACAATCGCCTTAATGCCATTTTGACCTGCATATTCAACACAATCGCCAAATGGGAAGAAGGCATCCGATGCCATCACTGTCCGGTCATCAATCGCCTCGCCAGCATGTTTTACGGCAATTTTTAATGAATCAATTCGGTTAGGTTGACCTTCTCCTACCCCTAACGTTCGCTCATCATTTGCTAAGACAATTGCATTTGATTTGGCATGCTTAACTGCTTTCCAAGCAAACATTAATGTCTTAAGCTGTTCCTCTGTTGGCTGCTTTTCAGTAACACATTGCCAGTCATGGTAATCTTCCTTAAGCGTGTCTTGTTCCTGCAACAACATTCCACCCATCACTGAAACAACTTCATGTTTAGTTGGTTCATCCTTCTTACTGAAGTCCAGACGCAGCAAACGAATATTTTTCTTCTTTGCCAGTAATTCAAATGCATCATCGTCAAAGCCGGGTGCAATGACAATTTCTAAAAAGATTTTGTGCATTTTCTCGGCAGTCGCTAAATCAACTTGGCGATTAAGAGCAATCACTCCCCCAAAGATGGAAACAGGGTCAGCTTCATAGGCACGATCCCAGGCTTGAACCAAACTATCCCCGCGACCAATACCACATGGGTTCATATGTTTCATCGCTACCACTGTTGGTTCATCAAATTCGCGAATGCACCGTAATGCTTCATCAGCATCCTTAATATTATTGTAGGAAAGTTTCTTACCATGTAATTGTTCAGCCTGTAAAACTGAAAAAGCCTTAGGAAGCGCGTCTTCATATAACCAAGCCTTTTGGTGACTATTTTCGCCATAACGCATTGTTTCTTTTAAATCCCAGCTTAAGGTTAATTTTTCTGGGTCTTCAAGTCCTGTCTGTTTTGTAAGGTATTGAGAGATGAGGGAATCATAGGCTGCTGTATGACGAAAGGCTTTCGCTGCTAAACGTGCTCGGGTTGCTAATGATGTTTCACCATCTTCTTTGATCTGGGCTAAGACTTCATCGTAATCAGCTTGATCCACCACGATTGTTACATCATGATAGTTTTTAGCAGCTGAGCGGACCATGCTAGGACCACCAATATCAATATTTTCAATTGCAGCGGCTATTTCCACTCCCGGCTTTTCGATCGTCTCTTTAAATGGATAAAGATTAACACAGACTAAATCGATTGGCGTAATATTAAGCTTTTCGAGGGTCGCCATGTGTTCTGGTAAGTCCCGGCGAGCCAATAGTCCCCCATGGACGTATGGGTTAAGAGTCTTTACGCGGCCATCAAGAATTTCTGGAAAATGAGTAACATCCTCAATCCCAATTGTTTCAATTCCCGCTTCATCTAAAACCCGCTTCGTCCCACCAGTCGAGATAATTTCAAAACCATTTTCAACTAATCCTTTAACGAATGGAACCAAGCTTTGCTTATCAGAAACGCTTACTAATGCTCTTTTCATAATTTAATGTTGCTCCTTTTCTAATGCCTGCTTTAGTGCTTCAGGATATAACCGGTGCTCAGTTTCATGAACCCGTGCTTCTAAGGTTTCAATAGTATCCGTTGGTAAAATCGGGACGTGTTCCTGGACGATAATTGGGCCGGAATCGAGTCCCGCATCAATATAATGTACGGTGACGCCTGTCTGTGCCTGTTGATCAGCAAATGCCCGTTCAATTGAATGCAGTCCGGGATATTCTGGTAACCATGCTGGATGAAGGTTAATAATTCGGTGAGCATAATGATCCAAAATAGTGGGTCCGATTACTCGTAAATAACCAGCAAGGGCAATAAAGTCAATTTGATACTTTTTCAACACTCCCAATAATTTTTCCTCGTATTCCTGTTTTCCTCCACAAGATTTGACCGTAAAGCTTTCTGCCGGAATCCCCAGTCGGGCAGCTCTTTTCATTACCGGAGCATCTGGATGATTACAGAATAATAATGCTAATTCACCAGGAAGATCATTATTTTTGAAGTGCTGTGCTAAGACTTCAAAATTCGTTCCGTTTCCTGATGCTAAAATTGCGACTCTCATTTACAATCCTCACTTGATAACAATCTTTTTTGCATCTGGTAAGCAATGACGAAGATAACCAATTTGATAACTTGTCATGTTTTTATTTGATAGCATCTCTTGAACTTGCGCTACTTGATCTGGTGCCACTGCTAAGACCATTCCTATTCCCATGTTAAATGCTTCGAAACAATCCTCCTTAGTAAGGCCTCCTAGCACACGCAAATAGTCAAAGACCGGAAGCTGTGGCCACTGCCTAGGATCAATTACCGCTTGCAAGTTATTCCTAAACATCCGGGGAACGTTTTCAATCAATCCTCCACCAGTAATGTGACTAATCCCATGAACCAATTTGCGATGGACTAATGGTAAGACCGCTTGAACATAAATCCTAGTAGGAGTCAGGATCGTTTCTCCTACTGTCTTCCCCCTCAATGCTTCTGGGCGATCAGTTAATTTGACGTGATTATCCTTAAATAAGATCTGCCGGACAAGGGAAAAGCCATTGGAATGCAAGCCGCTTGATGGGAGGCCAATTAAAACATCATCTTTTTGTGGTCCAACAGCGGTAAGAAGTTCTTCTTTTTCTGCTACCCCGGTTACTGTCCCTGCCAGGTCATACTCAGTGGCTGCATACATATCTGGCATTTCTGCTGTTTCTCCACCAATTAAAGCCGCCCCAGCTTCTCGGCAACCAGTCGCTACTCCACTAACAATCGCTGCCATCTTAGCCGGATCATTATGGCCGGTTGCAATATAGTCGAGAAATGTTATTGGTTCCGCTCCCTGCGCAAGGACATCATTAACACACATTGCGACAACATCGATCCCGATTGTATCGTGCTTATTCATTTGTTGGGCAATTAAGAGTTTCGTTCCCACACCATCAGTGCCAGAGACAAGGACCGGATGCCGTACCTGTAATTTTTCTAAGTCAAACATCCCTCCAAAGCTGCCAATTCCCCCAATCACACCTAGGCGATCAGTTGATTTGACGGCATCTTTAATACGGTAAACAAGTTCGTACCCGGCATTTACATCCACCCCTGCATCTTGATAACGACTCATCCTCTTACCCCTTTCTTGCTAATCGCTCTTGTTCGCTTAACGACTTTAGGTACCCTTCTTCATAATCATAAAGCGGCGTTGGGTACTTCCCATCAAAATAAGCCACGGTAAGTCCATCATTAGGAGCATCTCCTGCATCTGGTACGTTAATTGCTTGGATTAAACTATCAATACTCAAAAAATTAAGAGAATCTGCACCAATTAACCGCCGCATTTCTTCAATGGAATAATGAGCGGCCATCAGTTCTGAACGCGTTGATACGTCAATCCCATAGAAACATGGAAACTTAAATGGTGGCGAGGAGATCAGCATATGAACTTCTTTAGCCCCAGCTCTTTTTAGCATTTGAACAATCTGCTTAGAAGTTGTTCCGCGTACAATCGAATCGTCGACTACTACCACTCTTTTTCCTTTTACAACTCCGCGAACAGCTGATAATTTCATCTGAACGCCTAACTCCCGTAACTCTTGAGTTGGTTGAATAAACGTCCGTGCAACGTATTGGCTCTTTATTAATCCCATTTCATATGGAAGGCCACTTTCTTCAGCATACCCACTAGCAGCAGATAACGATGAATTAGGGACTCCAATTACCATATCAGCATCAACCGGATGTTCCTTTGCTAATAACTTTCCCATTCGTTTACGCGCATTATGTACCGTTACCCCATGAATAATAGAATCGGGACGGGCGAAATAGATATACTCCATTGAGCAAATTGCCAACTGGGTTTGGGTAGTGTAATGGTCAATATGTAACCCATCTTTATCAATAACTATTAATTCTCCCGGCAAAACATCACGCACAAATTGAGCATTAATAATGTCTAAAGCACACGTCTCACTAGTAACAACATAAGCGCCATTTTCTAACCTTCCAATACATAAAGGACGAATCCCATTAGGATCTAAAGCCGCAATTAGCCGATCTTTTTGCAGTAATAGATAGGCAAATCCACCATGGACAAGGTTGAGGCTTTTCTTCAAAGCAGGAATAAAACCTTCATTAATATATTTCCGGATAAGGTGAATTAAAATTTCCGTATCAGAATCTGACTGGAAAACCGCCCCTTCATTTTCCAATTCACGACGAAGGGTAACAGCATTAGTTAAATTACCATTGTGGGCGAGGGCAACAGCACCATCATGAAAGTGAAAGAGGAAGGGTTGAACATTGGCAATCGAGTTATGCCCACTTGTCCCATAGCGTACATGGCCAATCGCAGCGTTTCCTTTTAATCGTTTAAGCTCAGCCGGATCAGCAAACACTTTCGCCAACAATCCTCGGTCACGGTGTTGATAAAGTTCCGTCCCATCAGTTGAGACAATTCCTGCACCTTCTTGGCCGCGATGTTGAAGAGCATGCAGGCCGTAATAGGTTAATTGACTAGCGTTAGCCGCATCAAAAATTCCAAAGACCCCACATTCTTCATTTAATCCTTTGATTTCAGTTGGCACGGAATTGCCTCCTCCCATGTTTTTTGTAATTTCGCAACACTTTCATTGAGTTCACCATTTGCCAGTTTAACCATTAACCAGTGGCTATTTGTAACTTCTCCGATTAGGTGCGCATCTTTTCCTAATGCCTGTTCGAATTCGGTTGCCTTTTCAGGAGCAACTGTCACGATAAATCTTCCAGGAGTCTCACTAAAAAGGTGAGCTACGGGCTGATCAGCAAGGTCGATTTTTAATCCTAAATCAGTTTTGAAGACTGTTTCTGCTAAAGCTACTCCGAGGCCACCTTCACTCAAATCATGCGCACTGGAAACAAGGCCGTTCTCCATTGTCATCAGTAACTGCCGCATATATTGATGAACATGGTGAAGGTCAAATGCCTTAACAATTCCGCTAATATCACCGGTCATCATTTTTTGCAACTCAGACCCCGCATAATCATCACGAGTTTGGCCCACTAGATAAACCTTATCTCCCGGGTGTTGGACAAACGAAGGAATTACGCGATCAATATTTTTAATTAGACCAACCATTCCAACCATCGGCGTCGGATGAATTGCTTGCCCATTGTTTTCGTTATATAAAGAAACATTCCCAGAAATAACGGGGGTATTAAATTCACGGCAAGCATCAGCCATCCCTTGGACAGATTGATGAAGTTCCCAGAAAATTTCTGGATCAGTTGGGTCACCATAATTTAAGCAGTTAGTAATTGCTAACGGTTCGGCTCCACTGGCAATTATGTTGGCAGCCGCTTCAACTAAGGCAATTTGTCCACCAACTTCTGGACTAAGGTAAACAAACCGACCGTTCCCATCAGTTGTCATCGCTAACCCTTTATGTGTTCCACGAATCCGCAGAACTCCAGCATCACTCCCTGGACCAGCCACTGTGTTTGTCCGTACTTGGGAATCATATTGCTGATAAAGACTACTTTTATCCGCAATCGTTGACTGAGCAAGCAAGGCAGTTAAAACTTCAGCAACGTTATCAATATCCGGAATCCACGCTGGTTGCTGTTCGGCTAATTCAATTCGCACAGGCTTTTTTTCTAGGCTTTCTTCTTCTAGTACGTCATCCGTTAAACTAGACACTGGGATGTGACATACTTCTTCCCCATCATGAAAGAGAACATAATCATGACCCGCAGTAATCCGGCCAATTGTGACCACTTCAAGATCGTAAAAATCAAAAATCTTTTTGACATCTTCTTCATAGCCTTTTTTTACGCAAAGGAGCATCCGTTCTTGGGATTCACTAAGCATAATTTCATAAGCCGACATCCCGGGTTCACGTTGCGGAACAAGATCCAAATTTAGCTCCATTCCACTTTCACCTTCGGAAGCCATTTCCGCACTTGAAGAAACAATTCCCGCTGCCCCCATATCTTGAATTCCTACTAACCAGTCAGGATGATTTCTAATAAGATCAAGGCAGGCTTCTAATAAGAGTTTTTCCATAAAAGGATTACCAACTTGAACTGCCGAACGTTGCGTCATATTTTCATCATTAAAGTCTGCTGAAGCAAAGGTGGCACCATGAATTCCATCACGGCCGGTTTTAGCGCCGACATACATCACTGCATTTCCAATTCCGGCAGCGCGCCCCTGCTGGATATCTTTCTGGTCCATTAAGCCGACACTCATTGCATTACACAGAATATTGCCCTGGTAGCATGGATCAAATGTTGTTTCACCCGCAATTGTAGGGATTCCCATACAATTACCGTAATCACCAATTCCCCGAACAGTATTAGTTACTTTCATCCGCGTTGTCGAATTATCTAATTCACCGAAATGGAGGGAATCAAGGGAAGTGATTGGTCGTGCCCCCATGCTGAAAATGTCCCGCAGAATCCCACCGACACCGGTTGCCGCTCCTTGATAAGGTTCAACAGTTGTCGGATGATTGTGACTTTCAGCTTTGAATACCACTGCTTGTCCATCATCAATATCAACAACCCCTGCTCCTTCTCCGGGACCTTGCAATACTCGCTCATTTTTATTAGGGAAGAGCCGCAGAACTGGCTTTGACTTTTTATATGAACAGTGCTCACTCCACATCGCGGAAAATAAGCCGGTTTCAGTATAATTTGGTAATCGTCCCAAGAGCCGAGTGCGAATGTAATCATATTCTGCTTCAGTCAAGCTCCAATCTAAGTATGGTTTCTTTTCTTTAATCTCTTCTGGGGTCATTGCTTGCTTCATTAACTATGCCTCCACTTTAATTCTGCCGTTTTCTAACAAGGACTCAAATAACCGTAAGCCATCCGTACTACCAAGAATAGTTTCTACTGCTCGTTCAGGATGGGGCATCATGCCTAAGACATTTCCCTGCTTATTAGTAATTCCAGCAATGTTGTGTAAACTGCCATTGGGATTTTCAGTCGCGTAACGAAAGACAACTTGATTATTTGCTTCAAGTTCATCTAGTGTTTTTTCATCCGCATAATAACTACCATCGGCATGCGCAATTGGTAATGCGATTCGTTCGTGATCCTGGTAATGACTAGTAAAAAGAGTTTGCGAGTTCACTACTTCTAAAGGAACAGTTTTACAAACAAAGCGTTGGTTATCATTGCGTTTGAGTCCACCTGGCAAAAGACCTGCTTCTGTCAAAATTTGAAATCCGTTACACGTTCCAAAAACTGGTTTCCCCTCATTGGCCATTTTGATTATTGCAGGCATGATATTGGTGAACCGAGCAATTGCACCAGCTCGTAGATAATCACCATAAGAAAATCCACCTGGTAACATCACAGCATCAAAACCGGCTAAACTTTTTTGCTGGTGAGAAACATATTCCACGTCTGCATGGCAAACGGAATGAAGGGCTTCATATAAATCCACATCGCAATTGGATCCCGGAAAAACAACCACCGCAATTTTCATCTAGGCTTCCTCCATAACTTGGTATGTATAAGTTTCCATGTTGAAGTTAACAAGGAGCTGATCAGCAATTTCTTTTACTGCCATCGCTACCTCATCCTCATTTGTATCCAAGGTAACGTCAAAGAATTTTCCGACTTTAACAGTTTTTACTTCATCATGACCTAGAGAATGGATTGCTTCCTTAATGGTTTCTCCCTGCGGATCAAAGACCGATTGCTTATATGTTACGAAAATCCGAACATTAACCATTTATGCTTCCTCCTTAATCACTGCTTCTAACCGTTCCAATACCTCATCATATGTTCGGGTTAAATCAGCAAGTTTGCGCCGATATACGTCTTTATCCATATGTTGCTTAGTTGTCAGATCCCATAACCGACAGTTATCTGGCGAAAATTCATCTGCAAGAATGATCTTGCCATCACTTAAACGGCCAAATTCGAGTTTGAAGTCAACCAGCCGTAAATTAGCTTGGGCAAATAATGGTTTAAGTAAGTTATTGACCTTCCGACAGATCCCCCACATTTGTGCAAGCTCCTCTTTGCTGGCAATCTTAAGAGCAATCGTTGAGGACTCATTGATAAATGGGTCATTAAGTTCATCACTTTTATAGAACGTTTCCTCAACTGGTGAAGGAAGCTCTTCCCCTTCTGAAAGTCCATACCGACTCGCAAAATGCCCAGCAATTACATTTCGCGTTACAAATTCAAGCGGAAACATCTCACATTTTTTTACCAGGTCTTCGTTAGTTGATAGTTTCTTAATAAAGTGGGTCTCAATTCCCTGCTTCATTAAGTAAGCAAAAACGAGTGAAGAAATAGCATTAGCAGCCCCACCCTTACCGGTAAAGTGATCCTTCTTTTTTCCGTTGAAGGCGGTAGCTTGATCCAGATAAACTACCCGTAAAACTGCTGGATCCTCCGTTTGCCACATCTGCTTTGCCTTGCCGGTATACAATAACTTCTCCATTTATGGAACTTCCTTTCAGCAAAAAACACGAACAATAATCACAATAAACGAAATTTAATTCGATATTTTATGACAACAATATACTCTCCCCTTCTCCCTTTTGTCAACACAAATTGCGATATTTATTCTATTATTTCGCCCGATAGTTCGTATTTTGATAAACGAAGCATAATAAAAAAGGCTAGACAAACTTCTTTGTTCGTCTAGCCCCTTAAACTAGCTTAAATTAGTCTAAGCCTAATCGCTTATAAATATCATCAACATGGCGGAGGTGCCAGTGGTAATCAAAGGCATCGTCAAGATCTTCTTTAGTTAATTGCTTTTGAATTGTTGGGTCATCCTCCAATAGTGGGCGGAATGGAATCTGTTCTGCCCAGCACTTAGCGGTATATGGTTGAATCAAATCATAAGCTGCTTCCCGCGTCATCCCACTGTTAACCAACTTCAAAAGAACCCGACCACTGTAAATCAAGCCTAATGTCTTATCCATATTCTTCTTCATTGTCTCAGGGAATACATCAAGATTCTTTAAGATTCGTCCAAACCGCCGCAACATGTAATCAAGTAATGAAGTGGCATCTGGTAAAATCATTCGTTCTGCACTGGAATGAGAAATATCCCGTTCATGCCAAAGTGAAACATCTTCATAAGCTGGGACCATAAAGCCACGAAGCATCCGCGCACAACCTGTAATGTTTTCTGAGCCAATTGGATTACGTTTATGTGGCATAGCAGAAGATCCTTTTTGTCCCTTGGCAAAGTGTTCTTCAACTTCATGGATTTCCGTTCGTTGCAGCGAGCGAATTTCGGTTGCCATTTCTTCCATACTTGTTCCAATAAGCGCAATAGTAGCAAT
The DNA here is from genome assembly GCF_002254085.1 of Limosilactobacillus reuteri. Lineage (GTDB taxonomy): Bacteria > Bacillota > Bacilli > Lactobacillales > Lactobacillaceae > Limosilactobacillus > Limosilactobacillus reuteri_K. The sequence goes on along the minus strand of NZ_NGPY01000002.1, from coordinate 58,549 downwards.
ATATTCAGCATGCAAATCTCGCGGAAGAACTTGTGTGGAGATTTCTTGAGGACGTAAGCCAAGTTTTTTGCAGACATATTCCTCAACAAATGGGTCAATTTCAGCAAAAGTTCCTACTGCACCAGAAATTTTACCCGCTTCGACACCCTTAGCAGCATGTTCAAAACGTTCTTTATTACGCTTCATTTCTGAATACCACCGAGCAGCTTTCAAGCCAAAAGTTGTTGGTTCAGCATGGATACCATGTGTTCGTCCCATACAAACTGTGTACTTATATTTTTCAGCTAATTCTTTAAGGACATCCATAAAGTTATCAATATCTTGACGAAGAATATCGTTCGCCTTTTTTAATCGTAAGCCTTGTGCAGTATCAACTACATCTGTACTCGTCATTCCGTAGTGAACCCACTTTCGTTCAGGCCCCAATGATTTAGAAACATCACGGGTAAAAGCAATCACATCATGATGGGTCACTGCTTCAATCTCTGCAATTCCTTCCACAGAAAACTTGGCATTCTTTTTAATCTTTTCCACATCTTCTGCTGGAATATGGTCAAGCTTACTCCACGCTTCATCAGCAGCAATCTCAACATCTAACCAACATTGGTATTGTGTTTCTAAGCTCCAAATCTTTTTCATCTCTGGACTGGTATAACGATCAATCATCAGTTAAAAATCCTCTCTATTTTTTCTAAATGTATTATCGCACAGGAAAAGCGGTTACGTAAAGCCGAACTTTATGCACCCCAAATTCCTGTATTGTCAATTTCTGCCAAAGTAGCTTCAGTATCATCAGTCAAGATTGTAACATGGCCCATTTTCCGGTTATGACGAACTTCTGCCTTCCCGTAATCATGAAAATGCCAATTTGCCTTTTTCTGAATCTGTTGTCGGACTCCATTAACATGCTGACCTAAAACATTTACCATTACCACCGGCTTTAATAACTCTACTTGTGGGAGCGGCCAGTTACAAATTGCTCGGTTATGGATGGCGAACTGGGAGAAGTTACAAGCTTCAATTGAATAATGGCCGGAATTGTGCGGGCGGGGAGCAAGCTCATTAATATAGATCTCTCCATTATCTGTTACAAACATTTCAACCCCTAAAATTCCTCGTAAATTAATCGTTTGGGCAATCTGTACCGCTATTTTTTGCGCCCTTTGTTGTAATTCAGAAGAGATCCTTGCTGGGACAATGCTTAAATGTAAAATTTCATCATGGTGAATATTTTCTGAAACCGGAAAAACCGTTATTTCTCCATTTTCATTACGTCCGACCATCACTGAACATTCGCGGCTAAAAGGCACCCATCCCTCTAAGATACAGTCGCCAGTGGCTAAAATAGGGGCACACTTATCAAGATCGTCCTTATTACGTAACACTTCTTGCCCATGTCCGTCATATCCCCCTTCACTGGTTTTCAAAACTGCTGGGTAACCGATTTTCTTTACCGCATCTTTTAATTCAGCCAAAGTATGCACTGCCATGAAAGGTGCTGTTTTTACCCCTGCCTGACGTAAGAAATTCTTTTCCCGTAAACGATTTTTGGTCGTGTAAAGCAAGTTAGTTCCTTGGGGAAGATAAACGCGATCCTGCACATCTTCCAAAGCGCTTAAATCAACATTTTCAAATTCGTAGGTTAATACATCCGCTTTATCAGCCAACTTTTCAATCGCTTTAGTATCGGCATAAGGAGCAACGATTTGTTCATCAGCAACCTGCCCCGCTGGACAATGAGGGGTTGGATCTAAAATAATAACCTTCATCCCCGTCTGTTTGGCATCCAATGCCATCATCTGTCCCAATTGTCCACCACCAATAATGCCAATCGTTGAACCTTGTGGAATAAATTTATTCAAGATACTGCCCACTTTCTTTTGCTTGATCATGCATCGCCTGTCGATATTCGATGATTTGTTGTTGGATATGCTTATCTGTGATCCCCAGAATTTGCAATGCTAATAACGCAGCGTTTTTAGCTCCTGCTTTTCCAATCGCAGTAGTTGCCACCGGAATTCCCGCTGGCATTTGAACAATTGATAAAAGCGAGTCCATTCCACCGAGAGCTTTCGTCTGTCCTGGGATCCCAATTACTGGCAGGGGGGTATTGGCTGCAATCATGCCCGGAAGATGGGCTGCTCCCCCGGCACACGCAATAATTACTTTAACCCCATTATCAACCGCATTTTGCGCAAACGCGAACATTTCATTTGGCATTCGATGAGCAGAAATCACATCCTTTTCATATGAAACACCAAATTCATCTAAAATATCACAAGTTTCTTTAACAGTTGGCCAATCTGATTTACTGCCCATCACAACACTAATATCACTCATAACAATGCCTCCTCAAATCTGCTTTAAGGATAGCAAAGATTTTTTATAATTCAATGTAAAAATCGAACTTAATCAAGTTAAAGCATAAAATAGTTCGTTAAAATTCACAAAAAAGAAAAAGGGCCGAATTCATTTCCAGCCTCTTTCCTAAATTATATTAGTTTAACTCCTTCAACATCTGGGTGTAAACGGACTACTTTTCCCTTTAGCCCCGCAGCATGTACTGCCTGTTCAAATAATCCGTAATCGTCATTATCGATAACTGTCATTACTGTTGGTCCGGCGCCGCTTAAATATGTTGCTAGTGCTCCATGTTTTTTTCCTAATTCACGAATTTGATCTAATTCTGGAACTAGTTCTTTGCGATATGGTTCATGAAAGCGATCTGCCTCCATTAATTTAAACGCTACATCATAGTTTTTAGCAAACAAACTAGCAACAAAGGTATTAGCAACCGCGCTCGCATGAACAGCTTGGGAATATTCTAGTTGATATGGCAAGGCAGCTCGCGCATCAGCTGTTTTTAGATTATAAGGCGGGATATATGCAGCAAAAGCATAGGGGAATAAGGGCGCTTCAATCGCAGAAAAATGCCCATTAATATGTGTCCCCACTACTAATCCCCCTAGAATAGTCGGTGCGACATTATCAGGATGGCCTTCAATCTGGCTGGCAATCTCAACTTTTTCTTCCTTGCTAAGGTTCAGGTTCTTAAGCTGATTTGCTAATTCGATTCCAGCAACAATTGCGCTTGAACTACTTCCTAATCCATGTGCTATCGGAATTTCACTGACTACCCGCAGGTGCTGTGGCAGCAAATCCGGTGCAACACTTAATGCCGTTGTTACAATCATATTCGTCTCATCATGAGGGAGCTTCCCAAGCTGGTGATCAACTTGCCAGTTATCGCTTGGACCAAGGACTTCTAATTTTAAATACAAAGAGACTGCAATCCCAATCGAGTCAAATCCCGGACCAAGATTAGCACTGGAAGCAGGTGCTTGAATAATCATTATACTTCCTCCTATCCCATCACTTTATAAGCCGCCGACAAGTTAATTGACTGATCATTAGCCACTTTAGTTAGTAATGTCTGTAATTGTTCTTTGCTCATCCGGTGAGTAATGATTGCAATGTGCGCAATTTTGCCATCTTTTGTTTGGGTTATTTCACGAAAACTAGCATTAATATTCGTCATCATCTGGGTTAGCTTCAACATTTGCCCAGGAACATCCGGCAAGGTTAACGATAAATAATATGGATATTTTATATCAGCAAGTTTTGCCGGAATATAAGGTTGTTGGTAATTATTAAAGAGATTCCCATTAGTTCCCAGGATAATGTTTTTCGTTACCGTTGTAATATCACTTAACACACTGTTAGCAGTTGGCAAGCCCCCTGCACCGCGGCCATAAAAGAGCGTATCACCGACCGCTTGGGCTGTAACCATTACTGCATTAAATTCATTATTGATTGTTGCTAAAGGATGATCACGGGGGATTAACACTGGGCCAACTTCGACAAATACTCCATTATTAACCAGCTTGGTAATCCCTAGTAATTTAATTACGTATCCAAATGACGCTGCTTGTTGAACATCAGCGTCATTCAATCGGTCAATCCCTTCTACCGCAATGTCCTTAATATCTAGTTGAGTTCCAAATGCAAATTGACTTAATATAATCATCTTGTAAGCCGCATCCTTACCCGTCACGTCATTGGTTGGATCACTCTCTGCAAATCCCAGCTGTTGTGCTTGAGCAAGTGCTTGGTGGTATGACCATCCCCGCTGACTCATTTGCGTTAAGATGTAATTCGTTGTTCCATTTACAATTCCCTTTACTTCAGTAACCTTATCTGCCGTAAAGCTATTAGCAATCGTCCGCAAAATAGGAATCCCACCAGCCACACTCGCTTCAAACATTAAGTCACAGTGATTTTCATGCGCGACAGTCATCAATTCTGGGCCATAAGACGCAATCAAATCCTTGTTCGCTGTGACCACGTTCTTATGATTTTTTAATAAGGTTGTAATATATTCTTTAGCCGGATGAATACCACCCATAAGTTCAACGACAATTTTTATTTCATCATCATTCAAGATTTCATCAAAATCAGTTGTTAAAGAAGTTTCATCAGCATACTTATTATAGTTACCAAGGTTTCGAACTAAAGCTGTTTTAACTGTTAACTTGCACCCAGTAACATCGATAATTTTATCCGCATTTTGTTGAACCATCTGTAAGACTCCTGACCCGACCGTACCCAGACCGAGCAGTCCCAGTTTAATGTTTTTCATTTTCCCGCCTCAGTTTCTCATTGTTTTTTCATTTTCAGCATTGTACCATAGCATATAAGAAACATACAATTAAAATAAAATCACCTTTGAAATTGGAGGAATTATCATGGACTACCGTAGCACTCAGGGAGACTTATCAACGATTTTAAAATCACCAACTGCTATCTTACAAGGACTTTCTCCAGACGGCGGTCTTTATGTACCGCTTCATTTTCCTCAACCAACTTATAACCTTGCAACCTTAATTTCGTTGCCGTACCAACAACTTGCTGCAACTATTCTTAACTGGTTTTTTGATGAATTTACGAGCGACCAACTACTGAAAAATGCAAATACCGCTTATGGTAGTCAGTGGGATAACCGTTTAATTGCCCCATTAACGCCCAAACACGCCAGCAATTATTATCTTGAGCTTTTTCACGGGCCGACACTGGCATTTAAGGATATCGCCTTACAAATGTTACCCCAATTAGTGTCACGTGCTGCACAAAACACCCAACTAGAAAAACAAATCGTTATCCTTACCGCAACTTCTGGTGATACTGGAACAGCCTCAATGCGAGGGTTTAGCAATCAAAAAGACACACAGGTAATCGTCTTCTACCCTGCTGGCGGGGTTAGTCCGGTTCAATTACGCCAAATGCTGGGGCAGCCTGGATCAAACCTTCACGCAATCGCAATTAAGGGTAATTTTGATGATGCCCAAACAAGCGTTAAACATATTTTCAACGATCAAGCATTTAATGACCGCCTTGCGCAAAATAATAACTGCTTTTCCTCAGCTAATTCAATGAATATCGGGCGGCTTATCCCCCAAATTGTGTACTATTTTGCTGCATACGGACAGCTTGTTCATACAGGCGGGATCCAACTAGGGGAGAAAGTTAATTTCACCGTGCCGACTGGTAATTTTGGCGATATCCTCGCTGGTTACTACGCTAAAAAATTAGGCTTACCAATTAATAAGCTCCTGTGTGCTTCTAATGAAAACAATGTATTGACCGACTTTTTCAAGAGCGGAAAATATGAGCGGCGACGCAACTTTTACCTAACTAACTCACCAGCAATGGATATTTTAGTATCAAGTAATCTTGAGCGGCTCCTCTTTGATCTTTATGATGAAAGCTGCGTAACAGTTGCTAAATTAATGAAGCAATTAGCTACTGACGGTCACTACCAGGTAGATTCCACCGTATTAAATAAGCTTCAGGAGCAATTTGTGGCTGGTTTTGCGACCCCAGATGAAGTTGAAGCCGAAATTAAACGAGTATATTTAAATGATGGATATGTTATTGACCCGCATACTGCAGTGGCATCACATGTAACACATCAATATCAGCAACAAAGCCATGACACAACTCCCACAGTTATCGTGTCAACTGCCAGTCCATATAAATTCCCTGAAACCGTCTACCACGCACTAACCAACCAAAAAGTTAGTCAAAGCGGGCTTCCTGCTCTTCAACAGTTACATGATCTTCTGGGAGATCAGCTTAGCGCTGGTGTCCAAGCGTTAGTAGACCAAACGCCGCGCCAAGAAAAAGTCATTAACCCAGCAGACATGGAAACATTGATAAGTAAAATTTTAAACTTAAAGTAAGCTACCCTTGACGCTGCCGGTATTCCCGTAGTGTCATCCCTACCCGTTCCTTAAATATTTTACTAAAATAGGCACTCGTACTAAATCCTGCCCGCAAAGCAATATCCGTGATCGAAAGCTCCGAATGCCGCAATAATTTCTTTGCCTGCTCAACCCGGTAATTTAATAAGTATTCAATTGGCGTTTGGTGAATGTTTTTCTTAAATGACCGAATACATTCTTTGGGACTAATATTGACCGCAGTTGCACTATCATTAATCGTTACCTTTTCCGCATAGTGTTTAAATACGCTAAAATATTTTTGCTGCGTTCACGTGGGATAACCGTCAATTGCTGGTGTTGTTCTTGAAACTTAATTTCAGCAATTAGTGTCAACCAAGCTTGTGAAAGGAGATTGCGGATTTAAAATTCCTTATCAGGCTGGTCCGCCACATCTGTTAGCTGGTGGAGTAAGGTAATGAATTTTTTGACGGTCGGGTTAGATTCTTGAATCACCAAAACTTCAACTGAACGATTTTTTAAAACAGGATTTAGGTATTTAGTGTAAAAAGCACTATTGAAATACCTGCCAAGCAGAAATGGAAATGTCACAATCATGTCCTAATGCTACCGGTGGGCACAAGGGATCAGAAAGTTCTTTATTATGATGACATGGTACAAATCTACAAAATGGCTAACCAGGAAATCTAGCTTATGTTACGATTAGGAATTATTGGAACCCATACTATTTTTGACCAGATGATTCATGCAGCACAAGATACTGGGAAATATTAACTTACTGTTGTATATTCCCGTAAGCTTAGCACCGCAGAAGCATTTGGCAATAAATATAGGCTTCGCGACACGCTAATAATTGACAGTATTTTCGATACTAAGAATGTGACTTATCTTAATAATCAGGGGGAGTATTCAAGTTATCAATAACCACTACTTAGATAACACCATGTTTGACGAGTTAAACGATTTTGCACAACTCTTTACTAACCCCGAATCGCCACAGCAGCAGGATAATTATCAACGATGGCTTGAACTAGCTAAAATTGTTAATATGACTCTATACCGTCTCCGTAAATCTGCAAATATTATTTTTCCAAGCGACTACTAATTAATCAACTCATTAAAAACGACAACTTAAGATGATATTTTAGAAATCACAAAAAGGGTTCCAGAGTTCGTTACCGAGCACTGGAGCCCTTTTTCGGCGTTATTTATACCGCTGCTTCATTTGTTCTTTAGTCTGCATTTCCTTCTGATTTAGCAATTCCATCACGTAAAGTTGCCATATCAACTTCACTCGCCCGAAATTCTTTATTATCAATCGGCAAATGCTGTTCCAAATTATCAAAGACTTCAAAACTCCCGGTCAATTTGGAAGCATCAAACGCCAGGAGATGCCCAGCAAATTGCCGATCATCGCTAATAAAATGAAGGTGCCAGCCAGCTGCCGTAATCGTGCCAAAAATGTCTGGTGCATAATAACCGATAATGGTCCCAGAAATATTTTCAGCCGTAAACTCAGGTTGGTGTTGCGCAACATCGAGTAAAGTCGGGTATGGCTTTTCTTGCTTCGGAGCAATCCGAATTTTGACGTGCTTAAACTCACCACTCAATTGTAAGAATGCAAAAACATTAGCAAGCTTATGTTCTTTAACAAAATCATTATTCAGTTTAGCAAAGTTTACATTCCTTAATGTTATATCCTGTTGTTCAGCAGGAAAATGGACTGAAGCAAATGGCATTGTAGCATCCATATCTGTAATGCGGTTAACTTGACCACTTGAAACGGCCTGGTACACTTCATTATTCAGGATAACAACCTCACCGTCTAATCCAGTAAAAGTTCCAATTCCCATCGAACCATGTTTTAACAAATCACTGACAGTAATTGTGCCATCAAAATTTCCTGCCATCAACGCAGCTAACGTTCCGTGTTCATATAATGTTGTCATAATCTTTGTTCCCCTCTTAGCCAAGTTGTGAATCAATCAAGTTGGCAGCTAATTCTTTATTGTTACTGTAATCAACTGGAACATCTACCACAACCGGGCCATCAATATTAAAGGCTTGGCTGATTACCTTAGTAAGATCAGCCGGCTCATTTACCCGTAGTCCAGTTGCGCCAAAACTCTCAGCATACTTAACGATATCAACATTGCCAAACTTAACACCAGCTGCTTGGGGGTACTTCATCTCTTCTTGGAACTTAACCATATCATAATAGCCACCATCATTCCATACAATCGTTACAACATTAAGATGGTATTGGACGGCTGTCGCTAATTCCGCCCCAGAGAAGAGGAAGCCTCCATCCCCGCAAACTGCCACTGATTTATGTTCGGGATAAAGCATCGCTGCAACCATCGCCCATGGCAAGCCAACGCCTAGTGTTTGCATCCCGTTACTGATTAACAAGTGTCGTGGTTGGTAGCAGCGGAAATGTCGTGCCATCCAGATATAGTGGGAACCCACATCTAGCGCAACGTGCATGTCATCAGTAACATTTTCTTGAATTGCATGCACAACCGCTAACGGATGACTGGCATCATCACTTGCTGGTATTTGAATCTTTTTATCTTGGGCAAGTTCTTGCTTATATTTAGCAAGTTGCTCAGTGGCTGCAACAGGATACTCATACCCCTTTAGTAACTTATCAAGCTCAGTTAAGCTTGTAGCAATATTACCAACTAATTGCATAATCGGTGTAAAGTGGTTATCTATTTGTGCTGGCAAAGTATCGAGGTTAACAATCCGCAAATTACCTTCTTTATTCCAATTCCGCGGTTCATATTCGATTGGGTCATATCCAACAGTAATTACTAAATCACTTTGTTGGAGCAATTGATCCCCAACTTGATTACGGAAAAGTCCAATTCGACCAAAGTATGATTGTTGTTCTAAGTCACGTGATACCACTCCAGCCGCTTGATATGTTTCAACAACAGGCAATGAATAATCACTTAATAATTTGCGGAGAGCAGTCGTAATTTCTTCATCCGCGCCCCGTTGACCAACTAAAATAACCGGCATTTTACTATTTTTAATTAGTTCGACTAGTTTTTGTAAGTCGTTTGGATCAGCAGGCCCCATCTTAGGTGTTTCATAAATTGGCAATGGCTTTTCAGTTACCTCAGTATCATCAACGTCTTGTGGAAGACTAACGAAAGCTGCTCCCTTACGTGCATCCTGACTTGCTTCAAATGCATTGGCCATAATTTCTGAAATATTATTAGGGTCTTGAATTTCAGCGCTATATTGCGTAATTGGTGCCATAATTTCAGTTGAAGGCGTGCTTTGGTGGGTTGCACGGTGAAGATCTTTCCGTTGTACTTGTCCCCCAATCGCTAACATTGGATCTCCTTCTGCGTTAGCTGTCATGATCCCAGTTGCTAAATTACCAACTCCTGGGCCAGATGTAGTGATCGCGACCCCTGTTTTTCCGGTTAAGCGACCATAAGCTTGGGCCATAAACGCCGCATTTTGCTCATGCCGAGTAACAATTAATTTAGGTGCATCTTCACTGTCTTGACCATCTAGTCCTTCAAACAAACGATCAATCTTCGCTCCAGGAATACCAAAGACGAGATTAACCCCGTGTTTTCTTAAACTATCAATAACAATATCGGCGCCATGTAGTTTCTTTTCCATTAGCCATTCACCTCTACCTAAATTAAACTTATAAAACGATATAGCTCTACTGTAGTCCTTATTTTATAATTTCACAAGAAAACGATTAAGTTCACATAGCGGTATATCAATAACTTCAACCCGCTAGCCTTGAAAAGTTTGTGAAAAAAACATCGATGTACGTTATTGCACAATCGATGTTTTGTGTTGGTTATTTAGAATAATCCAGTAATTTTACCATTATCGTCAATCGTCATGTTTACAGCAGCTGGTTCTTTAGGGAGGCCTGGCATTGTCATCATATTACCAGCTAAGGCCACGACAAAGCCGGCACCGATCTTTGGTACCAATTCCCGAATATGGAAAGTAAAGTCAGTTGGGGCACCTAGTTGTTTTTGGTCATCTGTAAATGAATACTGGGTCTTAGCAATACATACTGGCAAATCATTCCATCCATACTTAGCAAATCGCTTCAATTGATTTTGTGCTTTACGGCTAAATGATACTTCTTTAGCGCCATAAATCTGCTTAGCAATCTTCTCTAACTTAGTTTGAAGGTCATCAACTTGAACGTCATAGATATGAGTAAATTCACTTGGACTATCAGCAAGTTCGACTACTTTATTAGCCAAATCATGGGTACCTTTACCGCCCTTGGCCCAAGCATCAGTCAAAATCGCTTCAACATTTTGCTTAGCACAATCATCCTTAATCATTTGGATTTCTTTATCGGTATCACTGACAAAATGATTGATTGCAACTACGATTGGTAACCCATATAATTGCATATTCTTAATGTGACGATTAAGGTTTGCCATACCTTTTTTCAGCGCATCAAGATTTTCTTCATTTAAGTCTGCAAGTTTGGCACCGCCATTGTATTCTAGCGCTCGGACAGTCGCTACGATGACAATTGCATCTGGATGCTTGCCAAGAACACGTTGTTTAATATCAAGGAACTTTTCTCCACCAAGGTCAGCCCCAAAGCCAGCCTCCGTTACAGTATAATCAGAAAGGTTAAGAGCAGTTTGGGTCGCCAAAACACTATTACAACCATGGGCAATGTTAGCAAATGGGCCACCATGAACAATAGTTGGGGTATGGTCTAAAGTTTGAACAAGGTTAGGCTTCAATGCGTCTTTCAAGATAATTGTAATTGCATCCTGAAAATTAAGCTGGCCAACTGTGACCGGTTCTTTATCGTATGTATATCCTACTACAATTCGGCTAATCCGTTCTTTCAAGTCATGGAGACTAGTTGAAAGGCATAAAATTGCCATCAACTCGGAGGCAGCTGTAATGTCGAAGCCCGTTTCACGTGGAACACCAGCCATTGGACCGCCAAGACCAGTAACTACATTCCGAAGCGCGCGATCGTTAACGTCTTCTACTCGTTTCCAGATAATTCGCCGCGGATCAAGGTTCATTGCATTATCACGCATAATATAGTTATCAATTAGAGCAGCCAACGTATTATTAGCACTAGTAAGCGCATGTAAGTCACCGGTAAAGTTCAGGTTAATATCTTCCATTGGAACAACCTGACTATATCCACCACCAGTTGCACCACCTTTTATTCCAAAAACGGGACCCATTGATGGTTCACGCATCGCAATCATTGTCTGATAATTTAACTGATTTAATGCATCCCCTAAGCCAATGAGGACAGTCGACTTTCCTTCCCCAGCAGGAGTAGGGTTGATGGACGTAACTAAAATTAGTTTGTGTTTTTTATCAGGTAAAGGCTTTATATTTAAATCAATTTTAGCTTTGTACTTACCATATTGTTCGATTTCGTCTTCTGAAAGTCCGAGTTTCTCAGCAATTTCTGTAATTGGTTCCAGGGTCGCTTGGTCTGCAATCTCAATGTCTGTCATGAATATCAGCTTCCTTTCTTTAGGCCTATCTTAATTTCATTATACACTAACTCAAGACTTTTTCAGCCATTTTGCAAAATAAGTTCGATTTTCATTAACTTTATTTAACTCATACATGCAAATTGTTCGGATAATAAAAAGCAAAAAATAAATTTCCGCTATGGAATTTTATTTTTCACTTACTTCTTTTTTTATTCTTTTCGCTCCACGAATTGGTTTTACACCTAGTACATCAAGCAAGAAGGTAAAGATTGGTACTCCAACAATCAATCCCCATGTACCAAAAAGATGTTCACCAATCAATAATACAATAAAGGTATAAAAAATTGGGAGATCTGTCCGGCTAGCCATAAACTTAGGGTTTAAAACATAGGCCTCCAGAGTATGAATGATGATGATCATAATGATAATATAGACCACATCGCGAACTCCGCCAACTGAGTAACCGACCATCGCTAATGGAATTGTTGAAATAATTACTCCGGCAACTGGAACCAAACTAAAGATAAATACAATTAACGATAGGGCGAAAATCTGCGGCATTCGCATAAATAATAGGCAAATCGTGGTAATCACCGTGTTGCAAATAGCAATAAAGAATTGGGCCTCTAATACCACCCCAAAAGTGTTAACAAATTTCTTACCAAAATAGTCAATATCTTGGAAGAACCAGCCAAAATCACTATCTAAAAAGCTATGAGAAAATTCATTCATCTGTTTTAATTCAAGTGTATAGAAAAAGCTCAAGATTAAAGACATTACAAATGAAACGGTAATGGCACCAATACTTGTCAACGTACTAACCGCGATCGTTATTCCATGCCGAACCTGGCTCATAATGGTAGCTGTACTTACGTAATGACTGACATAACGATATATCATTGTTGCTTGGTGAGTACTATAGAAATGAACTACTGAATTAACCATTTTAGCAACTTGTCGAGACAAAACTGGTAAATAGCGTGTCACTCCTAAATATAAAAGAACAATCAATAACACATAGGTCACAATTACAATTAAACTTGTCGACATTCGTGGCAACCACCGCTGGACGAGTCTTACCCAACTAACAACAAGATAAGTAAGAATAAACGTAAATAAAATTAAATTCATCATTGATCTCATTAACCAGAGTACGACAATGATTAATAATAAGACGGTGAAGCGCCGTAGTTTCACATTCTCAATAAAATGCTTCCAGGCATTCGTCATTCAATCATCTCCCCTATTTTTCCTACTAATTAGCATAGTAGCAAGCTTTCATTTTTTCAGCAATTAGTTTATCGCTTTCTTATGAAATGTTTTTTATAAATTGTCTTGAAACACTTTTATTTTAAGGGTGTTATAATGAATATTATTATTGCAGAAAGAAGGATGCGTTTCATGTTAGAAAAGACGTTCTATAAGTCATTACTAAAGCACTCATTTAACATTCCAGTAAAGATCGTATTTTGGGATGGATCAAGTGTTATCTATGGTGACGGAACTCCCGAGGTAACTATCACTTTTAAGGAAAAAATTCCAATGCGTGATATTACCAAGAACGCCTCAATTGCACTTGGGGAAGCCTACATGGATAAGAAGATTGAGATCCAGGGTAGTATTCAAGAATTGATCAAATCAGCATATGAAAGTGCTGATAGCTTTATGCGGAGTTCTAAGTTCCGCAAATTTTTGCCTAAACAAGGCCACTCAGAAAAAGAGAGCGAAAATGATGTTCAAAGTCATTATGATGTTGGAAACGACTTTTATAAATTATGGCTTGATGACACCCTAACTTACTCATGTGCTTACTTTACTGATGGCAACCATGATGATCTTACAAAAGCACAAGTTGATAAGGTTCATCACATCTTAAAGAAGCTTGATCCAAAGCCTGGCAAAACATTGCTTGACATCGGATGTGGTTGGGGAACATTAATGTTAACCGCTGCTAAAGAATATGGCTTAAAAGTTACCGGGGTTACTTTAAGCGAAGAACAATACCGTCTTGTTAAGGAACGGATTGAAAAAGAAGGTTTGCAAGACGTTGCCGAAGTTAAACTTGTTGATTATCGTGAACTTGGTGACCAAAAGTGGGACTACATTACATCCGTTGGTATGTTTGAACACGTCGGAAAAGAAAATCTGGGTCTTTACTTTAAGAATATCCAAGGTTACCTTGCCGATGATGGGGTTGCCTTGATTCACGGGATTACTCGTCAACAAGGCGGTGCATATAATGGGTGGATTAACAAGTATATCTTCCCTGGCGGCTATATACCTGGTCTTGAAGAAATGATCGGTCACATTGAAGAAAATCATATGCAAATTGCTGATATTGAAATGCTCCGCCGTCATTATCAACGTACCCTCGAAATTTGGGATATGAACTTTAATGAACATCGTGACCAAATTCTTGATATGATGGGCGAACGTTTTACACGAATGTGGGATCTATATCTTCAAGCATGTGCTGCATCATTTGAATCGGGAAACATTGATGTTATTCAATACTTAATTACTAAGGGTCCATCAGGTAAAAACTTACCAATGACTCGGGATTACATGACAAAATAGAATAACAAATAGGCCTCCAACGTTCGGTGCGATCGGGCGATGGAGGCCATTATTATACCGTTCGTTATCATCGTGACACTGCTGATGGCTTTACAAAATCAATTCTCAATCAATGTATTCCCTTTCATTTTCGATTACGTTAAAATATAGACATAATTACCTATGAAGGGATGTTTAATCATGGACGGTGCGATTTTTTCGTTTAATAATATCTTTATTAATACAAATAAGTTATCCTTTACTGCATGGCAACGTTTTGCAATGTATGAATTTGGGATGGGATTACCTGGAAAATTAGCTTCCCAATTCGATAACCTTACTCCTTCGCAAGGGCTCTCCCTAGTCTTAGCACATTTTAATGCTAATCCTACCCCCAGCGAAAGGGCTTCAATGATTGCAGAATGGCAAAAATTCCTTAACGAAGAAGCAGATAGTCTGAGTGAAAAAGATCAACTTCCAGGAATTAAGCGTCTTTTACTAAATCTCTATGATCATTATGTTAAAATTGCCGTTTTAGATCCTAATGGGGATGTGCAAAATGTCCTCAAACAAATTGGCCTTGATAACTATGTCGATAGTATCGTTAAGACTAATGATAAAGAAAATCCATATCTAACTGCTGTTAATCAATTAAATCTTGTCGGCGCTAATTGCATTGGAGTTGGAACGACAGCTCATGATATTGAAAATATTCACCATATAAATGCAATTGCAATTGGCGTTGGTGATGCTACAACATTAGCAAATGCAGATTATCAAGTAGTACAAGTTGGTGACTTACGCTACCCAATGCTCCAAAAGATTTGGGAAGATAAACAATAAGATAAAGCCTAAGATTAATTCAGATTAACATTTTTCTGAATCAATCTTAGGCTTTTTTGATAATTAATTATTATGATGCTTGCTTTTTACTCCAGCTTAACGGGTCTTTTCGCCATTCTTGAAGAGATTTGAGGTGATCTGCACTAATTTGGTTATTTTCCTTGGCCACCTTAATCAGAGTCATATAATCCGTTACTGAATAGTACTTCAGCCCATTTGCCATAAAGTTTTGCTCGGCGGCAGGCAAATCATAAGTAAAGACAGAAACAACACCAATTACTTTCCCACCTGCATTGTTAACCGCCCGCACAGCGTTTAGTACACTACCACCAGTTGAAATAAGGTCATCAATCACGACGACTTTTTGTCCTTCTTTAAGCACCCCTTCAATTTGCTTGCCTTGACCATGATCTTTCGGTTTAGTCCGAACATAAATCATCGGTAATTCCATATTCTGGGCAACCCATGCCGCATGAGGAATTCCAGCAGTTGCTGTCCCGGCAATAACATTGGCCTCACTAAAATGGAGTTTAATTTGTTCAACCATCCCATTAAAAATTGCTTGCCGAACTTCTGGATAAGAAATCGTCAATCGATTATCTGTATAGATTGGGGATTTTAGACCACTTGCCCAGGTAAATGGTTGGTCTGGATTAAGGGTAACAGCATGAATATCTAATAATGCCTTTGCAACGCGTTGTGAATATGTCATTTTTCTTCCTCCTCATTTAAGAATGCTTTTTGAACTTCTTGATAAGCAGCAACCGGGTCAAAGCTCTGGGTGATTGGCCGTCCAACCACAATCGCATTGCTTCCATCTAGTCTTGCTTGGGCAGGAGTAACCACTCGTTTTTGATCATCTTTTATTGCATGAGTCGGGCGGATTCCTGGCGTTACACATAGGAAATCATCCCCAGTCACTTCACGAATCGCCTTGATTTCATGGGCTGAGCACACTACACCAGCCAACCCCACTTTTTCTGCTAAGCGTGCGTAACTTTGAACTGACTCAATCAACGACAAATCAACATGCTGTTGTTCATGAAGAATTTTTTCATCGATCGAAGTAAGTTGGGTAATTGCTAATAACTTTGCTGGTTCAACGCCTGCTTCCTTAGCTCCTTCTTCTAGACCGGCTAATCCGGCAATCAGTATTTCACTGCCCCCAGCTGCGTGAATTGTCGTAAAATCAATTCCCAATCGACCAATAGCTGCCATTGCGCGATGAACAGTATTTGGAATATCGTATAATTTCAAATCAAGGAATACCTTAAATCCTCGCTTTTTTGCCTCTTTAACAATTACTTGTCCTAGACCATAATATAATTCCATTCCAATTTTTACGATTGGCTGCGGTTTTACCATTAATTTATCAAATAGGTCAATTGCTTCCTGCTTAGTTGCAACATCAATCGCCACCATTGGTACGAAGCGTTTCAAAATCTTACCTCCCATAAATCCGTCAGTTTCTTAATCCCGTATCTATCCATTATGATTGGTAAATCAGCTGCAATTTTCGGACAAGCCAATGGATCATGAAAACTAGCTGCCCCGATTTGAACAGCATTAGCACCTGCCATCATAAATTCAAGGACATCTTCAGCTGACTCAATTCCACCCACGCCGATGATCGGTAAAGAAGAAACCTGGCGTACCTGGTGAATCATTCTTAATGCTAAAGGTTTAATTGCAGGACCTGATAAACCGCCAGTTACATTAGCTAAAGCCGGACGCCGGGTTTTTAAGTCGATGCTTAATCCTGTTAACGTATTAATCATCGTTAGACCATTAGCGCCCCCTTGCTCAGCTGCTTGCGCGAGGGGAACAATATTAGTTACATTTGGTGTTAGCTTTACATAGATAGGAATTCCTAGAGCAGCTTTAACTACTTGTTTTACTAATCGTTGAAGTACTTCTGGATCAGTTCCCATTGCCATCCCGCCGTGTTTTACATTCGGACATGATACGTTTAATTCAATTGCTTTCACTCCAGCCGTATTAGCAAATTCACTAACGACTTTAACGTATTCGTCTTCAGAAAAACCAGCAGCACTTGCAATAATCGGGAGTTGCGGATAATTTTTTCGTAACCACGGAATTTTTTCATTAGTTGCTGCGGTAATGCCCACATTCTGAAGACCATTAGCATTAAGCCAACCGGCACTGGTTTCACAAACTCGCGGACGCGGATTACCTTGACGGGGATGAAGGGTCGTGGACTTTAACACAAGGGAGCCTAAATGATTAAGGTTATACTTTTTAGCTGCTTCTTGCCCATATCCACAAGTCCCACTTGCTGCAATAATCGGATTTTTTAGTGACAATCCCGGCAATTCAACTGCTAATCGTTGTGTTCCTTGCATTATCCTTCTCCCTCCAGATATACGAGCTTTCCATCGACATAAGTTCGCTTAGTCATTCCGTATACTTGTTCACCAACAAATGGAGTGTTGTGACCCTTAGAGAAAAACTGGTCTGGGTGAATTACATCTTGATGATCGATGTCAAATACAGCAATATCTGCTGGGTCCCCTACCTTTAATAATCCAGCGTTATCAAGGTTAAAAATCGCTTGCGGCTTAACGGCCATCCAGTCAATCAATTGGGCAAGGGTAAAGATACCAGTTTTAACAAAGCGGGTATAGAGTAAGGCAAAAGCTGTTTCTGAGCCAACAATACCATTTGGTGATTTAAGAAATCCTTGTTGCTTCTCCGCATCGGTATGTGGCGCATGGTCGGTAGCAATACAATCAATCGTTTCATCTAACAGCCCAATTAAACAAGCCTGTTGGTCACGACGCTGCCGAAGAGGTGGATTCATCTTAAATTCAGCATCATCCTCTTTAATATCAGTATCAGCTAAAAGTAAATGATGAGGAGTCACTTCACATGTAACGTTAATTCCTTGTTGTTTGGCATGACGAATCAGGTCAATACTTTCTTTAGTTGAAACATGGCAAACATGATAATGAACCCCAGTTGCCTGCGCAATCACCAAATTCCGAGCAATTTGCGCTGTTTCACTAATCGCTGGCATTCCTGGTAGTGCTAGTTTTTTAGCAATAGTTGCCCCGTCATTGATTACCCCATTTTGTGCAAGTTGATTGTCTTGCGCATGATCACATAACGGAGCGTTAACTTTCGCTAGTTGTTGCATTGCTTGGTATACAACTCCAGCATCTTGAATTCCCGCACCATCATCGCTAAAAAGACGGGCACCTGCAGTATACTGCTCAGCAACATTAACTGCTTGTTTTCCAGCCCGACCAACTGTAACTGGTGAATATTGGAGGATTTTTACCAGTCCAGCTTGCTCGTTTCGATCAACCTGTTCTTTAAATTTTTCTGGTGTATCACATGTCGGATTAAGGTTAGCCATTGCAGCGATTGTCGTAAAGCCACCATGGGCAGCGGCTTTGCTTCCGGTGGCAATCGTTTCTTTATTGGTATAGCCTGGTTCGCGAAGATGGACATGAATATCAATTAGTCCTGGTGTAATCAAGCCATTATCTAGGTCAACTTTTTCTGCATCACTTGGTACTTGGATATGCTCGCCAATTGCCTTAATCTTGCCATCTACAATCAAAACTTCACTCTTAACCAATTCATCATTATAAATTCGCTGGCCATTCGTTAGTAAAATTGCCTTACTCATCGTAATCACCTTTTTACATCAATCCTTGGTAACGAAGAACTCGACTAAGAATTGCCATCCGGGTATATACGCCGTTTGTCATTTGTTGGAAAATGCGGGAATTAGGCGCTTCAACAAGGGAGCTATCAATTTCAACACCCCGGTTAACTGGCGCTGGATGCATAATGATTGCACCCTGCTTCATCTTTGCGGCCCGCTCTAAAGTTAAACCATAAGCTTGGTGATATTGATTAGCATCAAAAGCCTGACCGTCAGCAGTCGTTAACCGTTCATTTTGAACTCGTAGTAAATTAACTACATCCATTTGAGGAAGCAATTCGTCAAAGTCACCAAAAGTTCCATATTGTTCCAGTGTAGGATCATACCATTTTTCCGGACCAGCAAAGTAAACCTCTGCTCCTAGGCGATTAAGCATCATTGCATTTGAGTGCGCTACTCGGGAGTGACTAAGATCACCAATAATTAGTACTTTTAACCCCTTGAAATCGCCAAATTCTTCATTAATTGTCATCATATCAAGTAAACATTGGGATGGGTGTTGGCCACTACCATCACCACCATTTACAATTCCGATCTTAAGGTCTGAATGATTAATCAATTGGTTGTAATATTCATTTTCAGGATGACGGATTACCGCAACATTTACACCGATTGATTCCATTGTCTTAACAGTGTCATAGAGGCTTTCCCCTTTTTTCACTGAACTTGTGCCCGCTTCGAATTCTAGTACATTCATCCCCAACTTCATTTGTGCCATTTGGAAACTGGTCTTTGTTCGGGTTGAGTTTTCAAAGAAGAGGTTAACTGCGTATGCCGGGGCAGTGAGAACCGCTTGCTTTCCAGCTTTATATGCTTGAGCTTCATGAATTAAATCAATTGCATCTGCTGCGTCCATGTCGGCAACTGTTACTAAATTTGGTTGAATTCTTTCTGTACTAATCATCAATAGCGCTCCTTTTCCAGTCTAATTACAACAAAACAGTGATAACTTCCCATTTAAATTTCGAGAGTCATCACTGTTTGCTTTTAGGATATAAGTAGGCTAAAAACAACATACCGTTCTGCTCTCTCTGGAAACAATTAAATGGTCGGTCGTTTCAAAATACCTATTGATTTTACTGGCGCATTCTTGGTGCTATTGCTTAAAAGAAAAACCTCCTCAGCAATAGCTAAGAAGGTGTACTCAAACGCTCAATTAAATCCTTCCTAGCCTCACAGGACTAAGTTAAAGGTATTTTTGTTATTTATGATAATAAGCACAGTTTTCTAAATTGTCAAATCTTTTTTCTATTTTTCAAAAGATTCTTTTAGAGCTTGCCATAGCTTTTCCTGCCTTGGCGTGTGCTCCACATTTTTACGACGAACAAAAGCAAGGTTTTGGGTAACTTGGGGAACAATTGGTACCTTAACTACTTTGCTATCTAAGTTTTTACCTATGGATCGTTCCATCAACAAGGTTACCCCCATCCCTAAGGCAACCATATTTACTAATGTTTTTCCTTTTTCTCCTTCAAAAACGGAATGTAGGTCAAATCCCGCTGCAGCACAAACCTGTTGAACAAAGACAGCAAAGGGATTTTGATGGTTTAGGGTTAAAAACTTTTCTGCTTTTAGATCCGTAAGCGTTAATTCCTTTTGTTTAGAAAGTGGATTCCGCGCTGGGATATAAGCTACTAAATCATCAGTTCCCACTGAAAGTACTTCAAAATCATCGGGAAGTCTGCCGGCATAACTAATAAACGCCAACTCGCTTTCCCCTTGTTGTAGCTGTACCATTGGATCGACATCTTCAACAATATTCATCTTATGCTCCTGTGCCAATTGTTTCATAACCGGAGCTGCTTGATAATTAGCAAAGCCTGGAACGACAGCAACTTTAACTGCTTCTTCCGCTTCTTTTTTCGATAATCCGTAACTACCGATAATAATTTAGCGTGTTTTTGAGCAATTTCAGTAATCAACGGTAAACTTTTTGCTCCGATTTCAGTTAATTCAACTACGCCGCCTTCAGGTCTAATAAGCTTAATGCTAAGCTCTTCTTCGAGTGATTTAATTGTACGGACTAATTCATCAACTGTCATACCTGATTTTTTTGCTGCATATTGATAATCTAAAGTATTAGCAAGATTAACAAATGCAATTGTTTGCTTAAAGTCCAACGTACTCACTTCCTAAAATAAAAGGGATTGACTTCTTCGTAAGTTAGAAACCAATCCACTGTCTAAAGCTTAATTTAATTATAACAAAACTACTCTTAGAACGCTAAACTCAGAAGCCAAACAGCAACTAATCCAGCAATTACTGAGATTGACATTGACCGTGTAAAGTACGCAATCACAATCACGATCACTGCGGCAATGATTCGCTCTGGATAACCGAATAAAGTAAAATGATAAGAACCAGTTAAGAAGATTCCTTTTACAACCAGGGTCGCAAATAAACTAACTGGGACATATTTCATCCATTCATTAAACCATTCTGGGATTTTTCGCGTTGAAAAGAATAGTACTGGTAGATAACGGGGAATAAATGCCGCTAAAGCTGCCAAGATAATCACTATAATATGGTAAACGATTTTATTACTTAATAGTTGTTCCATGTCTAGCCCTCATCAGGATGTTGATCATCATGTTTTTTCTCTTCATGTTTCTCATCATGGTGTTCAACAACATCTTCAATCTTAGTTTCCAGTTTTTCAACTTCCTTAATTTCTTTTTGTTGAGCTTGTTTATCCTCGATCGTAGTCTTTGTGATCTTCGGCCTAAACATTTTTGTCAAGAACCAGTTCGAATTTGGATGCTTACTATGGTGACGAACTGTATTTTCAATCAAGAATCCAACAAAGGAAGCAATTAAGGTCGCAATAATAATCCCCAGTGTACTTTTAGTCAATGCCTGGAAGTATACACCAAGAACAGCTGCCAAGATGCCAATAACTAGGGTCAAGTGGTTTTGAACCTGCATTACGATCATATATAAGAATAAGGCTGTTAATGCAAAATCAACCACTTCAAGGTCAATCGAAATTGCACCACCAATCAAACCACCAACCATGTTTGAAATCGACCATGCTGCAAGTGAATAATACTCCACTAACAACGCGTCATCGGGGTTCCATTTCTTATCAGTTGCAAACTTCATATAGTTAACAGCATAGTTTTCATCGTTCATTGATGCAGAAAAGATGAAGATGAAACGAGCTGATTTATCCTTAATATATTTAGATAAACTTGATCCTAACAATGCATATCGTAACTCCAAGAAGAAAAGTGAGATAAAGATAGTCCCTAATGGAGCATTACTTGCTAATAACGATGCCAGGATAAATTGTGCCCCACCAGAGAACACTAATACTGACACCAATAAAATCATTATAAAGTTTAAACCTGCTGCGTGTAGTAAGATTCCGCAGGCCAATCCAATCGGAATATAACTAAGACACAGTGGCATTGAGACACCAAGCACCTCAAGCCAGCGTGTCCTTTCTGGATTTATTTGTGCTTTAGCCACAGAATTTCCTCCAATAATTTGTATCTTTTATAATATCAAGTGACACAATGCTCTTTTAGTCTACCACATATAAAATTAGTTGAATATAATTGGAAAAGAAAAAAGTCTAAAATCAAATGATTTTAGACTCTTTTCTCATTTTTGGGTGTTTTCTTTAATTTCTTGCTTTAAAGGTAAAGTGACAATAAATGCTGTTTCGTCTTCATTTGAGGTAACCTTGACACTCCCATGATGAAGATCAACAATGCTTTTAACAATCGCTAAACCTAATCCCGTCCCTCCAGTAGCTCGTGAACGGGAGGCTTCTGCTCGGTAAAATCGTTCAAATATGTGGTCAAGTGATTTTTCAGGAATTGGTGTCCCGTCATTAGCAACTTTGACGACCACCATGTCATTCGCTTGCCGGGCATCAATCCGGATGTAACTTGCACCATTGCCATATTTAAAGGCGTTTGAAACTAAATTATTAAAAATCCGCCCAAGTTTCTCAGGGTCTGCCTCGATCATTAATGGATTCGGAATAACTGAGGAAGTAATTTCAATGCCGCGGTGCTGAGCTTCTAATTCAAAACTTGCCGTTAACTGTTCAATTAACTGGTTAAGATCGATTTTCATGATGTTTACTGGTGCCCCATGTTGCTGAACCTTTGTATATTCAAACAAATCGTCTACCAAGTTCTTCATTTGCTTAGCCTTCTCGTAAGCAGTATGGGTGTATTTTAGAATATCTTCCTCACTACGATACTGCTTATCTTCAATCAGTCCCAAGTAGCCAATAATACTAGTCAATGGCGTCCGTAAATCATGGCTAACATTAGTAATTAACTCATCCTTTGACTTTTCAATCTTCCGTTCATCATCCATCGACCGCACCGCGCTATCAACTAATGCATTTACACTAGTAATAACATGCTGTTGATTTCCTTTTAGTCGAAACGGAATCCGATGATCTAAGTGCCCCTGCGCAATATAGTGTAATTCTGCGATAATATGATCCATTTGATAAAGATGATACCGTCGACGTAATCGCCACCATACCACCCACACATCAATAATTACTAAAAGGGCAATTAAGATCCGCTGGTAGCTCCATATTTGTGCTTGAAGAGGGCCAATCTTCAATGATTGCTTAATCATAAAGATTCCATTGGTTACTCCCGGATTTGACTGAATGGCATCTTGAATAATTACGATAATCGCCATATTCAGCAATAACAAGAGGATAACCGTTACTACCCCTTCTAAAATAAGCGAACTCTTTTCACGCCCCGTTAACTTCACAATCTTTCCTCCACATCATTAAGGCTAGGTTTTAGTGGTCTTCCACCTTATAACCAACACCCCAAACAGTTTGAATAACCTTTTCACCGTTAGTTGCTTCTTCAATTTTATCCCGTAAATGACTCACGTGAACCATGACTGTTTTTGCTGATACGACACTTTCTTGTTGCCACACCCGCTCAAAAATGTCATCTGCTGAGAAAACACGGTTAGGGTGACTGGCAAGTAAGTATAAGATACCAAACTCAAGGGCGGTTAACTGAATTACATCCCCCTTAATCGTCTTAACCTCGTGAGAATCTTTATTGATCAATAATGGACCGACATTAAGAATATCTGGTTGATCATTCGTCACTTCCCCTTGGCTCCGACGAAGTAATGACTTAACTCGTGCCATCACTTCTAGTGGATTAAATGGCTTAGTAACATAATCATCAGCTCCAGTGATTAGGCCTTGAATCTTATCCATATCTGCCGTTTTAGCTGAAAGCACTAAAATCGGAATGTCAGAGTCTTTCCGCACCCGCTTAATTACATCCATTCCATCAATTTCGGGCATCATTAAGTCAAGAATAATCAAGCCGATATCAGGATTAGTATTTAGTTTTGTTAATGCTTCTTTTCCGTCATAAGCAGAAATTGGCTCATATCCTTCATTTCGGATGTAAATTTCAAGTAATTGAACAATTTCTTTATCATCATCAACAACTAGAATTTTCATAAGAGGTACTCCTTTTTACAGCATAATATCCTATTTAATATTATAACTAACTATGAGAAAAAAGCGATCATTCTAGGATAGCCTTAACAAAAAGTTTACCCTCCATTATTTCTCGGGAAATAAAAACTGCCGTGACTATTCTTCACGAATAAGGTCATAGCAGTTTCTTATTGAATTAATTATTTATAGTTAGGTGCACTACGAGTAATTTGGACATCATGAGGATGTGACTCAATAAGCCCTGCGTTGGTAATTTGCACAAATTGGGCTTTTTCGATTAATGTTGGAATATTACCAGCACCAACGTAACCCATTCCTGAACGAAGGCCCCCATCAATTTGGAAAACAATATCAGAAACATCGCCCTTATATTCTACGCGAGCTTCAATACCTTCTGGAACAAGCTTATTAGCTTCATTTACTCCACCTTGGAAGTAACGGTCAGAAGAGCCATGGGCTTGAGCCATAGCGCCAACAGAACCCATTCCACGATAAGCCTTATACTTCTTACCATTGTCTTCAAAAATTTCACCAGGTGCTTCGGTCGTACCAGAAAGCATACTACCAAGCATTACTGCATTACCACCAGCAGCAAGAGCTTTTACAACGTCACCAGAGTACTTAATACCGCCATCGGCAATAATTGGCTTGTTATATTCACGAGCAACACTAGCAGCGTCATAAATAGCAGTAATTTGTGGAACACCAACTCCAGCGACCACCCGAGTAGTACAAATTGAACCAGGGCCGATACCAACTTTTACGACGTCAACACCAGCCTCAAACAAAGCGCGGGTAGCTTCACCAGTAGCAACATTACCAGCAATTAAGGTTGCGTCTGGGAAGTGTTCGCGAATTTCTGCAATCTTACGAAGAACACCTGCTGAATGTCCATGAGCTGTATCAATAACGATAGCATCTGCGCCCGCCTTCAAAAGGGCTTCAGCACGTTCAAAAGTATCACTAGTAACCCCAACTGCTGCAGCAACCAATAATCGATTATTATCATCAACAGCAGCCTTAGTTGCGCCTGCAGGTACGACTACGCTCTTTACATTAGCCACTTCTCCTGCTTGGGCTTGGATTGACATATTTTTGTGAACAACCCCTAAACCCCCTTGTAAGGCCATTGCAATCGCCATTGGTCCTTCAGTAACAGTATCCATTCCGGCACTAATCAACGGAATATGAAGCTTTAAATTATCAGCTAACTGTGTACTCAAGTTAACTTCATTTGGTAATACATGACTTTCAGCTGGGATAAGTAATACATCATCGAAGGTTAAGCCCTTCTTGGCAAATTTCGTGTCCCAATTTGACATCTGTAGTGCAACTCCTTTGATTTTTAATTAGGTATACTCTACTAGGATTTCGCACTGAGGTCAATCTAAATATTTAAATTAATTTAAATATTAACTAGACTATTTGCACTCTCTTGATCAATAACCAATGTATTTGCATATCCAGCACTCAAAACACCATGTACTGCTGGTACTTTAGCAACATTGGCCGCCACTAAAATGCTGTGTTTTTTCTTTCGCAATTCAGGAAGTGCAATTCCAATTGTTCGTTGATTGATATCTTCATTTACTATCTGACCCTTACTATCAATGAAACGAGAGAAAACATCCCCTACCGCCTCATGTTGTAATGTTAATTGCTCCTGCTTAGTAAAGTAACCTAATTTGAATAGTAAAGCTGAATCGCGTACTGTTCCTACTGTGAAAACCGCGATATTGGATTGCTCCCCTAATTTCATAATATGCTTGATATGAGTATCGTTAGCGACTAGTTCACGCGTCTTTGCATGATCAAAGATAACCGGTAACGGCAAATACTGCGGAACAGTATTAAAAGCATTCGCAAAAATATTAACAGTTTCAAACGCATAGTTTCGCGTATTAGTATTTGCCATACTGCCTTTCATTTGAACGACAGTGATATCAGTAACGTCTTTAGGTTTCAAATGCAATCCTACTTGATAAACTGTTTTCCCCCAGCCTAACCCAATAATATCTTTATCTTCTACGACTTGTTCGATATATTTAGCACCCGCTGCGCCAACTTCTTCAAGTGGATCATCCGCGCCTGGAACAATAATAATTTTATGCAAAGATGGATATTTAGCGAGCAAGTCCACTTCCAACTGGTGAAGCGGAGCAACTGGATTATGAATTTTAATGGTTACTAATCCTCGATCCCGACCAAATTGTAATAATCGTGACACTGTTGCCCGGGAAATATTCAGTTCAGCTGCAATATCGCTTTGGTTCCATCCATCACGGTAATATAAGGTTGCTACTTTCAGTGCTAATTCAATCTTATTTTTATCATCCATCTAATTCCCCTCCTTTCCCATATTAAAAGAGACTGGGCATTACCTCAGTCTCTTTCATTATCTAAACCACATTTTATTATAAAATGCACTCTCTAACCTATGCAAGAAGCTACTTTCCAGCAATCGCCGTTTCAAGCGAAATATTAATCATATCATTAAATGTTCGTTCACGTTCTTCAGCAGTTGCTT
Source organism: Limosilactobacillus reuteri (assembly GCF_002254085.1). Classification (GTDB taxonomy): domain Bacteria; phylum Bacillota; class Bacilli; order Lactobacillales; family Lactobacillaceae; genus Limosilactobacillus; species Limosilactobacillus reuteri_K. The sequence continues at coordinate 31,734 of NZ_NGPY01000002.1, read as the reverse complement.
TTTCGTCGCCAAAGATTAAGTCGCTAACAGTCAGAACTGAAAGTGCCCGGAAATGAAGCTTAGCCGCTAACAAGTAAAGTCCAGCCGATTCCATTTCTGTTCCTAAAATTCCATAGTCCCGAAGCTTTTCCATATCAAGCTCATCATTGTAGAAACGATCGGCAGCAAAAATATCCCCAACTTTTGTTTCAATGCCTAATTTACCAGCTACATGATAGGCAGTATCTAACAACTTGAAATCAGCTAATGGTGCGTAATGGAATCCTGGTCCAAATGTATTTACCGTTACCGCTGAATCGGTTGAAGACCCTTGGGCAAGAAGAACATCGCGAACATGAACATCTGGCGCAATTCCTCCACAAGAACCAACCCGGATAATGGTTTTAACACCAAATTCACGTACTAACTCATTAATATAAATTGACATCGAAGGAATTCCCATCCCAGATCCTTGTACTGAAATACGGTGACCCTTATATTCACCAGTATAACCAAAGGCATTCCGGACTGAATTTACTTGTTTAACATTTTCCAGGAAGTTTTCAGCAATATATTTTGCACGTAGCGGATCCCCTGGAAGTAATACAGTGTCTGCGTAGTCACCCATTTTTGCATTAATATGTGTACTCATTGAAAGATTCCTCCTGTCTCTTTATTCAATAATTTCATGAATTAGCGTTGGTACCTTGCCATCATCGCTAATTTTAATACTTTCTCTTAGCAACTGTTCTATATCTGGAATTTCTTGGCGGTTACTATAGATTGTTAAAATTGGTTCGCCATCTTTAATGTAATCACCCAGCTTATGGTGTAATTCGATTCCTACACTATAGTCAAGGGCATCATCTGCCTTTTGACGGCCTCCACCTAATAACATGCTGGCAGTTCCAACTTCATCCGCTGAAAGCTTTGTCAAGACTCCATCTCGATCAGCTTTGAACGGAATCTTATATTTAGCTTGCGGCATTAATTGATAGTTATCAACAACAGCTGGATCTCCACCTTGTGCTTTTATCATTGCTGCAAACCGTTCAAGGGCTGATCCATCCTGAATAGTTTGCTCTAACATCTTTCGTGCTTCAGTAGTATTTTGTGCTTTTTCACCCATTACAACCATATAACTACCAAGCGTCAAAACTAATTCAGTAAGATCTTTTGGTCCCCTTCCTTTTAAGACATCAATTGATTCTTCAATTTCAAGGGAATTACCAATTTTATTTCCAAGTGGCTGGTTCATATCTGAGATTACTGCCATGCACTTTAGACCTGCTTGTTTACCAATCTCAACTAACGCTTTAGCCAGTAGCCTTGATTGATCAAGTGTCTTCATAAAGGCCCCGGTACCAGTTTTAACATCAATTACAAGCGCATCTGTTCCAGAAGCAATCTTCTTACTCATAATTGAACTAGCAATTAAAGGAATTGAGTCAACAGTGTCAGTAACATCACGTAATCCATAAATCTTCTTATCTGCTGGCGCAACCTCACCAGTCGCACCCACAATTGCTAATTTTTCTTTAGCAACTTGATTAATGAATTCATCTTCAGAAAGTTCTACCCGAAACCCCGGAATCGCTTCCAACTTGTCAAGTGTGCCTCCTGTATGACCAAGGCCACGACCTGAAATCATCGGAACCGGAATTCCTGTAGCGGCGACCATTGCTGCAAGTGGTAAACTCACTTTATCACCAACACCACCCGTTGAATGTTTATCAACCTTAATTCCAGGAATTCGGCTCAAGTCTAATCGTTCGCCAGACTCCATCATCTTCATTGTTAGGCTCGTCTGTTCTTCTTTGGTCATATCCTGGAAATAGATTACCATGAGGAGAGCACTAATTTGATAGTCAGGAATCGTTCCATTAACGACGCCATCGACAAAGAATTGTAATTGCTCATCGCTTAGAACTCCACCATTTCTCTTGGTGTCAATGATATCAACCATTCGCATCGTGTTTCGCCCCTTTCCTTAATTAATCTTAATCGTTACTAATTTCCTTGTAGAAGCTGGTACCTTTTACTGGTTCAACGTTAAAGTTCTCTAAGATAGTTGCACCAAGGTCTGAGAATGTCTTCCGCAACCCAAGTGATTGATTTGGCTTGTTCATTGAAGGAGAGTAAACCAACAATGGAACATTTTCACGAGTATGATCAGTTCCCTTAAAACCAGGGTCATTACCGTGATCAGCGGTTACCATCAAAAGATCATCAGGCTTCATTTCATCAAGAACTTTACCTAGACGCTTGTCAAAGTCCATTAATGCTTGACCAAAGCCCTTTGGATTACGCCGGTGACCATACATTGCATCAAAATCAACCAAGTTTGTAAAGCAGAAACCGGTAAAGTCTTGCTTCATTACTTCATCAACGTGATCCATTCCATCCATATTACTTTCGTTATGGTATCCTTTATCGATCCCTTCGCCAGAGAAGATATCATTAATCTTACCAACACCAATTACATCGTACCCAGCTGCGCGGAGGCGATCCATATCAGTCTCACCAATTGGCTTCAAACTAAAGTCATGTCGATTAGCAGTCCGGGTAAAGTGATCTTTATCGGGACCGACATATGGACGGGCAATAATCCGACCAACAGTATATTCTGGACCATTAACCAGTGTCCGAGCATATTCACAAATCTTGTAGAGTTCCTCAACAGGAATTACATCTTCATGGGCAGCAATCTGCATTACTGAATCACCAGACGTGTAGAGAATTAGTTCTCCGGTCTTCATTTGCCGTTCACCATAATCATGAATTACTTCTGTTCCTGAGTATGGCTTATTAACAATAACCTTTCGTCCTGAGAATTTTTCAAGCCTATCAACAATTTCTTGTGGAAAACCATTAGGGAACGTTGACAAAGGCTTCATTACTGGTAAGCCCATCATTTCCCAGTGACCATCCATACTATCTTTTCCGGCAGAAATTTCTTCCATTTTACCGTAATCACCAATAGCTGGATCAGCAACTGGCACCCCTTCAATTGGAGTATCACGTAAATTACTAATTCCTAATTTACCAAGGTTTGGTAGCTTCAAGGCACCTTTGTAATACTCACCAACGTGGCCAAGCGTATCTGATCCAACATCATCAAACTTTGCGGCGTCATGAGCAGCACCTGTACCAACTGAGTCCATTACAATAACAAAAACACGTTTATATGACATTTTCTGACTCCTCCTATTTCTGTAAATTAAGATTAGTAATTAAACTTTATTCTTATTGTTTTGCGGCTTCTTCTAAGATTTGAACAGAAGCGGAAACACCTAGACGGTTAGCACCAGCTTCAATCATATCGTAAGCTTCTTGAAGGCTGTGAATTCCACCAGCAGCCTTAATCTTAAAGTCAGGTCCAACTGCTTCACGCATAATCTTAACGTCGTCTACCTTCGCTCCTGAAGTTGAAAAACCAGTTGAAGTCTTAACAAAGTCAGCATCGCCTTTTACAGTAAGCTTACTTGCACGTGCTTTTTCTTCATCAGTAAGAAGAGCATTTTCAATAATAACTTTAAGAAGTTTACCCTTTTCGTGAGTAGCATCGGCAACCGCTTTGATATCAGCAACAACCGCATCATCATTTCCAGCTTTTAATTCACCGATATTGATAACCATGTCAATTTCATCGGCACCATCTTCAATTGCCTGCTTAGTTTCAAAAACTTTGCTTTCTGTTGAAGTTGCCCCAAGAGGGAAGCCGATAACTGTACAAGTGTTAATGTCAGTACCTTCTAATCCTTCATGAACTCGCTTAACCCAGTAAGGATTGATACAAACTGAAGCTGTGTTGTATTTCCGAGCTTCTTCAACCGTCTTATCAATCATCTCTGGAGTAGCTTCTGGTTTAAGCATTGTGTGATCCATGTATTTTGCTAATTGTGCTTGCGTTAACTTCATAATAATATGATCTCCTCTCAATCTTGAATGCGTTTTCATAAGATTACGTTTATATCTTAACAATCTATTGAACATTTGTCCATAGATTTTAAGAAATTTATTTCAAAAAAGAGCAAAATAAAAGAGCGAGAAAAACTTTCACCTTTCTCACCCTTATTTATTTTAAAGATAGCCTGGAAAATAGTTCCATTGCTAAGACTATTTGCCGTTTTAACGCCGCGGTGCACGGTTACCATAAAGTGAACCTGTAACATGGAATTTAGACCGGAAGTACATATCTCCAATGAAAGTAATAACTCCGATGCCAATGTAAACCCATGGATTAAGCCGTGGATTGATTACATTTGGCAACATACTTACAAGCATGTAAATAATCAACCATGCTGCTAAGCCGGCAACAATTAAAAGAATCCGTTGCCATAACGGCTTCTTACTTACCCGCTTACCGTTCTTATCAATTTGCGGTTGAACTTGAGTAGCCACATAACCAAAAATCAAGCCTCCAGTGATCGCCACGATTAAAATTGCGGTAATACCACTGCTTCCAGCATTCTTTGTTTGCATTGCAGCTGGTGATAACCAGAACATTAACCCAAACATAAAAGTAAAGATACTTAAGAAAATCAGCATATTATCAATTGCTAACAATTTAATTGATTGCTTACTTGCTTCAGCAGGAGTTGGCTTCGGATTCTTCAATTCTTTAGCATATTCGGTTGGAGTACCAAATAATGCCCGCGCAGTTTGGCCCTTCTTTTGCCCTGCTAGCAATTTATCAATAGTTTCCTTTAGCATTGGGTCTTTCTTATCTGAAGGAACACCGAGACGATCCAACTGTTTATTTAATTGATACATAAAATCTTCATTTTTTCGTGTTAGATCATAATTGCTAAAAGCATTTCCATTTGCTTGCCGGCGCTCTTTTTCTAATTGTTTTTGACGTTGGCCGGCTTGTGCATTCCGTGGTTGTTCTTCACTCACTATAAAACTACTCCTCTCTTATCTGCAGAGGTTTAAACGTTGAACCGGAATTCAACAATATCCCCATCTTGCATTACGTAATCTTTTCCTTCAAGACGGAGCTTTCCCGCTTCCTTTACCGCTGATTCAGAACCTAATTCATCAAGATCTTCAAAGCTCATTACTTCGGCCCGGATAAACCCACGTTCAAAATCAGAGTGAATAATTCCCGCTGCTTGTGGAGCCTTTGTTCCCTTCTTGTAAGTCCAAGCCCGCGTTTCAGGGCCACCAGCAGTAAAGAAGGTTTCCAGACCTAAGAGCTTGTACGCTGCCCGAATCAACCGGTTCAATCCCGGTTCAGCAACACCTTCCATTTCAAGGAAATCAGCCTTATCTGCTTCATCCATTTCGGCAATTTGCTCTTCAGCAGCTGCTGCAACACCAATAACTTCTCCGTCATCTTTTACATGCTCTTTAATTGCATCCATATATTTGTTACTATCTGGATCTGCCATATCTTCTTCGGCAATGTTAGCAACGTATAAGACTGGTTTACTTGTTAATAAGAACAGCCCTTTAACAATCTTTTGTTCATCATCACTAAAGTCAATTGAGCGAACACTCTTGCCATCTTCAAGAACTGGCTTAATCTTATTAAGCACTTCTAATTCTGCTAAAGCATCCTTATCACGACCCTTAGCAGCCCGCTGAACTTTTGCCAAACGCTTATTAACAGCATCTAAGTCAGCCATTACTAATTCCAAATTGATAGTATCGATATCTTCAATTGGGTCTACTTTTCCAGACACACTAGTAATATCATTATCATCAAATGCCCGCACTACATGGACAATTGCATCAGTTTGACGAATATTTTCCAAGAACTTGTTTCCAAGCCCTTCACCCTTACTAGCACCCTTAACAATTCCGGCAATATCGGTAAATTCAAAGGTAGTTGGGACGATCTTCTTCGCTGGAATTAATTCTTGGATCCGATCGAGTCGACTATCCGGAACTTCAACCATCCCCACATTGGGATCGATTGTTGCAAATGGATAGTTAGCCATTTCGGCACCAGCTTTAGTGATTGCGTTAAAAAGTGTTGATTTACCAACGTTTGGCAAGCCAACGATTCCTGCAGTTAATGACATAAATTGTTCACTTTCCTTTTCAATTAATCATTTATTATTTTAATCTACAATTAGGTATTTGTGATCATCAATCATTAAAAATATTAATCATCTTGATCAGCTTTTTCGATAACCTTTTTTAATCCCTTATCAAATTTTTGCCGGGTCATCATGACAATATGACCACAGCCTTGGCATTCAATTTTAATATCTGCACCCACCCGCGTAATCTTCCAGCGGTTAGTTCCACATGGGTGAGCCTTTTTCATCATTACAATGTCACCTTTATCATATGCTGCCATGAGTTATTCCTCCTTAATCTAGGGTTATATTTAATAATTCAAGAATTCGGGTAAAATCTTCATTTGACGTATAAGGTATTTCGATCTTCCCTGCGCCTTTTTTCCGACTTTGCGCGACAGCAACTTTTGTACCAAATTTACTCTGCAACTGTGATTCAGCTTCTCGAATATAGATTGGTTTTCGTTGCGTCCGCCGTTCTTCTTTCTTTTTGGCCGTTCCATTAGTCTGCGTTACAATCTCTTCCAATTGTCGCACTGTAAGATTCTGTTCGACAGCTCGTTGGGCAAGCGGAACAAGTTTTGTCTTATCTTTTAAACCAAGAATTGTCCGTGCTTGACCCATCGATAGTTTGCCAGTGTTAAGAAACTCTTTGATCACTTTCGGTAAACCTAGTAATCGCAAGTAATTGGCAATGTAAGGCCGACTTTTCCCTAGTCTGCTTGCCACCTGTGCCTGTGTTAATGATAATTTATCCATTAACATCTGGTAGGCCTGCGCTTCTTCAAGTGGTGTAAGGTCTTCACGTTGAAGATTTTCGAGAACCGCGATTTCCATCATCTGGTCATCGCTCATCTTACGCACAATTGCTGGGATAGTTTTCTGTTTTGCGATCTTAGAAGCTCTAAACCGTCGCTCTCCAGCGATTAGCTCATAACGGTTAATTTTTGGATCCGTTTGCCGCAGAATAATTGGTTGAAACACCCCTGATTTTTCAATCGATGAAGCTAACTCTGCCAACGCCTCTTTATCAAACGTTCGCCGTGGTTGATAGGGATTAGGATGAATTAACGATAACTTGATATCTTGAACCGTTTCATCCGCAAGTTCAGTTACTTCATTTTCCGCAAAGAGGGCTTCAATACCTCGGCCAAGCCCACCTTTTTTATTCTTTGCCATGGTTAGCCAACACTTCCTTTGCTAATTGTTGGTAGACGTGCGCCCCCGTTGAATTTTTATCATAATCAATAATTGCTAAGCCGTGACTTGGTGCCTCCGATAAACGAACATTACGAGGAATAATCGTATCATAAACCTGGTCACCAAAAAACTTTTTGACCTCAGAATTTACCTGTTGTCCAAGGTTTGTGCGCCGATCAAACATTGTCAAAAGGACCCCTTCAATCTTAAGTTGCGGATTGAAGTGTTTACGAACAAGCTTGATGGTATTTAAAAGCTGGCTTAATCCTTCCAAGGCATAATATTCACTTTGAACAGGAATCAGAATTGAGTCACAAGCAGTAAATGCATTAATCGTCAAGAGTCCCAAGGATGGTGGGCAATCAATTAAAATAAAATCATATTTTTGACGAATTTCACCAAACGAATCTTTAAGCCGTGTTTCCCGGGCCATTAAATTAGTTAATTCTACTTCGGCACCGGATAAAGCGATTGTTGTGGGAGCAATATCAACTCCTACGTGACTTGTCTTTTGAATGACATCCTCTAATGGCACTTCATTAATTAAAACGTCATAAATACTTTGCTTAATATTCTGTTTTTCAACGCCTAAACCACTAGTTGCATTCCCTTGAGGATCAAGATCAATTAATAAGACGCGCTGACCAGTCTCAGCTAAACATGCGCCCAAATTAACACTCGTTGTTGTCTTACCAACACCGCCTTTTTGATTTGCAAGGGCAATTACAGAACCCATTTTTTGGCCTCCCTACTGTTTCTTCGGAATTTCAATTGTTAATTGATAAGTATCGCCGTTTTCTTCCTCATGTAATTTAATCTCAAAGCCCTCATTTGTCGCTAGCTTAATTGATTTTTTAATCGTATTTAAAGCTAACCGTGCATCATTAACCTGCTGAGTTTTTTTGCTTCGGGCCTTCTTAGCTGTCTTTCGTTTAGGGGCGCGCTTCTTTTCCGTTGGCTTTTCTACTGGTACCTCTTCAACGTCTGCTGTTTCTTCAGTATGATCTTCAATAGATGCCAGTTCTTTGCGCTTAGCAGCTGCTTTTAATTCTGCAATTTCTGAAGGTAAAGGACGTCCTAGCAAACGAGCAACTTCATCTTCCGTCTGCCGAACTGTTAACCGTTCATTAACAATCCGCATTAACATATCACGTTGTTGCTTTTCATCTAAATCTAACAATGCTCGACCATGACGTTCCGTAATCCGGTGATCTAAAATAGCCGTTTGGACAGGAGTAATCAGGCGAAGTAACCGTAATTTATTGGCAACAAAGGACTGACTCTTTCCCATTCCCTTTGCTAATTGCGACTGCGTAAGATGGTTTAAGTCCATTAATTGCCGGTAGGCCTGCGCTTCTTCTACTGAACTCAATTGCGACCGTTGCAGATTTTCAATGAGGGCAAGCGATGCAGTTTCTTGATCACTCATCTTTTCGATTATTGCTGGTGCTTTTTCCCACTTCAAAAGCTTCATCGCCCGGTATCGACGTTCCCCAGCAATAATTTCATATTTTGCTGGTTCGTATTCACGCAAAACAATTGGTTGTAACAACCCGTGTTCATCAATTGTCTGTGCTAATTCACGAATACCGTCTTGATCAAAAACCTTTCGTGGCTGATAGCGGTTAGGAATGATTTGATCAATTTTTACTTCTACGACCTTATTTTTTGTATTATCAGAATTATTTTTTCCAATACCAAATAATGAAAAAGCCATACTTTCAACTCCTTATCTTATTGAATTGGTTTTTTACTTGGTAAGCCAGGACGACGTGGATATTTCTTAGGGGTCGCCTTTATCTTATCAATCACAATAATATTGCGTTCTTCATCAGTTCCCGGCAAAGTCAATGTCACCGTTTTTTGAACTTTTCCACCAAGCTGTTTGATTGCTGTTCCACCTTGTTGAAGTTCTTCGGGAGCAGCACTTGCCTTATAAGCAATAAATTCCCCACCAACTTTAGCAGCTGGCAAGCATAATTCGCTCAAAACCGATAGGCGGGCAACTGCGCGGGCGGTAACAATATCGAATTTCTCCCGATATGGACTGTTCTTAGCACTAAAAGTCTCTGCCCGATCATGAATCAATGTAACATCGGTTAACCCGAGCTTGGCAACTAAGTCTTCAAGAAAAGCGATGCGCTTATTTAACGAATCGACAATCGTTACCTTTAATTGCGGAAAAGCGATCTTCAGCGGTAACGAAGGAAAACCGGCACCAGCACCGATGTCACATAATGTCAATTCTTCACTCTCTAAGCGTGGTTCAGCAAACGCTCCCATAATTGAATCATAAAAATGTTTTAAATACACTTCATCCTTTTCAGTAATCCGTGTCAAATTTACATGTTCATTAGTTTCAACTAATAATCGATAATAGTCAGCAAATTGTTGCATTTGTTCTGCTGATAAGGCAATACCATGATCAGCTAATGCTTGTTGAAATTGTTCAGGATTCATTCATTAAGTCTCCTTTCGTGAAACATTTTTTGTTTCACGTTCTCTACTACTGTACCGTAATTTTGCCATTGTTGCAACCGGATTACGTGAAAATTGGAGCGCAAAATAGGGAGCAAGATAGCAGTCACGAGCGACTTCTATCCTGCTCCCTTTCCTAACGTTTTCAATATTTGATCTAATGTTTCAGAAAGTCTGGATCCATGAAGGCCGGATTGGGGTAATTATAAAATCCTTGACCCGATTCTTTTCCTTCGTGCCCTTCTTGAATCATCTGTTCCATCTTATCGGCAATTTCCTTATGACTTTCATCCTTAGTCTGGGCATAAGCATTCCGTTCAATTTGCGCTACCGTCCGTAAACCAACCATATCTAAAATACCAAATGGTCCCATTGGTGCACCTGTCGAAATCATCCAATCCTTATCAATCATCGCTGGATCAGCAACTCCTTTAGCCCACAAGCTAAGACCAGATGCAAGTAACGGAATCAAAAGGGAATTCAGAATATACCCGTGTTGTTCTTTATTAAGAATAACAGGAACCATCTTTATTTCCCGGGCAAACTTTGTAGCTTCTTCAATCACCTCTGGACTTGTTTGAGAGGTGCCCATAATTTCGACCACATTAAATTTCCAAATTTGGTTAGCAAAGTGCATATTAAGAAATTTTTCTGGCCTATCAGTATAAGGAGCTAGTTGGCTAGGGATAAATGTAGAGGAGTTGCTAGCAAAGATTGTTTTTTCAGGGGCTAATCCTGAAATCTCTTCGTAAAACCGCTCCTTTAACTCTAACGATTCTGGTAATGCTTCAATCATTAAATCAGCATCTTTAACCGCGGTCGCAACATCATCAGTAATTACTTTAATATTATCAAGGTCCTGTTGAAATTCCTTATCAGTCAAATGCAAGTCACGTTCATAATCACTTTTCAGCGCCTTGATCCGTCGTTCAGCGGTATCAATATGGTGATTATATACGCTGACATTAAAGCCGGATAAAGCCGTTTGATATGCAATCTGACTACCCAATACGCCAGCGCCGGCAATCATCATATTCTTCATTTGGTATTTCCTCCTTACTTTAACTACTACTATTATATCGTGAAGCGCTTACACTAGAAAGTAATAAAAAGAGCCGAAAGCAAACTCTCAGCTCCTAGTATCTTATTTCATTTTGCTTACTTCTTCTAAGAACCACTTATTGAAGTATTCAGCATCAATATCTAAACAAACCTTTGCGTTGGTCTTACCATCATGGTAAGCAGCGCGAATGTCACCAACAGTAGCACCAATTGCTGGACCGTCTGTTTGAACATCAACCCACATATCCTTCGTAGTAAATGCTTCTGGATGAAGAAGGTAGAAGATAGTATTAACATCGTGCATTGGACGCCCTTGATCACTACCATCATTATAGTGCGTGATTAATCCATGTAGCATTTCACCAGTCTTATTAAGACTACCAAGTTTCTCAATCGTATCCGCAGTTAAGAGCGCCTTTAAGGTAACATCCAATCCAACAGTTACAATTGGAACACCCACATTGTACATAATCTTAGCAGCATCTGGATCAGTAAAGACGTTGAATTCAGCTACACTAGTCATGTTACCGCCAGAGAATGAGCCACCCATCGCAACGATTTGCTTAACGTGACTCTTTACTTCTGGGTATTCACTAAAAAGTAATGCAATATTAGTGTATGAACCAGTTGGAACCAGGATGACTTCATCTTCAGCCATGATTGCGTCATGAAGTGCTTCAACAGCAGTCTTATCAAGAGGCTTACCATAATTGTCACCAAAGTCATAACCAGGCATTCCCGATTCACCATGAATTCGGGCAGCATCTTCAAAAGGCTTAATCAATGGTTGCTTGGCACCTGCTGCAACTGGAATATCCTTACCGAAGAAGTGAATAATCTTCAAAGCGTTAGCAGTTGTCTTATCAGCAGTAACGTTACCGGCAACTGTTGTAACTAATTTCAAGTCTAATGATGGGTCATTAATAGCCATCGTTAAAGCAGCTGCGTCATCAATACCTGGGTCAGTATCCATAATAATCTTTGTAGTCATAATTTTATCTCCTTTTTATCATGCAAGCGTTTTCGGATTTAATGTTGAAAAAAGCAGCCTTGCCAGCTGCTTTTCCATTTCTACCAAACAAAGAGACCAACAAATGCGGCTGATAATAATGAAACCAAAATACCAGAAAGCATTAAGTAACCAATGTTTGAAGCAATGTAATCGTTGTTTTCTTTGTCAACTAATCCTTTGAAGGCACCAATAATCATACCTAAAGTACCAAAGTTGGCAAATGAAGTTACGAAGACAGTCAAGACAGCCCGTAAGTGAGGTGCGTAACTGTTGATTTCACCAGTAACCTTACCCATAACAACGAATTCGTTAGTAATCAACTTCATACCCATATCTTGGGAAAGCATCCATGCTTGGTGAACAGGTAAACCAAGTAACCATGAGAATGGGAACATGATAACACCTAAGATACTTTCAAGTGAAAGGTCCTTCCAGAACAATGCTAAGATAGCATCGATCAAGGCTGCCAAAGCAACGAAGGCAACAACGTTAGCAATGATGATAAGGATTAACTTACCAGCACCTAAAATTGAGTCTCCCAAGAAACTGAAGAATGGTTCACGCTTATCAGAGTCAACTTCAGCACCGACCTTTTCGATGGTGTCATCTTCAGCTGGAACCTTAACAGGGTTTAACATACTTGCAGCAATCAATGAGTTAATAATGTTAATTGGAACAGCAGTCAGAATATATTGTCCTGGCATCATTTCAATATATGCACCAAGAATTGAAGCAGTAACACAAGACATTGACATCATGGCAATCGTCAAATTACGTTCCTTGTTCATGGCACGTAATTGCATACCAGAAACAGCCAAAACTTCGGTGTTACCTAAAAACATCATTTCTACAGCAAAGAATGATTCAAACTTAGGTTCACCAGTAATGAATGAAAGTCCACGTCCGATCCACTTAATAATCCATGGTAATACACCAATGTAGTTTAAGATATCGAACAATGGAACAATCATAAGGATTGGCATCAATGCAGAACAAATGAAGTTAAGGTTCTTTGGTGTGTACCAATCACCTAATGCAAACACAGTTCCTTTTGCAGAGACGTTAACAATCCAAGCAAAACCATCAGCGGCCGCTTTAACCCCAGCACGACCAGCTGCTGAACTTACTAGAAACCATGCTAAAAGTAAGTTCAAGACTACCATGATTCCTACAGTCTTCCAGTTGATTTCCTTTCGGTTCTTGGAGAAAAGCCATCCAATTCCAAGAAAGACAATCAACCCAATAATGTTGATAATAAGATACATAGACATGGCTGTGTACCCTCCTTAAATAGAATATTCGTTAACAGCCGTTCCAAATTAAGATAATATAATTGCAATTGTGGCGAGTTAACTACTTAAGAATATCTTTAAATTTGCTTCCTGTAAAGCGCTGTTTTGTAGACAATTTGTGAATTTCTATCATTTTTTAAATTATAATTTTACAATTCACTCATTTTATTAACTTTTCAGCTTTTTAAAATTTCACAAAGTTTTTTCAGAACTCATGAAAACGTTATCATATGTTAGTAAAAAGAAACGGAAAGGTTCACGTAGCAGATCGTCTTTGCTACGTGTCTTTCCGTCGCCCCTGCCAAGGTTTTCTATTATACTCAATAAAAACCAATTGAGCAAATGTTCAAATATTTAAAGAAGTAATTTACAGTTTCACTAACTTTCGTATTTCCCAGGAAATAATACAAATCTTTAAAGTTTAAACTGGCAGAAGCCCGGAACGTTTATCGATATAACATTCCGAGCTTCTCAACCATGAAAAAGTGGGAAGAAAGGCCGAGTATTATTATTTTTAATTTTTGGTAACTTATCTATCTGCTTAATACGAGGAACTTAAGCTTATCATTATAGGTTCGTTGTAGATATGGCCACTAATTACTTTTAGCTAACATACTTTTTACGGAAACTAAAGCGTTTCATGTGGAGTGGGGTGTTGGTATTTTCATGCAAAAAGTCTAATTAACGTACTTCAAAGTAGTTTTATTATGAGAAGATGTTTGTTAAATTCGGCCTTCTATCTTTCCACACTTTTAGTATAATCCCTCCCCCACTAAAAGACAATAAAACCGCGTCATAGCGGGATTTGTGCCCCTTGTAATTATTAAACAAAACCGTCTTTTCTATTACTTTTTACCATTCTCTTAAACTAATAATTGTCAAATGCAAAAGAAAAGAGACCCAAATTTTTTTCGAGTCTCTGCCAAGTTTTTAATTTTTCTTCTTCAAAAATCCATAACCATAAGCGAGCAGTGCAAAAATGACAATTGAAAGGATTAATGGAATTCGTGTTGAATCAATAAATAGTAAAATCACTAGGACTGCCAAGAAGAAAATGATTGTTAACCAACTAGTAATTGGATATCCTGGCATTCTGAAGTTCGCAACTCCCTTTGGATTCTGCTGCCGGAACTTAATGTGGGCAACCAAAATAATAATCCACGTAAAGATAAAGGTAATTGTTGAAATCCCCGCAATCACATCGAATATTCCTGCTGGCATAATGTAATTCAAGATAACCGTAATAAACAGAATCAATGAAGAAAAAGTTAATGCATGATTAGGCACTGCCTTCGCACTTAATTCACCAAAACGTTTTGGTGCATTTCCGCTTCGAGCTAAGGAGTAGAGGGAACGACTAGTACTAAAAATCGCACTGTTTGTTGCAGACATTGCAGCGGTTAAAACCACAAAGTTTAGAATCGCAGCTGCTCCTGGAACTCCAATTGCTGCGAACACTTGAACAAATGGACTAGAAGTAGTCTTGATCTGGAACCATGGGTAAATTGACATCATCGCAATCATTGATCCAATATAGAACAAACCAATCCGGACTGGTAAGGTATTGATCGCCTTAGGAATATCTTTATCTGGATTCTTAGTTTCTCCGGCTGTTAATCCTACCATTTCAATTCCTACAAAGGCAAAGACTACCATTTGGAAAGACATCAAGAAGCCCATCGGACCAGTAGGGAAAAAGCCACCCTGGTTAACTAAGTTTGAAAGGGTTACCGGCCGCCCTTCAACATGACCATGCATCACAAGTAAGACCGCACCAACTGCTATTAAGGCTAAAATTGCAATCACCTTAATCATGGAGAACCAACTTTCTAGTTCACCAAACAGCCCAACGTTTACCATGTTTACTAACATTAATAAAATAACAATAATTAACGGCCCAACCCATTGTGGTAATTTCGGAAACCAATATTTCAAGTAAATACCAGTTGCAGTAAGGTCAGCCATTGCTAATGTCAGCCAACATGCCCAGTACATCCAGCCGGCAACAAATTCCATTCGGTCACCAAGATATTCCTTAACCGAATCAATAAATGAATGTTTTGAAGTATCAGCTAAAATAAGTTCCCCTAACGCCCGCATCATAAAGAAGCAAAAGATACCGACGATCAGGTATGAAAGAATGATTGAAGGACCTGCTTGGTGAATGGCTGTTCCTGATCCAAGAAAAAGACCGGTCCCAATAGCTCCACCAATAGCAATCATCGTCACATGACGACTTTTAAGCGATCGTTCTAACTTCTGTTGTTGTTTTTCGTCCATAATATGCCTCCTTAAAAATTTAGTTAATAACAAAAACGTTTTCTTAAACAAATAAAAACGTCCCTGGCAATCATCTACCAGGGACGTTTTTTTAACGCGGTTCCACCCATCTTTATAGCTCACATTTGCGAACTACCTCTTGGTTGATAAGGAAACCACTCCATTTTAAACGCTCATGCCATTTAATTGGATCCAGCTTTCAGCAAATACTGGACTCTCTGTCAACCAATTATTGGAAGTTACTCATTATTATAATGATTATCCTAACTTTGTCAAATTTAAATTACTAAAAGTCAGTTGATAATTAAATATTTAATACTTTATCCAAGAAATTCTTCGTATCTGGATGTTGTGGATTATCAAAAATCTCTTCTGGGGTGCCTTGTTCACGAATATCACCATTATGGAAGAAAACTACTCGATCAGCAACTTGCTTAGCGAACCCCATTTCATGAGTTACCACGATCATGGTCATCCCCTCTTGCGCTAACCGTTTCATTACTTCCAAAACATCCCCTACCATTTCAGGGTCAAGGGCACTCGTTGGTTCATCAAAGAGCATTACATCCGGTTTCATTGCAAGGGCACGGGCGATGGCTACCCGTTGCTTTTGACCTCCAGACAGCTTGGTTGGATCTGCCCCTGCTTTATCAGCTAGTCCAACTAAATCAAGATAATGCATTGCGTCCTTTTCTGCCTCTTCCTTAGTCATCTTGCCAAGTTGAACAGGCGCCAAAGTGATATTCTCCAAAACATTCATATTTGGAAAGAGATTAAAATGCTGAAAAACCATTCCGATATTTTCCCGAACCTTATTAATATTTACTTGCGGATCAGCAATATCGTAACCATCAATATAAATATGGCCGCTATTTGGTTCTTCAAGCTTATTAATGCAACGAAGGAAGGTACTTTTACCCGATCCTGATGGTCCAATCATGCAAACCACCTCATTGGGTTTTACGTCCAAGCTAATACCCTTCAGCACCTCATTACTTCCATAACTTTTGTGCAGATTCTTTACTTGTACTTTATAGTTTTTATCCATATTAACCCATCCTCTTTTGTACGTAGTTTGATAACCAAGTCAACAGGGTAATGATGATGATATACATCGTCCCAATGATTAACCACATCTTAAATCCTTCCATGTTCTGGGAAATGATGACAGTTCCTGTTTGTGTAAGTTCCATTACACCGATTGCGGAAAGAATTGAAGTATCTTTCAAGGTAATAATAAACTGGTTAACTAACGAAGGAATCATTAACTTAAATCCTTGGGGAGCGATAACCTTAATCAGGGCTTTGCTATATGGCAACCCTAAGCTCCGCGCTGCTTCCCACTGTCCAATATTAACGGATTCAAATCCACCTTTAACAATGGCTCCAATATAGGCCCCTTCGTTAAAAGTCAGCGTTAAGATTCCTGCTAAGAATAATGGAACTTTATGGCCAATAACATTTGGAATCCCCATGTAAATAAAGAAGGCTAAAACAATCATTGGAATACCACGGAAGATATAAATCAGGGTGCTAGAAACAGCATTGGCGAATTTGTTTTGTGCAATACCTAATACACCTAAAATCACCCCAAAGATCATCGCAAAGATAATGCCGACAACGGTTAATTCAATTGTCATCCATAACCCGCGAAGCAAGGCTGGATAATTGGCGCGGATTAATCCCAGGATTGTCCGATCAGTTGCACTGTCCTTCGTTGTTTTGTCACTCTTAGTATATTTATCAATGATTTGATCCATTTGACCAGTATCTTTTAGCCATTTGATCCCATCATTCATCTTTTTCTGTAATTCTAAGTTCTTGCCCTTTTGGTATCCAACGGCAACTGGTTGTGCATCAATTGGCTTCTTTGTCACAACCTTAAGTGGAACACCTTCTTTAATTCCGTATTCAAGAACAGGGCCATCATCAAAAGTAGCTGCTGTGTTCCCATTCTTCACATCATTCCACATCGTATTTGAAGAATCAAAGTAGCGAATTTTGTAACCATATTTCTTTTGGTTGTTCTTCAAAAATAATGCCGCACTCGTTCCTGACTTAGCCGAAACTGTTTTGCCTTTTAATTGGCTCAGCGACTTAATATTGCTATCTTTTGCAACAGCCATAACAACCCCACTAGTATAGTAAGGTGTTGAAAAATCATACTTTTCTTTTCGTTCATCAGTAACGCTCATTCCGGCAATTACTGCATCAACTTGTCCTGCCTCAAGGGCTTGTAAGTCACCATTAAAGCTCATTGGCTTCAATTCATACTTAAAATGCTCATGCTTGGCAATTTTCTTAAGCATTTCAATTTCAATTCCAGGATTTTTTCCTGAATAACCACCTTTACTATCTTGAATTTCAAAGGGTTCAAAGGTGTTATTAGTTGCAAACGTATAAGTCGGTTCGGCAGCAGATACCTGCTGAGGTTCGACCATTTGCCACCCCACTACAATTCCAAGAACTGCAACAATGGTGATGATCATATTTTTTATCTTGCTGCTATGCATCTGCACCGACTCCTTTTTAATCAAATTTTAACGTTGATACTACTTTATCATCGCCAGAAAATAAAATAAATATCCTTCATTAGAGTTTGTGTTTATCTAAGATGTCAGCGCTTTAAACAATAATTTTTAAAGATAATAACCAATAAAAAGTTAATTTTATTAAGTCTATTTTATTCGTTTTCGATCTTTTCTTAGACTTTTTTAATCAAAAAAGAAGCTCAGATTTAACACTCCAAACTTCTTTAGTGAAAAATATTCTTCTATTCTTATTTATTAACCTTATTACGGAAAGGAACCGCATTTTCCTTAGTAATCTTAGTAACACCATGCATGTATGGTACCAATACTTCTGGAATTGTTACGGAGCCATCGGCGTTTTGATAGTTTTCCAAGATAGCTGCCACTGTCCGCCCAACGGCTAAACCAGAACCGTTAAGCGTGTGAACATATTGTAATTTACCATTCTCATCCCGGTATTGGGTGTGCATCCGCCGTGCCTGGAAGTCCAAGCAGTTTGAACAACTCGAAACTTCACGATACTTATTTTGTGCTGGCATCCACAATTCAAGGTCATGTGTTTCAGATGCCGTAAAGCTCATGTCACCAGTAGTTAAGGTAATAACATGGTATGGCAAGTTTAACTTCTTCAAGATGTTTTCAGCGTTAGCAGTCATCTTTTCAAGTTCATCCCATGAGTTTTCTGGCTTAGTATACTTAACCATTTCTACCTTATTAAATTGGTGCATCCGGATCAATCCCCGGGTATCACGACCCGCTGCTCCCGCTTCAGAACGGAATGATGGTGTTAAAGCAGTAACGTAAACTGGTAATTCTTCAGTTGGGATAACTTCGCCACGGTAGTAATTAGTCAATGGAACTTCAGCAGTTGGGATCAAAGTCATATCCTCACCGTTAACCTGGTAAACCCCTTCTTTGAACTTAGGGAATTGACCAGTACCGTACATTGACTCAGCATTAACAATATATGGTGGTAAAACTTCGGTATATCCTTCCTTCATGTGTTCATCAAGCATGAAGTTGTAAACTGCTCGTTCAAGCTGAGCACCAAGCCCTAAGTAGTAGACAAAACGCGCACCAGAAACCTTACCAGCGCGATCAAAGTCTAAAATACCAAGGTTTTCACCGATATCCCAGTGATGCTTAGGTTCAAAATCAAAGTCCCGAACCTTACCGACTTTCCGTAATTCAACGGCACCGTCTTCCGTTAAGCTAACTGGAACACCATCATGTGGAACATTCGGAAGATGAGCCATCTTATCATGAAGTTCAGCATTATTTGCTTCAACTTCAGCATCTAATTCCTTGATCTTATCACCAAGTTCACGAGTTTCCTTAATGGCTGCATCGGCAGATTCACCATTCCGTTTAGCTTCCCCGATCTTCTTAGATGCTTCATTACGTTGTGCCTTCATTGTTTCGGTTTGTTGAAGCAATTCACGCCGCTTTTTATCTAACGCAATAACTTCATCGATTTCTTCTGGTTTTACACCACGCGTAGCTAACTTTTCCTTATAAAAATCAGGTTCTTGACGAATCTTTTTAATATCTAACATCGTATTTCCTCCTAATTATATAAAAAAGAGCCATTTCATCCTTTATATTTTGGGACGAAATGGCTCTAGTTCCGCGGTACCACCCAAGTTTGACTATCTTTAGTCACCCTTCGAAGTAGATAACGGCTACTATCCGTGCAGAATTACCTGCCCACATATTTTTGCACCGGAGTTTCGGCTGACAGCTTTCACCACCCGCTGCTTCTCTGAACAACCTACTTGAAATGCATTCGTGTTTTCTATTCTGCAATTATCTTATTACACTTTTTCTAATTTATCAATTGAATTTTTATTTAAAAACAAAAAAGGATTTTCACTTCTGAAAATCCTTTTTTGGTTAGTTTACGCACAACTAACTTTGGTGATAAGTCCACCATTCAACATTTAAAACCTACCACCAAGCGGCTTACGTTACAGTAGGTTAGCACATTTACCATACTGTTGTAATTTCCGTGCCGACTTTTGAGGTATCACTAGTATTATGTGTACTATTGAATCATTGTTTAGCACAATTGTCATGAACAGTAAAAAACTTTTTGGTAGCAAATACACTTATATGATAAAACTAAACTGTTATCTGCTTATTGCTGTTGGCGTAGACAATAAGACTTTTAAGTTATCTGGGGGAGATATTGCTACCTATGCTTAAAGTTAAGTATTCGGGGGTTTCTTATAAGCATTATCAGTCTACCGTTTGACATATTTATCTAAACAGTGTTCAAACTTTTTATGATACCTGCTATATAAGGTTATAGACCTTATATCTATTAGGGAGTAGTAGTCGCAACAAACAATGCACAAAAATTGTTGCTCAACATTTAATAACTTGACTTTACCACTATCCAGTCAAGCGACAGCCACCATTATAATTAGCCCAAACAGGCATCGGGGGTCGCCTCTTTAAGGTTATTATAATAGCCTATATCCGCCAGTTTGAAAGGAAATTATCCCAAGCCACCTGGCACATACTTACCACTATCTTTTGGAATAAGTTAAGTCATTCAATAAACCATTTTATAAATAAAGGTAAAGTACTCCTTGAGATAAATAGTAACCATAAAGATCACTATCAGGTGGCATTTCATCTGTAGCTGTCGACCAGATGAATGGTGGCACCTGCTGGCAAGTTACAACCAATCATTTATTAAACAAGTGGCTAAACTAGCAATTTTTAAGAACTTCATTTTATTAAAAAGCTGATAATTAAATGATGATTAATCATTTATCTTGTTGAAACAGCATTTTAATAATAACTTTCAATTGTCATTCTACACTCTTAGTAACTTTTTTCAACTGATTTATCATCAGAAAATTTACTTTCTTAATAAAAAACAAATACCATTGTTATTATATCAGCTTTTAAGAGCGATAATAGTATGATATTTTCTTTTTTATTCACTTTTTATAAATGAAATGTTGGTCATATGTATAAATAGTCCCCCTCACATTTCTTATCATTTGATCATCGCTAATCAACCAAGTACGCAAAAAAGCCCATGTCATTTAGACATGAGCTTTTTCGTCTGCTTCGAGTTTGTTGCTATGAATCTGTTAAGCCACTATTCATTGCATTATGTGTTAAGTCATTGCAATAAACCATCTTCAAATTAACCACAACTCTCCGCATAACTTATCTTTGACAGTTCAAAGAATTACTAATCTTCTTTACGCCGTTTCTTTCCTGCAGCCAATAAACCAGTTAAGCCTAATGCAGCCAATCCAAGCGCAGCAGCTGAATTATTTTCATTACCAGTTTGTGGTAACTTCTTAGCTGCTTGCTTAGCAGGTGCAGCTGACTCAGCCTTTGCTTGTGGGGCAGCCGGAGCTTGAGGAGTAGCCGGTTGAACTGGCGTCGCTGGTGCTGGAGTAGCAGGTGTTTCTGGAGTTGCCGGTTCATCTGGTTGTGGTGTTACCGGCGTCTCTGGAGTTACTGGTGTTGGCATCGTGTAAACGACTGGCGTATCAACAGTTGGATGTGTTGGTGTTACGGTAGTAACGTTTGGCGTCATTCCGGGAACTGAAGGTACTGGTTCATTTGGTACAACCTTAGTTGGATCAGTTGGGTCATTGGTGTATGGCACAGCTGGAACATTTGGAATTGGGTTGCCATTTGGATCAACCGGTACAATGTTGCCAACCTTAGTGTAGGTAACCGTATCTTCAAGGTTCTGTTGAACTGTTTCCTTAGCTGGAACATTAGCCTTGTCCGCAACATAACCATTGATTACTGGAACCTTAACTTCATTGTAGCTGCCTTTGTCAGCAGTCCATCCTTCGTCAAGGTTAATAATTTGACCAGTTACCTTGTCGATGATTAATGTCCGGGTCCAAGTTGAAGTTTGCACATCGTCATCACGCATCTTATTACCGCTGTTATCCACGAAGTGGACCGTTGAAGTGTATTCCTTCGTGTAGGTGTCCTTAGCAGGCCACTTTGGACCATTTGGTTCATCAGGGTTAACCGGTGTACCAGGTTCATGTGGATTGTTTGGTCCTACTGGAGCATGACCGTGCTTCAAGACAACAGTGAAGACTTGATTTTGATCTGCATTATCATCAAAGGTTGCGCCTGCTGGGAAGCCATCGGTTACTAGTACATAACCTTGTGCTTCCAGTTGCTTGATCTGATCAGCCGTACTGTAGTTAATCTTGTCACCAGCCTTACCAGTCAAGTCACCGGAAGTTGCGATTTGAGCGTTGTTGTTATCTTGATCAACGTAGTTAACAATCGCAATTTGGTCAGCCGCTGGCTTTGGATTTACCGTATCTGGCGTGTACTTAACGGATGTATCAACACCTGGATCAGTTGGTGTTACCGTTGGTACTTCTGGCTTGTAGCCTGGAATAGTTGGTACTGGTTCATCTGGCGTTACCTTCGTTGGGTCAGTTGGATCAGTTGGGTATTGTGGTGTTGGAACATCTGGAATTGGGTTACCATTTGGATCAACTGGAATAATCTTTCCATTTGGTACATAAGTAACTGTCGCTTCTTGATCTTCCATTGTGACACTTGGCCCATCAACTTGTGCCCGGTCGGCATGGTAACCGTTAACAACTGGTGTCTTAACGCCATCATAACTTTCCTTGTTGCTTACCCATTCTGTGGAGCTAATAATCTTGCCAGTCACATTGTCCACCGTAATAGAACGAGTCCATTGCGCGTTTTGAACGTTATCAGCTGGATTATCGTTTCCAGCACCAACATAGTGAATAGTAAACTTAACATCCTTAAGGTAGTCAACATCTTCGTTGGTTACCTTTGGTCCGTCTGGGTAGTTAGGGTTAATTGGTTCACCTGGTGTACCTGGCTTATCTGGTTTGAACGTCGTGGTACCATGCTTCAAGACAACTGTGTAAGTTTGGGTTGTATTGTCATCATCGTCAAATACTGCACCAGCTGGGAAGCCATCACTTACAAGGACGTAACCTTGAGCCTCAAGTTGCTTGATTTGATCAGCCGTGCTGTAGTTGATTACACTACCTGGCTTACCAGTTAAGTTACCAGAAGTTGCGATCTGAGCATTGTTGTTATCTTGGTCAACATAGTTAACAACAGCGGTTTGATCATTAACGATTGGGGTGTATGGTACTGGCGTATCCTTACCAGGATCCGTTGGTGTTACTGTTGGAACACTTGGGGTGTAACCAGGAATTGTTGGTACTGGTTCATCTGGTGTTACCTTTGATGGATCAGTTGGATCGGTTGGGTATTGTGGCGTTGGTACGTTTGGAATTGGCTTGCCACTTGGGTCAACTGGAACGATCTTACCGTTCTTAGCGTAGGTAACTGTTACCGTGTAATCATTTGTTTCGTGGTTAACAGTCGTACCATCAACATTGATGTTATCAGTACTATCCTGGCTTACCCGTACAACATGGTAACCTTCAACCACTGGTGTCTTTTCGCCAGTTAAGTTTCCATCACCAGTCCAAGTAATTGGTGTAATCCATTGACCAGTTACCTTGTCAAGAACTCCTTCACCTGTAAAGTGAGCAGTTTGTTCTACTGGTTCACTAACCTTGTTACCATTTTCGTCCACGTATTGGATTGTCCGTGTAACGTCCTTAGTTACTTGGTCAGAACCAGCTGGGTACTTAGGTCCATCTGGATCGTTAGGGTTGATTGGTTCCCCTGGCTTACCCGGGTTAGTTGGCGTTACTGGTTGTTGACCATGTTTCAAGACAACCGTGTAAGTTTGGGTTGTATTGTCATCATCGTCAAATACTGCACCAGCTGGGAAGCCATCACTTACAAGGACGTATCCCTGATCTTCAAGTTGCTTGATTTGATCAGCCGTGCTGTAGTTAATTACACTACCTGGCTTACCAGTCAAGTTACCAGAAGTTGCGATCTGAGCATTGTTGTTATCTTGGTCAACGTAGTTAACAATGGCGGTTTGATCATTAACGATTGGGGTGTATGGTACTGGCGTATCCTTACCAGGATCCGTTGGTGTTACCGTTGGAACACTTGGTGTGTAGCCCGGTACATTTGGTACTGGTTCGTCCGGTGTTACCTTTGATGGATCAGTTGGATCAGTTGGGTATTGTGGTGTTGGGACATTCGGAATTGGCTTGCCACTTGGGTCAACTGGAATAATCTTTCCGTTCTTAGCGTACTTAACTGTTACTGTATAACTGTCATTTTCATGAGTAAGGGTTACACCAGCAACGTTGTTACCATTGCCATCACGATCAACATTTACTACGTGGTAACCTTCAACCACTGGTGTCTTAACACCCGCAACAGATTGACTACCACTCCAAGTCAATGGAGTCGTCCATTGACCAGTTACCTTATCAAGAACCCCTTGAGCAGTGAAGTTAACAGTTTGTTCTACTGATTCACTAACCTTGTTACCATTTTCATCCACATATTGAACTGTCCGCGTAACATTCTTTGTTACTTGGTCAGAGCCAGCTGGGTACTTAGGTCCATCTGGATCGTTAGGGTTGATTGGTTCCCCTGGCTTACCTGGGTTAGTTGGTGTTACTGGTTGAGTACCGTGACGGAAAGTAACAGTGAAGATTTGATCATGGTCCTTATCGTTATCAAAGGCAGCATCCGTTGGGAAACCGTCATTTACAAGAACATAGCCCTTATCTTCAAGGCTCTTAATTTCGTCAGCCGTACTGTAGTTAATCTTGTCGCCTGGTTGACCGCTTAAGTTACCAGAGTTAGCAAGCTCTTCATTGTTAGTTAAGTCAATGTAACGAACTTGAGCATTTTGCGTATTGTCTACTGGATGGTAAACAACTGGCGTATCCTCGCCCGGCTTATCAGGAGTTACTGTTGGTGTTTCTGGAGTGTAACCAGGAATTGTTGGTACCGGTTCATTTGGCGTTACCTTAGCTGGATCGCTTGGGTCAGTTGGGTATTGTGGTGTTGGGACATTCGGAATTGGTTTTCCCGATGGATCAACCGGAATAATCTTTCCGTTCTTAGCGTACTTAACTGTTACTGTGTAACTATTATCATCATGAGTTAGCGTTACACCCTTAACATCATTACCAGCGGCATCACGATCAACATTTACTAAGTGGTAACCATCAATAGCTGGTGATTTAACCGCAGAAACAGTTTGATCAATACTCCAAGTTAATGGAGTTGTCCATTGACCAGTTACCTTATCAAGAATCCCTTCCGCAGTGAAGTTAACAGTTTGTTCTACTGATTCACTAACCTTATTACCATTTTCATCCACATATTGAACTGTCCGCGTAACATTCTTTGTTACTTGGTCAGAGCCGGCTGGGTACTTAGGTCCATCTGGATCGTTAGGGTTGATTGGTTCCCCTGGCTTACCGGGGTCAGTTGGTGTTACTGGTTGGGTACCGTGACGCAATACAACTGTGTAAGTTTGAACAGTACCGTCATCGTTATCATAAGTTGCGCCTGCTGGGAAGCCATCATTTACGAGAACGTAACCCTTATTTTCAAGATCTTGAATAGTTGCAGCTGTACTGTAATCAATACGTTCGCCAGCCTTACCACTCAAGTCACCAGAAGTAGTAATTACCTTGTTGTTTTCATCAGCATCAACGTAATTTACAAGTGCTTGTTGATCCTTAGCTGGAGTTACTGGAGTGTATGGTACTGGAGTGTCCTTACCGGGGTCAGTTGGTGTTACCGTTGGAACACTTGGGGTGTAGCCTGGAATTTCTGGTACTGGTTCGTCCGGTGTTACCTTCGTTGGATCGGTTGGATCCGTTGGATATTGTGGTGTTGGGACATTTGGAATTGGTTTTCCACTTGGATCAACTGGAATGATCTTTCCATTTGGTGTGTAAGTTACTGTTACTTCTTTATTTAAATCATCGGGAGTTACAGTTTCACCACCCGCTACCCGCTTATCAGCGTGGTAACCTTCGATTACCGGGCTATCTACACGGTCAAAGGTATGGCTCGAGACATTCCAACCAGTTTCACTGATTAACTTACCAGTTACCTTATCTACTACGCCCGTCTTCGTAAAGTCAAAGCTTTGAACATCGTCGTCCTTCGCTTTAGTTCCATCAGCGTATACGTAGTGAACCGTTTGGGTTCCTGTTTTCTTCAGGCTGTTTTCATCCGTTCCATCTGGCCACTTAGGACCGTCTGGATCGTTAGGGTTGATTGGTTCCCCTGGCTTACCGGGGTCAGTTGGTGTTACTGGTTGGGTACCGTGACGCAATACAACTGTGTAAGTTTGAACAGTACCGTCATCGTTATCGTAAGTTGCGCCAGCTGGGAAGCCATCATTTACGAGAACGTAACCCTTATTTTCAAGATCTTGAATAGTTGTAGCTGTACTGTAATCAATACGTTCGCCAGCCTTACCACTCAAGTCACCAGAAGTAGTAATTACCTTGTTGTTTTCATCAGCATCAACGTAATTTACAAGTGCTTGTTGATCCTTAGCTGGAGTTACTGGAGTGTATGGCACTGGAGTATCTTCTGTAGGTACACCTGGAGTAACAGTTGGTGTTGATGGAGTGTAACCAGGAATTGTTGGTACCGGTTCGTTTGGGGTTACCTTCGTTGGATCTGTTGGATCGTTAGTGTAACTTGGCGTTGGTGCATCTGGAATTGGTGTTTTACCATCTGGACCAACTGGGATAATCTTACCAACCTTCTTATAAACAACAGTGAATACACGGTTACGTTGCTCATCGCTTGCACCATGAGTAGTAGTAAAACCACCAGCAGTGTACTTACCATCATTGTTAGTGTAACCAGATACTGCTACATAACCATCAATTACTGGAACGTTTTCAGCAGTAAAGTCATTGCTATCTTGGTTCCAAGTACCACGTGAAATGAGGTCACCAGTTTCTTTATCGTAAGTGTCACCTGTGTAGTTGTAAGTGAAGTTTTGTGTCTTGGATGGATTTAATTCATTTCCTTGTTCATCAACATACTTAACTGTTTGTGATGCCTTAACCGTTTGTTGATCACGAGTTTCTTGACCATTCTTGGCGTAAGTTACGGTCGTTTCACTAGTCGGGTTATCAACAGTTACAGTAGCACCGTCTACAACAGTCTTATCTGCGTGATAACCATCAATTGTTGGTGAAGTTACATCGTTAAATTTGTGACTTGCTGGAGTCCAGCCTTTGTCTTCGATTTGCTTACCAGTTACGTTGTCAAATACTAATGTGTGGTCGAAGTTAGTGTTTTGAACATTATCATCGGCTGCCTTCGTACCATCTGCGTATACATAGTGAACCGTTTGTGACCCTTGCTTAGTTAAGCTCTTAGCATCAGTACCGCTTGGCCACTTAGGACCGTCTGGATCGTTAGGATTAATTGGTTCACCTGGATTACCTGGCTTGTCAGGCGTAATTGTTGTGGTGTTGTGAATGAAGTGCACTTCATAACTACCACCATTTTGAGGCATTGTAGTTACGTTGAAGTTGTCACTCACAAGCTTGTAACCCTTATTTTCAAGTTCGGCAATTGAACCTTGAGTAGTGTAGTTAAGGGCTTCACCTGGCTTTGCAGTGATTGACTTGTCGTAAGAACTTAAGTCAGTGTGGCCTTCGCCAGTAGTGTCATCAATGTACTTAACAGTAACAGTTTGATCTTCTGGAGTAGGAGTTGGCTTAGTATAAGGAACATTTGTATCCTTAGTTGGTACTTCTGGAGTTACATTAGGAACATCAGTAGTCCAACCTGGAACGTTTGGTGTTGGCTCATTTGGTGTTACCTTGGTTGGATCAGTTGGATCGTTAGTGTAACTTGGTGTTGGTGCATCTGGAATTGGATTTCCTGATGGATCAACTGGAATAATCTTACCTACCTTGTGGTAAATAATTGTAATTTCTTTATTTGGATCAGTTGGGGTTGAAGTTTGACCTTCATAAGTTCTTTTTTCTGCAACATAACCATCAATTACTGGAGCATCAACATTTTCAAACTTATGACTATCTGCATTCCATTGACCAGTCTGACCTGATTTAACAAAAGTAAAGGTACCATTAGTGCTATCTTCACGAATAGCAGTATTAGTATCGCCATCAATATAATGAACAGTCTGTTTACTATCAACAGTTTGATCTTCTGGAGCTGGTTTTGTATAAGGAACCGGCGTATCCTTACCAGGATCTGTTGGTGTTACTGTTGGAACACTTGGAGTATAACCTGGAACATTTGGTACTGGTTCATTTGGAGTTACTTTAGATGGATCTGTTGGATCTGTTGGATATTGTGGAGTTGGTGCATCTGGAATTGGGTTTCCTGATGGATCAACTGGAATAATCTTACCATTAGGAGCATAAGTTACAGTTACAGCAATATTTCCACTATCCTTAGTCAAACCAGTAATTGCAGCAACATCATTACCATCTTGATGATCAGAAACGCTGATTAAATGGTAATTTTGTTCTACTGGAGAAACAACCTTATCAAATGAAGTCTTATCACTAGTCCATGTAATTTGTGGAGTTGCGGTATTATTTTCATCAATTACCCACTTGCCATCTTGTTGAGTAGCATTAACTAATTGACCAGTAACTTTATCTACATAAGCAGTTCCAGTAAATGTAGCAGTTTGCTTAGCATTTGCAGGAACAGTAGCAGTAAAGGTTGAACCATCGCTATTTACGTAGTTAACAGTTAAGTTAATCTTTTTAGTTAATTGATCAGGTTGAGCTTCTGCTGGAGTCTTGTCTGGTACCTCATTTGGTGGTGTTGTTGGAGTAACTGGCTGTACACCATGTTTCATATGTACAGTTACCACTACATTTTGGTTACCTTCAATAGTAGAAGGAATTGTACCATCAGTTATTACATATACATAACCTTGATTTTCGAGATTACTAATAGTAGTTGAAGTATTGTAATCAACCTTAGTTCCAGCATCTACTAAACCAGTATTGTATTCAGTATTAGGAATATCAGTGTTGGTAGTGTCATCGTGGTAGACAACCTTTACTGAGCCCTTTTCAGCTGCCTTCTTGTAAACAACAACAGTTTCATAGTTTTCTGGAATACCAGTTGTACCATTCGTACGATATGCATCAGAAAGCATTCCATTTTGAACTACATCGTTAGCGGCATCGAATGTAAGGTTAGCTTTTACGCTTGAGCCATCAGCCCCAACAGTCACGCCAGGCGCATTCGTAGATTGGATAGTTGCAGTGTAGCCTTCTTCTACTGGAGATGTTACCACTGCATATGGGTCAGTTACTGTTTGACCCTGATTGTTTGTCATCTTCCAACCGGAGTCTTGAGTTACTGAATATCCACTTCTAATGTAATCTAAAACTTCATCAGCACTATGGGTCAATGCATAATCTTGAACTGACTTAATTTGATCTGCAGTTAAATCAAGAGTCAAATCGCGAGTCAAGTTTAAATCTTGAGTTACAACAAGTGGTTGACCATTTGCATCAAGGACTGGAGTACCATCTTCGTATACATACTTAATAGTGTTAGTGTGAGTCCCCTTAATTTGAGTTGAAGTTTCGTGAGGAATCCAAATTTGGTGACTAGCACGTTGGGTAGAAATACCATAATATTGACCTGGATCTGGTGCAGTACTTCTATCCCAAATCCTATTTGCTGGAATGCCACCAGTTAAGCCATTCCCAGAAATAGAAATATCTGGGTTAGCCCCGTTATCTTTATAGTTTTTAGCTGAGAATCCAGTCTTATCAAAAGTAACACTATTTACATCTGTCCAAATTTGCTGGGTACCATTAGACTTGATTTGTTGGTAAACAACGTAATCAGTACCACCGATGGTTAATACACCTTTTGAGTCACTCATGTAAATCAAGTTAGCAGTGTATTGACTAGACGTGGTATTAATGTCAGTTCCACCAACACCTGCCATCCAACCAGTAGTTGCACCACCAGCAGAGTAACGTTGTAAGTTAAGGAGCAGCGGATCTTGGATATCAATACGTGAATAAGAATTTCCTAATGGGAAAGAAATTAACTCTGCATAGAAGTTAGTGTTGTCATCACGAATATCGACAATGGCACCCTTCTTAGAAGTAAAGGCAGCATTCGTACTTCCATTTCGTGAATCAAGAGAAACTACGTCGTCCCATGCATTGTCACCACGGTTTTGAAGAATAACACGGAAAGTGGCATCTTCGCCGATGGTAATATTTCCGCCTTCATTTACACCAATGTAGTTGTAACCATCGTAACTACCTGAAGGGCCCGCTTCATTACCACGAGCATTAATAGTATTTTTACCATTAGAGTGGAAATAAGTTACTGCATGATTGCCAACATTAATGTTACTATTATTAGCTAAGTCAAGAGCAACCCCACGACCTTGATTTTCAAAGTTAACATTAGCATATTCACCAACATTAAAGTTAGAGTTATCACCTAAAATTACCCCATCACGACCTGTGAAGTTAAAGGTTGAATATTGGCCTAAGTTAATCTGACCTGAACCATTTGGACGAGATTGACTAGATGTATAACCACCAAAGCGATCACTATCGGTTGTATTTGGACGAACACCAGTCATTGAAATAGCTTGACCAATGCTAGTATTAAAGTTAACTACGGATTTGTAACCAGTATTAAAAGTACCATTACTTTCTGCAAAAATACCTGCGTCATGATAACGAGCTGTAGTGCTCAAATCATTGCCAGTGTTCATGTTTACAGTCAGTTGAGCATTATTACCAACATTAACTGAGCTATTGCTGTTAACTAAATGGATTCCATCCCCGATAGAAGCACGATTAATAGTTAAAGAAGCACCGTTTTCGATGTTAACCGTACTTGCTTGAATGTTGTAGCCTTTAGTTTGACTCCAATTAGTAAAGTGTTCATTCTTTTCAGAAGATGTTAGAGTTGCACCATTAGAATCGTTAACAGTTGAAACAACAGTACCCTTAATGTTAACAGTACCATTACCCATGATTGATCCATTAACAGTTACATCATCAAGGGTTAATTGATTATTATTAGTAATCCGATTACCGTTAAGATTTAATACTGCCCCATCAACACCATGGATAGTGAAGGCACGGTTAATATTAAGGTCACTAAAGAAGTCGATATTACTTTTTACATTAACACCATTAACACTAGAGTTATTAACAGCATTTTGGAGTTCAAGAGCATTCGTAACATCTTTGTAACCACTATATTCATCATTATTTGCTGTTGAACTAACAGCTGATGATTGAGCAGCAGTGTTTGCTTGTGGCATTGCAGCTAAACTAGCAAATACAGATGCGTAGTTTAAGTCATTGTTTACAGCAGATGAACTCACTGTAAACGATTGTGTAGCAACAGCACTTGCGGTACTTGCTTGTGCGCTTGAGCTAGCAGCTGATGTGTTTTGGGCTGCATTGTTTTGAGCAGCAGATGAACTGTTTTGAGCAGCTTCACTAGCAGTATCACTTGAAGCATTAGCAACAGCAGCATTAACAGCAGCTTCGTAATCGTTAGCTGCTTGTGCCTTAATATCCCCTGCTGGATTTTGCACAGCGGCAGATGCATTGTTGCTTTGATTTTCAGCAGTAGCAGACTTCAAAGTAGAAGTGCTCGCTGAATTTAATGTAAGATTATGATCTGTTTGTTCTGCTGAATCGCTCCCAGAAGCAGAATCAGCATTTGAAATCGTACTATCTGCTGAGGCGGTTCCTGCAGCAAAAGTTACACCTAGTAAAACAGACGCTACACCAACAGATAATTTTTTAATGGTGAAACGTTGCTTTTTAGGTTCGGCAGATTGCAAGAAATAACTTGAACGAATTTAGTGACGTAGATTAAGCAAGAAGATCTCGATTGGTGTATGCCAATTAAGACATTTAAGTGGCCGTGAATTCAGATACCAATTGATTTGAACCAGT
>NZ_NGPY01000028.1:0-11485 GCF_002254085.1 Limosilactobacillus reuteri | reverse complement strand
TTGATGCTACAAAGCTGCGGACAGAATTAGGGTGGGAGCCAGAATTTACTGACTTCAAAACCGGTTTACAACACACGATTGATTGGTATACGGAACACCAAGATTGGTGGAAAGATGAAAAAGCCGCGGTTGAAGCGAAGTATGCGGAGAACGGTCAATAACACTATAGAAAGCTAAAAATTTCTCTTATCAAGGTCCAGTGCTAAAATAAGAGAAGTTTTTATTATTGAGGTTAAAAGAATGCAAGATGTTTTCATCATAGGAGCAAAAGGTATTGGCAACTACGGCGGGTATGAAACGTTCCTAAAAAAATTAATCGAGACTGATAAAGAAAATAAACAAATTAAATATCATGTGGCATGTAAATATAACGGACAAGGTGCAATGGACGAAAGCAAACTACCAGGTGCAAAAACAATTGATGATCATCGTTTTACATACTATAATGCTGATTGCTTTAAGATTGATATCTCAGAAAAATTAGGACCAGCTCAGGCTATTTATTATGATATTGCTGCATTTAAGGAATGTATTCGTCAAATTAAAGAACAAAATATTTCTCATCCAATAGTTTATGTTTTGGCTTGTCGAATAGGCCCATTTATTAGTAAATATGTTAAACAATTACACCAGCTCGGTGGCCAATTATTTGTTAATCCTGATGGACACGAATGGATGCGAGCAAAGTGGTCAAGGCCTGTTCGAAAGTACTGGAAAGTATCAGAAGCAGGAATGGTTAAACATGCGGACTTATTGGTTTGTGATTCGGTTAATATCGAAAAATATATTCAGACGACCTACGCCAAATACCAGCCGAAGACAACCTATATTGCCTATGGAGCTGATGTAACTGCCTCTAACTTAACAGCAGATAGTGAAAAAGTTCGGATCTGGTATGCCGAGAAAGGACTAAAAGAGAATGATTACTTTTTAGTAGTTGGTCGTTTTGTTCCAGAAAACAACTATGCAACAATGATTGCAGAATTCATGAAGAGTAAGGTCAAAAAGGACTTAGTTTTAATTACAAATGTAGAGCATAATAAGTTTTACGAGGAACTAAAAAAGGAGACCGGCTTTGATAAGGATCCACGAATTAAATTTGTCGGAACAGTCTATGACGGTGACTTATTAAAGTATATTCGTGAAAATGCTTTTGGCTATTTACACGGGCACTCAGTTGGCGGAACAAATCCTTCACTATTGGAAGCATTGAGTAGCACTAAGTTAAATTTATTGTATGATGTTGGCTTTAATCGTGAAGTAGGGCAAGATGCTGTGTTATATTGGACAAAAGATAATGGTTCGTTAAAAAAACTATTAGATAGTACTGAAAGCATGGATATCGATAATATTAGAAAACTTGGAATTAATGCAAAAGAACGAATTGAGAATGCTTACAGTTGGGAATATATCACTGAAAAATATGATGACGTCTTTATAAGTGAGAGTTAACTAAGAATGAAAATAGTAGAGTATACATTAGGGTTACCACCTTATCGTCGAGGAGGGCTACCACGGTACAGTACAGATTTATCGCTTGAATTATCGAAAAAGGATGAAGTACTTTTAATGTATCCCGGAAGCATTAATCCTTTTTCTAAAAAGATCAAGATTACTACAAAAAAAACAACATATCCATTTCGAGTGTTGGAATTAAAAAATGGTTTACCAGTTTCTTTAGGATTAGGAATAGATGCTAATAATATTGATAAGTTTATTGCTAAAAGAAATATTGATGAATTTAAACATTTTATTGATAGAGAGAAGCCTGATGTTGTCCACTTCCATACATTAATGGGTGCGCCAATTGAAATGCTAGACTACCTTCATCGCGAAAGAATAAAAATAGTGTTTACTACTCATGATTTCTATGGATTATGCCCTAAAATGTTGTCAAAAAATCCAATATCAGAATTAACTAATTCAGTTTGTACAGATGATTGTATGGTATGCAAAAATGGCCCTTCATACACAAAGCTATTGGTTATGCAAACGCATCTTTATGAACATTTTAAAGAAAGCAAGCTAATAAAGAAGGTTCGTAAAAGTAGGAAAACACAATTAAATGATAAAGCAGATTCTGAACGTCTTACTATTGAGCAAGCACAATTAGGGTTAAAACTACGTGAATATTATCTAAAAATGTATCGTCTGATTGACGATTTTCACTTTAACAGTTCTGTTGCGCAGGATTATATTATGCAATATTTACCTAATATTAAAGGTAAAGTAGTGCCAATTACGCATAGTGGACTAACAGATAATCGGAATCGAAAATATGAAACGCATGATAAATTAGTGGTTGGGTATGTTGGACCTTATGACCATAAAAAAGGGTTCTACAGATTAGCTAAAATTGCAGAAAGTATGCCTGATGTAACATTTAGATTTTATGGCGATGTTGTAGATAGTCTAGTGTTTCAAAAATCAAATGTAGAAAATTATGGAATTGTTTCATCAGCTTCGTTACAACAAGCGTATAGAGATATGGACGTTTTAGTAGTTCCTAGCTTATGGCATGAAACATTTGGTTTTGTTGTGTTAGAAGCATTACTTCAGGGAACACCTTGTATAGTATCAGATACTGTGGGGGCTAAGGATTTAATACCCTTAGAAGCGAGATGCCAGAACGATGAAGAGATAATAAGTAGAATAAAAAAATTAAAAGGAACAGAAAAATTAGCGACGATAAGAAGCTGTGTTAGAGATTTAAATTTGAATTATAAATTAACTCAACACGTGCGGAATATCAAAAGTTTATTTTATGAAAATTAAGGTGAGAATATGCCGCATATTAATAAAAAGGTATCTAACTATGACAAAACAATAATTTATGTACGGACAGTAAGAAAAATATGCCGAGGTGCCATTAGAAGTGCCTTTTTTAAGCGTAAAAAGCTACCAATGTTTATCGGAAAACATGTTGATATAACTCATAAAGAAAAAATATATTGTGAAAAAAATATTAAATTTGAAGATTATTCTGAAATACACGGTTTATCAACTAATGGCTTGAAATTTGGGAAAAACGTTACTATCGGTCGGTATACGTCAATACGTCCATCAAGTTACTACGGTGTTGGCAAAATAGGTTACGGATTAGAAATGGGAGAAAACTCATCTATTGGGCCTTACGGGTTCGTAGGCTGTTCAGGGAAAATTAAGATTGGAAAAAACGTGATGATTGGACCAAGAGTATCTTTATTTGCCGAAAATCATAATTTTTCTGATGTATCAACGACAATTAAGGAGCAAGGGGTCAACAATAAAGGAATAACTATTGAAGATGATTGTTGGATTGGTAGTGGTGTAATTATTTTAGATGGTGTGACGATTGGTCATGGATCAGTAATTGGCGCAGGAACTCTTGTGACAAAGGATATAAAAGCAGAGTCTGTTGTCTATGATAAAAGAGAAAAAGTATCAAAGAATCGTTGATTTTTATGATTAGTGATATTAGTAGGTAATAACATGAAAGTTATAAAAAATTATCTTTATAATGCAAGCTATCAACTTCTTGCATTGCTTTTGCCACTTATAACTACTCCGTATGTAAGTAGAGTATTAGGTCCTAATGGTGTTGGTGTAAATGCCTATACTAATTCTATTGCGCAGTATTTTATACTTGTTGCTAATTTAGGAATTGCTCTATATGGCAATAGAGAAATAGCATATGTACGAAAAAACAAGGAAAAATTAACACAAGTTTTCTGGGAAATACAGTTATTAAAAACAGTAACAACACTATTTTCACTGTTATTATTTTTATCTTTTCTATTTATTTATTCTGAATATCATGTGTATTTAATTCTACAGTCTATCAATATTTTTGCTGTTGTTTTTGATATATCATGGTTGTATATGGGAATTGAAGATTTCAAAAAGACGGTTCTTAGAAATACGTTAATTAAAGTGATTTCTATTTTTCTTATTTTTACTTTTGTGAAAACTAAAAATGATGTTGGAATATATATTTTTATATTATCAATTTCAACGTTAGTAGGAAACTTAACCTTGTGGCCTTTTTTAAGGGAAACATTAACATCTTCAGTAAAAATTAGCTCATTGAATCCATTTAGGCATTTGATTCCTACCTTAGCATTATTTATCCCACAAATTGCTACACAGATATATTTAGTGCTTAATAAAACAATGCTAGGAGTATTTCAAGGACCTAAGTTTTCTGGATATTATAATTATTCGGATAGTTTAGTGAAAATGGTATTAGCATTAGCAACTGCATTAGGGACAGTAATGTTGCCTCATATAGCAAATGCGTACTCAAACAAAGAATTTGAAAAAGTAAATAATTTATTATATAAGTCGTTTGATTATGTAACAGCTATTTCAGTACCTATGGCATTTGGATTAGCTGGAGTGGCACATACTTTAGTACCGCTATTTTATGGCAAAGGTTATTATCCAGTTGGAACTGCCATGACAATAGAAGCGGTTGTTATTATCATGATAAGTTGGAGCGGTACTATTGGAACACAATTTCTATTACCAATCAATAGAATTAAGGCATATACAACTTCTGTATTATTAGGAGCGCTTACAAATATTATTCTGAATCTACCATTTATCTATTTCTGGGGATTAAATGGTGCAATGATTTCAACGGTGATTTCTGAAGCAGTTGTTACTATGTATCAAGTGATCTATGTAAAAAGGATTGTGAGCTTAAATAGTCTATTTAGATATACATTTAAATATATAGTAGCCGGAATAATAATGTTTTTGCCGATATTCTGGATTAGTTTATACTGGCCTGCAACATTATTGACATTGATAATTGAAGTATTAATAGGAATAGTTATATATGCTAGTTTTATGTGTATTTTTAGGAGAGATGTGATCAATAATTGCATTTCATTCATAAAGAAAAGAAAACGAGGGGTGAAGGCTGATGAGTACTAGAAAAATCCTTTATGTTAGATCAGGACCATATAAAGTTAATTTGAATGGGTATAATTTACAAGAAATAGGCCTTGGAAAAGCATTTTGTAAAAAAGGCTATGATTTTGATATATTATACTACTCGGATGAAAACAAAATAGAATTAATAGATACACCACAAAATAATCTACGAATTTTATGGTGTAAAGGAATAAGATTACTTAGATCAGGAGTATATCCTAAAATTTTGAAAAAAGAGTTCCTAAAAAAGTATGATTATATTATTGTCTCGGAATATAGTCAGATAATGGCGGTTTTGTTAAGCGGCCTGCATAGCAATGTATATGTATATAACGGACCTTATTATAATCTTTTTAAATTAAAATTAATTGAGCCTATATATGATAAACTTTTTGTTTCTGTTTTAAATAAGCGATTAAAAAAAATATTTTGCAAAACTAAAATGGCCGAAAACTTTCTTGAAAAAAAAGGATTTTCAAATACGATTCCTGTCGGAGTAGGATTAGATTTAGAAAAATATAAAAAAGAAGAAAAAATAGATGTCTCGACTAAAACTGTTCTTAATAAAATGCAAGGGCATAAAAATGTTTTGTTTGTAGGAAGTATTTCAAAAAGAAAGAATGTTGAATTTATAATAGAAGCCTTCATAGATTATAAAATAAAGAATCGACAGGATAGGAAAACTCAATTAATACTTATTGGTAAAGACTCAAATAGGTATAAACAATACTGTAAAAACTTAATTCCTCAGGAATTACAGGAAAGTGTGCTTTGGGTTGAATCATTGCGAAATTCTCAATTAAAATTTGTATACCAGAAAACGGATTTGTTTTTGCTACCTTCTAAACAGGAAATTTTTGGAATGGTATTATTGGAAGCTATGTATTTTTCGGTTCCGGTAATTGCAAGTCATACAGCTGGGGCAGACATGCTAATAAAAACTTTAACTAATGGAATCATAATGGATAATTATGATTACACACTCTGGAGTGAACAAATAAAGCAACTTTTAAATAATACCAATTTAGCGAAATCTATGGGAGAAAATGCTCATAAGACAGTTTCTAATGAATTTAATTGGAATAGAATAGCTAATAAAATGGAAGAAAGTTTTCAATAAGGGGAATTTATATAGATGAATATAAGGAAAAATACGATTATTTATGTTGGATGTCCTGCTTTTAATAAAACAGGGGGTACGGAATTAGCTCATCAATTAGTAAGAGAGATCAACGAACTTGGAGGACATGCTAAAATTCTTTATTATGATATAACAGTAAAGAATAATGCAGAGACTGTTAATCCAGCATTTAGAAATTATGTGGATAGTTATTCAATCATCAAAGATGTGGATGATGTGGCGGATAATGTACTAGTTGCTCCTGAAATTAATATACAAATGCTTGATAATTTTGACAATATTCAAAAGGTTATCTGGTGGATGTCAGTTGATAATTTTTTGAAAACAAATGGTTTTAGTAATGCTGTAAAATTTTATGGAAGGTTCAAAGCTGTTAAGTTGTTATTAAAAAGACGAATTTCGATATTGAAAAAAACTTTAAGCAATGATATTCTCCATTTGTATCAGAGTGAATATGCAAGAGAATTTCTTGCTAATAATGGTATTAGCAATTCAAAGAGGCTGTCTGATTACTTAAATAGTGTATACCTAGATACAGCAGATGTTTCATTTGAAAATCGTGAAAACAATGTACTTTATAATCCAAAGAAGGGTATTGATTTCACCCAAAAATTAATAAGTGCATATCCAAATTATAACTGGGTACCAATCCAAAATATGTCAAATACTGAGGTTAGGAGTCTGCTTTTAAGGAGCAAAGTCTATATCGATTTTGGAAATCATCCTGGAAAAGACAGGTTTCCAAGAGAAGCTGCAATTTCTGGATGTTGTATCATAACAGGAATGGATGGGAGTGCTAAGAATAACGTAGATATTTGTATTCCTAAAAAATATAAAATTAAAGCTGAGGATAAAAATATTCCAAGAATAATAAGCGTGGTTGATGATTGTTTACAATCATACAACACAAAAATTGATGATTTTTCTCAATATAGAAAGGTTATCCTTTTAGAAAAAGAGAACTTTAAGGATGATGTCAAGAATATTTTTGCCAAAGACTTCTAGGAGGCATTTACCTTGAAAATTAGTATTAATAGCGTCATGGGTATGTTGTACTATTTAGGATTAACTGTATATTTAATTTTTATGACATTAACACAGACGATGTTTTTTAATTACTTTAGAGGGAGTGCCTATGTTATTATTCTAATTTTTATAATTGGAGTAAGTTATTTCAAAGAATTGGTGAGTGTACTTTCAAAAAATACTGGTGTAGTTGACTTAATTTATTTAATTATAATTTCAGCTTTTACGTTTTTTATTGGAGGTAATGAGCTTCTGTGCACAACTGCGCTTGTTTATGTTTCTAGAGATATGGAAATAAAAAATATAGTTAAATATACGTGCTTCCTTCTTTTTGTTGAATTAATTATTGTGATTTTTTCTTCCAAAGTAGGAGTGATTAGTAGTTATACAGAAATGAGGGGAGGACTATTAAGAAAATATTTAGGATTTAGATATTTTTTATATCCGTCTGCAATAATGTTTAATATTGTAGCAGCTTATGTATATTCTTATCAAAAGAAAATAAAATTGCTAAATTTATTTCTCTTTTTAATTATGACTGTATATATCTATGTTAATACTTATGCTAAGCTATCAACAATTATGATTATATTTATGTTATTTTTAGCAATGTTAGAAAAATATTTTAAAATTTTTGAACAAGGTTATTTAAACAATTTACTTAGGTACTTCAAATATATTTACGTATTTCTAGGAATATTGTCTATATTGATAATAGGTAATTATAGTTCAAGAATTTTATGGATGGACAAATTAAATTATATATTAGAAGATAGGTTAAACTTGGCAAACATATCGTTAAATCTATTTGGAGTAAATCTATTTGGAGTAAAAAATCTTCAATGGCAGGGAAATGGATTATCTCTTAGTGGTATTCCAATATTGAATACTATGAATTATTTATATGTGGATAATTTTTATATAAATATAATGCAACAATATGGGATTGTATTCATAGTACTGCTACTGATATTGCTAACTGTTACAATCACTAAAGCAGTAAATGTAAAAAGTAATTGTTTAGTTATAATTTTAGTTATTTTTGCTTTTCACGGCCTAATCGATAATCTTATGTTAACGCTTTATTATAATATTTTCTTAATAACGCTTTTTGCTAAGGCAGCATCTTTGCAAGATGAAAATAAATTAACTGAAGAGGGAAAATAGTGATGAAATTATCTACGTACGTATTTGTAGTATTGCACTATAAAAGTTCCAAAGATACTATAAATTGTATTAGGTCAATAGAAAAATTAAATGGTGAGTATCAAATTATAATTGTTGATAATGCATCTAATGACGGTAGCCTTGAAAAAGTTAAGGATGTATATTCAGATACAAAAAATATCATCTTCTTAAAAAATAAGGAAAATGTTGGCTTTGCTGAAGGTAACAATGTTGGATACAGATTCGCAAAAAATATACTTAAAGCTCAATTTATATTAATTTGTAATAGTGATTTAATTTTTGATCAACAAGATTTCTTGACAAAGGTTAAAAAAGTATATACAAAGTATGATGCATATATTATTGGACCTGATATTGAATCGATTTTAACTAAAATGCATCAGAGCCCTATGAAGACAACTACTACAAATCTTTTTAAGGTTAGTTTTGAG
The DNA here is from genome assembly GCF_002254085.1 of Limosilactobacillus reuteri. Classification (GTDB taxonomy): domain Bacteria; phylum Bacillota; class Bacilli; order Lactobacillales; family Lactobacillaceae; genus Limosilactobacillus; species Limosilactobacillus reuteri_K. The sequence goes on along the minus strand of NZ_NGPY01000028.1, from coordinate 2,779 downwards.
ATTCTTAGATACCGTTTATTGTTAGTCTTAAGTCGACTTCATATATATGATTTGTTAAAAAGAAGTACAGGAATTAATAAAGTGCCTCGGAAGCAACATTATAAGAATGTTAAAAAAAATGTTGTTTTACATGGTTCGATGTTAGTTTTTACACCTAACTTTATAAAAAGGGAAGATAAAGCTTTTCGGATAGGGACCTTTTTATACATGGAAGAAGATATACTGCATACATATGCAATTTCAAATGGTTATGTTACAATCTATGATCCGTCTTTACATGTATTGCATCTAGAAGATTCGTCGACAAATGCTATAGTTAAGAATAAAAAAGAAAAAAGAGAATTTGTTTTTCGTAATATGATTAAATCATTAAGTGTTTATAGAAAATATTTGATTTTTGATAAAAATAAAACAAAAAAAGCTAAATATAACCGGCATTACTCTTAGAGTTTTCAAGTTGTTTTCAAGAACAGTGCAGTATGATTGTTATTTATAACATCAAAAAAAGCTTGTTCTTGAAAATTACTTTTTTTTATTAAAATAATAATTGATATGATGTTTTTTTGTTATCATTAATAACATAAACAGAGGGGTAAATTATGAAAAAGTTATCACAAAAGAAATTAACTAATACTATAATTACTAAGCGAAAAAAAACTAATATGACTCAGCAAGAGTTAGCTGATAAAACGGGGATTAATCGGGCTACTATTAGTCGGCTTGAATTAATGGATTTTATGCCATCGATTGCACAATTAGAAAGTTTAAGTGATGTTTTAGACTTTGACGTCACTGATCTTTTCGTTGAAAGTGATAAACCAAACCAATTAGATTCAGTATCACCATTAAACATCGCTGTTGCTGGTACTGGTTATGTTGGTCTATCACTGGCAACATTATTAGCACAACATAATCATGTTACTGCTGTTGATATTGTTCCTGAAAAGGTGGAGTTGATTAATAACGGTAAATCACCAATTCAAGACGACTATATTGAGAAGTATTTGGCTGAAAAAGATTTAGACTTAACGGCAACGCTTGATGGTGAAACTGCTTATAAGGATGCTGATTTTGTCATCATTGCGGCACCAACGAATTATGATAGTCAAAAGAACTACTTCGACACGAGTGCTGTTGAAAATGTGATCGAACTCGTGATGAAGGTCAATCCTAATGCTATTATGGTAATTAAGTCGACAATTCCAGTAGGATATACAGAAGCAGTTCGAGAAAAGTATAAGACAAAGAACATTATCTTTAGTCCAGAGTTCTTACGTGAATCTAAAGCACTATATGATAACTTGTACCCTAGTCGAATCATTGTTTCTACAGATAAAAATGATCCTCATTTAGTCGATGCGTCCAAAAAATTTGCTGCATTATTGCAAGAGGGAGCATTGGAAGAAAATATTGATACATTATTCATGGGCTTTACGGAAGCAGAAGCAGTAAAGCTGTTTGCTAACACTTATTTAGCTCTGCGAGTATCATACTTTAACGAACTAGATACTTACGCAGAATCTAAGGGGCTTAATTCACAAGAAATTATTGATGGGGTATGTCTTGATCCGCGGATTGGTCAATTCTACAATAACCCATCCTTTGGGTATGGTGGCTATTGCTTACCTAAGGATACCAAGCAATTATTAGCAAACTATCAAGATGTTCCTGAAAATTTGATTGAAGCTATTGTTAACTCTAACAGTACACGGAAAGACTTTATTGCAAATCAGGTATTGGCAAAAGCAGGTTACTATACGGGCTCTGCTAATTATGAACCAACAGAAGAACACCAAGTAGTCATTGGAGTTTATCGTTTAACAATGAAGTCAAATTCGGACAACTTCAGACAAAGTTCAATTCAGGGTGTTATGAAGCGGGTTAAAGCAAAAGGTGCTAAAGTAATTATCTATGAACCAACTCTTGAAGATGGAACTACATTCTTTGGTAGTGAGATCGTTAATGATATTGAGAAGTTTAAGAAGATGAGTAATGCGGTTATCGCTAATCGTTATAGTAGTATTTTGGATGATGTAAGTGATAAAGTTTACACACGTGACCTTTTTAAACGCGATTAATAAAAGTAGCTGTAGCATTATGTTTAAGTATTTGTTACAATAACTAAGCAACATAATTAAACTTCATTGAATTGGTGTCTGTCAAAGGACGCCTTTTTCTTCTTAACACTAATGTTGTAATATGTGTGTCGAACCTGTATTTATTGCAAGTTTTCCTTTTAAACTACTACCAAAATTTTAGAAGATATTTTATACTAATATGGTAGCTAAATAATTGCATTAGGCGATGTCTTTTCTTTTAGATATCGCCTTTTGTTTAATGATCGGGAGAGGGTAAAAATGACAAAAATTTTAGTTACTGGTGCTAATGGTCAGCTCGGTTCAGAATTACGGAGCCTATTAGATGAACGCGGAATTGCATATGACGCCTTTGATTCTAAACAACTGGATATCACTGATCAGGCTGTTGTAAATGAGAAGATTAGTGCGCTTAAACCCGAAGTGATCTATCATTGTGCCGCTTATACTGCCGTTGATAACGCTGAAGATATTGCCAAAGATCTCAATTGGCAAGTAAACGCTGATGGTACACGTAATGTTGCCGAGGCCGCTAAAAGAGTTGGCGCTAAGATGGCGTACAATACCCTTTAGGGTTGACACTTTAAATAATAAAAGTGCCAATTCTAGGGGGTGTTTTTCGTTTCTAGTTATTCCACAACAGAAAAATTAAGATTACTAAGTAATTATCAGGATTCAGATTG
>NZ_NGPY01000027.1:0-12289 GCF_002254085.1 Limosilactobacillus reuteri | reverse complement strand
TTTCGTAAACGTCTTTTCGCATACTCATCACTTCCTCAAAAGATTGATAAAGTGAGTATACAAAAAATGCAGGAAAATCGACAATTTTAAACCGCCGATTTCCTACATTCTACAGCCGCCCTCTACAGATAGCCTGTCATAATGTCTCGAATATCATTCTTGAAGAAGAAATTTATACTCCCCCGAACTAATTTATTACCAATTCCATGGAAGGGACGTTTATTTTCTTCAAAATAGCTCGAACTTAATCGGTCACCGACTACCATGTCATATTTTTGTTTTAGAACATATTCGGCCATCTGAGGAATATCTTCAGTTGGATAAGTATCATCACCGTCAATCATGATATAACATTCGGCATCAATTTCCCGAAACATGCGTCGAATAACATTGCCTTTACCCTGCATATATTCATGACGAACAACTGCACCAGCTTTTTCAGCTAATTCCACAGTATCATCTGTTGAATTATTATCGTAAACATATACTACACTATTAGATATATTTGCTATTGCTTTTTTACAATCTGTTATAACTTTTTCGATCGTTTTTCCTTCATTATAGCAAGGAATTAATACTGCTAATTTATCCACGTTGCCCCCTCCTTTTAATGTTTATTTTTTCAACACTAAACATACATGCAAATGCCATCAAAACAATTGCAATTTCACCAATTACATATCTAGAATAACCATTTATAGGAACCAAAGTACTTAAACCGACTAATCCAATTAGTGGAACCAAAATAATAAACATATCTAAATTTCTTAGCTTTATACTTCGATACAATAAAAATATTAGAAACCAGGTAGCTATCGCTGTATTTAAGAAAAATGCAATTACAGGAAAACTTAAAATCAACCCAATAAATTCACGTGCTTTAAGTCGTACAGAGTCATTAAATAAGTAATTATATTTATCGACCCAATTAGGTTCAACATAATATGGTACCCGTGTGGGAAAATTAATAAATAATGAGCCATATAGATTAGTAGGGGAAGCAAATGGATTTAAATAGAAGCTGTTCGCAGCTATATAAACTTTTATATATGTGAACGGATGCTTCAATCCAGCTTTCAACCATACTTTTAGATATTCTCTTAAATCACTCTTTATTTTTGAATTAGATTGCATCTTCTTTTTTCCTTGTACAACCTCTTTAATAAGAGAAGGATTATTCAAAAAAGTATTTACGGGAAAAAGATTTTTTAAGTTATCGCCAGAATTAATATCATAATTCTTTTTAATTTTATCTAGAGGAGTTATCTTATTTATTATCTTTTTATCTTTCTTAGTCAAACTATTTGGATTATTTATATAAACATAACTTACCTGTCTTGTAGGTATTGTAAGGGCTTCACTACTAGCCCCAGGGACTATATTAATTTTGTGCACATAAGCCTTCCAGCCACTAATAATAACTACAAAAGAAAGCAAGACCAACAACAATTTAGTAATGTTCACATGCTTATATACTAAGAAAGACAATAATATCAGCGTACTAATTATACTAATATATAGAGCGTCATTTCTAAACTGCGAAAACAATACCATTGTAAGCAAATATAACAAATAATCATTAGTGTGCAATGCTTTATGTTTATTTTTCACTCCCATTATTATTTTGACATAGCAAAGGTAAAACGCTGCACAAAATGCATAATATAATGTACTTTTATCGATCGTTGCTACATAACTACTAAATATGGGAGAAGCAAAAATAACTAAAGAAACGATTCCCATAATCTTTCCAGATTTCTGACCAATAAATTGTACTACCTTAGTATAAATAAATGCACTTATTAAGGTCTGAAATAGGATAACCAAAAAAATACCAAAATTAGGATTGAGTATTTTATTACCAATATTAAAAATACTACCTATAAGTAATGTCACAAACCAAGGATTATGATTTGTAGGTACATACATAAAATCTAAATTTGCTACCCTTTTTCCCTCGAATTCACAAAACTGTTTAAGTGCATCCCAACTTATTTGGCCAGGTAAAAAGAAAATAATAACTAAACTCCACGAAATTAAGATCACTAAAAAAACTCTCTCAAATTTAAAGAAAGATTTTTCGCTATAATTTGAATATTTTTGGCATCCAAAACTACAAAGCGCTAAGGCTCCAGCAAATGTTATTGTCCAGCCTAATATAGCTAATGTTGTTATAAGTATATTTCCAGCACCATGTAAATAATATGTTCCCATTATAGTATAGGGTTTTTCATCTGCTATAAATAAAAAAGTAAAGTTATAGAGAATTGAAAAGATTAGGCCAAAAAAATAATCAATGAAACGTATTTCAACAAGATGCCTAACTTCAATAAAGTAAAAAAGTGTTAATACTAACAATGTATTAACTAAAACATTTAAAAACGGTTGTCCAAATCTGTCGTTTGAAATAGGAGTTGGGTAAATGACCCCCATACCAAAAACAGCAAAAATCCATAATTCTAATTTTTTATATTTTTTTATTTTATCAAGCATTTCCAACCACCTAATTTTATCCCTAATATAAAAAACAATTTGTCATTCCTAGGTCAAGGCATTAACCACTTCAAATACTTAATTTTACGAATATATAACGTAATAATGCCACTTGCGAAATATATAACTAGAGGATCAACTATTATACGAATAATTAGTGGACATGCAACTAAAAATTCATTAAATGGATCCAATACATACATAATCAAAAAAGGATGAACAAGATAAATTCCAAATGTTAAACTAGCTCCCTTTGCCAGTAGTATTTTGACATTTAGTGTTTCTAACCAACATTCTCTTTGTTTAAAAAATAGGAATAATGCACACATAACACAGAACGATGGTAGCATTGCAATGTCGGAAAACGTTTTAACGATTCCACCTGGATAATTTAACATAGGAATCTGTTTTATATAAAATGTAAAATAAATAGTTGTAGTAATTTCAAATATTAGCATTATAATTCCTAGTAAATATATCTGTTTACATCTTCTTTCAAGTAAATCATTATGTGTCAAATACCATCCAGCTATGAAATATTGAGCATAAGATCCTACAAACGGGAAAGAAGTTCCAAATAAACTTTGTGTCTTTATCAAAATATTAACTATTGGAATTACAGTGTTTGTTACTATTAAAATTAAAAGTGTATATTTTATAATTTTCTTGCTTCCATATTTGATAATAAGCGAAACAAACGGCGCACATAAATAAAATCCCGTAATATTATAGAAGAACCAATAAGGCCCCACTATATTTCCTAAAAGAAAACTTTTTATAAATAATTTTATTGTAAGGAGTCCGTTATTTTTACCAAATATAAAAAAGAAACCTATTATACTCCAGATAATGAATGGAATTACAACTTTATTAAATCTTTTGATAAAGAATGTCTTTGTATCATAGCGATCACGATAATTAAGAATATTTGCCCCCGATTGCATAAAAAATATCGGTACTCCATATGAAAAAATAATACCCAAAATAATACAAAGAATTAGATAAAAGGATGGGCGTGATACTTGTATACCAAGTTGTGCTGGATTAGTTACAGTATGTAAAACAACAACAGCAAATGAAGATGCTATTGCATTCAGATACATAAAATAATATTTTTTACTTTTAGTCATTTTCGCTTACTTCATCTTATCTGAACTTTATAAAAACTAATTTTCCCCATCATCAGTTCTTAAATGCTCAATTGTCGGTTTAAAAGAAAGCCCCTCTTTTGTAGCATTCCAGATAATTTTAATTCTCCTCTTTTTATTATCTTTTGATTTTATAATAACCTTAGTTAAATGCAATATAGTTTTTAAGCCTAGATGAACCCAGCCAGCAATCCCCTCTCGACGATAAACGTAGACTTCATTACGGTAAGCAAATTCATACCGTTTAAATCTCTCAGGAGAGTCATTAACAATATTGCTTCCATTATTTGACTTACATTTATGAATAACTATACTCTCTGGCACAAAGTAAGCTGGATATTTTCGTGAAATTCTGCGTGAATACTCAAAGTCATCAGCCCAAATGAAAAATTCTTTAATTGGTAATCCAACTTCTTTAACAACCTTCATCGGTACGAAAAATGATACGAACGTTCCCATAATAATCTTTTTAGGATTACCATCAAAATCTTGTAATTTACGATTCAAAGTTATCTTAGGAACATTCATATTACACATAGACTTATCTTTCCACAACACTTTACTGGCTAAAAAGCCGAATTCTCCGATGTTTTCAGCCACTTCCATTAATTTTTCCAAAGCATTAGGGGTTGGAATTGAATCATCGTCCATCAACCATAAATAATCTGGTTTCAATTTAGCACTTGCTTTTACCCCAAATTGAAAACCACCAGCACCGCCAAGATTTTCTCCGGTATTAACATATGAGACACATGGATTATCGATTTTTTTTACAAAATCCTCTGTACCGTCCGTACTTGCATTATCAATCACTAAAATATCTAAGTTTTTATATGTCTGAGCCAATAGCGATTCAATACATTCTTTCAGCAATATTTTACGATTATAAGTTACTACCACTGCTGTTACTTTTTTATCCATAGTTAACCACCCTTAGTTATTTAGCCAAATTAAATTTACGCCAAATTTTGTGTTTTAAAAGCTTAACTGGTGGTACGACCAACAAGTTAATTTTACTCTTTGTATTCCACGTTGTAATTGTGGTGTTAATAGAAGAAAATTGTTTCCCATAGCGACGAACAATTTCCCGACCAGTTTGAATATATTGCCAATTTTCTGAAAATCCAGTTGAATAATGCCACATTCTAGCAGGAATAACATAATTCATTTTATGATCCAGCAAAGCCATTAAGCACTGCTCAACAGCATACATATGCCATCCTTTGATATCCGAAAATGGATGCTGCTTATAAAAATCCTTAGTCATCACAAAAAGACATTCATCCACCGTCTGTGCCTTAGTCGTTTCTTGAATTAACTGGCCAAAATGGTGTGCTGGATCACCGTGAACAATACTTGTCACTAGTGTTGATTTATGATGATGAAGTTCAAATAGACATCCCGAAACACCAGCTATTCCAAGGTCCCGAATTTTAATAACTTGATTCAAAAAGTCACGCAATGCATATTGATCAAGAAATCGCATATCTGGATGAGAAAACACAAGATAATCTCCATGCGCTTTCTTTATAGCATCATTGTATGCTTCACGAGCTGAAAAAAACTGATTATGAGTATTATCAATCTTCACTAACTCATAGCTAACTTCTTTTTGACTTTCTAAACTTCTTTTGAAATCTTCATAAATTTTTTCTTTATTAACAATTGTGATAATTGAAAAAAGTGGATTGTCTTTGCTCATGATTGCTCCCCATAACCTTATTAAACTAGCCAAGTCTACTTAACTTTTGATAGTCTCGAACAACGATACCACCGAAAACAAGATTCCCAGTAGTTGTTGCTCTTGCTGGTGGATATTTTAGTACAATTCTTAAATTCCATAGTGGATTCCGATGTTGAACTAGACTTGCATAATTTTTAACATAATTCTTATTCTGCCCTGTTAATTTGCTTCCGTAAGCTTGCCAAAAATCGCTAGTAATTTTTACCATCCGAATTACTCGACCATTAAAGGGCTCATTCTTATTAAAAAGTGTGGTCTTCTTATTACTGCCGATTACATTCCCTTGATGTTGCCGATAAAGAATCGTGGAACGATCTAGATAGACAACTTTACCAAACGCAGCTGCTACTAGAGCGATCCACCAATCATGCACATATAGTTTATTACTCTTTACTTTATCAAAATCGAGTAAATTTTTAAGCTCTTGATTAATCATCATTGTGCATCCGGTTACGCAATTTGCAAAAAGCATTGATTTAAAATCTGACCAATGTTCTTCCGAAGAATTCATTAGTGAATCCCCATGAAGATTTGTATCTACTACTGTTAAGTTCGAATGAACACAAATAGGCATATTGCCAATTTCAGAGGCTTGCATTTTCCTTAATGTTGCTGATATTTTATCTTCCATCCAATAATCATCTTGATCAGAAAACATATAATACTGAGCTTTCGTATTCGCCAATAAATCCATAAACGAGCCAGTAACTCCTAAATTTTTCGGTTTGTTTTCATTTAAAAATGTAATCTTTTCGTTATCTCTGGCAATTTTCTTAATTAGGTTAACTGTATTATCGGTGGATCCATCATCTCGTATGTAAAGATGCCAATCAGTATAATCTTGGGAAATAATTGATTTTACTTGTTCTTCTAAATATTTCTCACCATTGTAAGTCGACATCAATATTGCAACATTCTCATTTGACATACTTTTCTCCTCAATACTTAAATACTTTTCCAAGTAGTAATACTAAATGAAAAAATCATCCCAACTAAAAGCCCTAAAGCAGCTCCAAGCACAACATACTTTTTAATGGAAGGAGTAGTCTTAGCACTCACGTTATCTCGTGTAGCTCTTGTTAAAATTCTTACATTACTATTATTTGGACTATATTTAGGAAGTTGAGTTTGTGCGGCTTCAGCAACTGCATTGGCAATTTTTACCGAATCATTTCCCTGAGTAGTTCGTGCTGTAATCTTAAGGACCAATGAATCTGGTGCTGAATTAATACTAACTGCCGAGGCTAGTTGTCCATCTGAATAGTTTTTGCGTAAGTTAGCTGGTAGATATTTTTCTGCTTTTTTCATCGTTTCTTGATTATTAAGAATTTCTTCATATGAATGCATCATTCCTTTTTCAGCCATCATCGCTGCATTTTTATAGTCAGTTTGCGTAACCTTAATATTTAAGATTACACTCGATTCTGCGGTAAAAAAAGTTATTCGTTTGTGTCTTGCATATAAGCCAGCACTTAGAGCACCAATTAACGTTAATACTAAAATAATTACTATATTTCTAATAATTATTTGATTAAAGTTACCAATCGTTATTTTCTTTGACTTTGCCATTTTTTAAACCTCCGCTGATTGTTTGTGGAACACATGATAAGAATGCCAGCATAAAGGGATTATACGTAATTTCCAACATATGCTGATCAATTAAACTACTCGAAACAACTAAAAATAAAATAGCCGGTAACAAGTACTCATGTTTGACCGTTTCTCTAAGTGAAATACCTACTAAAATTAAAAGAGCAATTATACCAAGAATAAGGCCATTAATTACTAATAATCTTACAAAAGAAGAATCGATAAAGAAGTATTTACCAGGGTTATTTTTCATCATGTGCAGGCCGTCGCTCCCGCCCCACCCTCGTTCTATAACTCGTTTTCCAAGCAATGTAATACCGTATTTATCAAACCCTTCTTTTCCTAAAGCTAACCTTCCAGATAAAGCTTGATCCAGTTTTACCATTACTGGATTAGAAAATGTAAAGTAATAAGTTATTAATACATAGCTATAAGGTAAGACGATGCTTAAGTACCAATATGATGATGCAATAAACTTCTTTAGTTTGGTATTAAGTTTACGACTAACACTTAACATTACTAAGACCATTAAGATCATTAATAAGGCATCAACACGCGTATCAGTTACTAAATATGTTAAATAGTCTATTACTAATATTCCAAGCCATTGAAGCCACCCCATTTTTTTATAATTTAAATAACAATAAGCTAAACATAAATAAAAAATATGAGCTGAAAAATCAGTTGGATAATCAGTTCCTAAACTATATCTAAAAGTTGTTCCCCTAAAAAATGCTAAATTCTTTATTATTCCTGCTAAAGAATACAGCATCGTAAGTAACATCAACATCAAATTAATATTAAAATATTGCCGAACTATTTTATTAAAACTAATTCCTCTCGCTGCAAAAATAAAGCTAAACATTATCATCACGTTACTTAGTTGAGTCCTTCGCCATGATAAAAATGCAAGTCCTAAAATGACAGTTATGCCAATATATTCATACCATTTAAAATTATCAAAAATATAAATCTTTACTATTAGCAAAGCAAAGGCAAGATAATTAACTAAATTGACATAATTGACATTTAGATAATCCATAAATGTTGTATTAAATACAAATGAAGCAATTAGACTTAAAGCAAAGGCTGCAAAAAAAAGTTGTTCACCACTAATAGTCTTATTATTGAACCATCTGAGTTTATCCCTCGAAAAGGTAATCATCTTGTTTAAAATCTCCTACTCGTTCATGTTTAGCTTAGTTAAAGCATGCTTTGTATAATAGCCCTCTCGAAGTTTCTTCCCTAATTTTTCTGCGTTTCTCTTCATTAATTGATATTGTTCATTCGTAAGAGATAAAAGCACATTATCTAGTTCGGTTAAACTGCTTATACAAATACCTGCTCCACTTTCCTTAATTAGTGGTGCCAATGCTGCTTGATCCCAAATAATGACAGGAATACCTGTGCTAAGGTAGAGCGATGTCTTGTGAGGATTATTATATTTTAAATATTCCCCGAATGTACCACTACAAGTTTCAGTACTATTCCCATCCCAAATAAGCCCAAAATCCTCGGTTAAATGCTTGGGTAGTTCTTCTGGGGTGTATTGTCCACAATATCTTATACCTTCTGGATAGGAATCCAATTTATTGGGACCGTAAATATTAAGCCGGTAGCTTAAATTCACTTTAGTTAAAAAAGTTGATTTAGCTAAATTTCCCGGAAAACAAATTGTAAAATTAGCTGGGTCATATTCTTTTTTCTTTTGCATTGGCTGTTCATTATCATAATCAAATAAACCCAGTTCAATCATATTGGTTTTAACATCATTATCTGTCAACCACTTTTTCATTGCTTGATTATGGACAATTAGATTATCTACTTGATTAAACAATACTAATTCTCTTTCCTTATCCTCCATTGACAATTGTAAGGCAGGAAGATCATGAATAAAAAGATCAATTTTTGCATTAGTATATTTATGAATCACTTCAATGAATTGTCTTAAAACATAAGGAGTAGATATCGGAAATTGTAAAATATAACGATCAGCTGGATGGGTTTTAACCAATCTTATTATACTTAAATGCGTTAAAAGATATCTTTGAAGCCTCGTATAATATATTTTGACATGAATTACTCCAGTATCATTCAATTGAGATGCAAAAAAATCTATATCTTTTTTTGCCTTATTTCCACCAGAGTTTTTAATAGGGTCAATAGCAGAAATTAAATATTGCATAATTTCTTTTTCCTTTCACTATATAATAGGTTAGAAGATATACTTTAATTCTATCTTTTTTCTAAACGTCGATTTTGAATTAGTTTAATTGCCTGATTAACAATTGGAGCCTTTAGTAAAATAATTCCAAGTAAATAAACAATTATACCAACTATTACTTCAACAATTAAATTCACTACAGTCATATTAATTATTAGTGCTAAGCGATAAATAACAATAAACATTATTGCACCACTAAGAATGTATTTCCACACGTTTCCAAAAAGTTTTCTTCTACTAATTGTATTCTTAATATAATAAAGCTGCACTGCCGTTACTGTTAATTCTGAAATATCTGTAGCAATTGTTGCCCCCTTGGCTCCCCATAATGCAATTAGGAAAAGGTTTGCAATAATATTAACAACAGCCCCTAATGTAACTGAAACCGTATATTCTTTCGTGCGATTAATCGGCATTAAATATTGCGTTCCTGTAACATTACTCCAAGCAATAAATAAGATAACTGGCGCTTCAAACATCATTAAAGTTCCAGCCGCATCATATTGACGTCCTAAAAACCATGGAGCGAATGGCTTAGCAATTGCCATGATACCAAATGACATTGGAACTGCAATAGCCGTAATAAAATCAAAAGAATTATAAAGGCTATCACGAATTCCTTTAACATCACCTTTGGAAAATTTATTGGCAATATGTGGCAACATTACTTGTCCAGAAGCAGTTGCAACTGCTAAAACGACCTTAATAATTTGGTCAGTGTTCTGAAACTGCCCTAGTTGATTTTGCGTTGACATTCTTCCCAACATCAGCCGATTAACAACTAAGTATACTTGAGTAGTAATTGTTGGAATAAAAAGCAATAGTGCGGGATAAAAATGTTTAAACGGGTGCCATGTGCTAATTGGAACCCATTTAATTTCATCCTTTAGATAGGGCCATAAAGTTAAATTACCAACAAGGTTTGATAATCCAAGTAAAGCAATATATTTGCCTAAATCTCCTTGATTTTTTACCAAAAGAAAAATCAAGGCGACTGAAGCCAATTTTACTAACATATTTCGAAAAACAATCCGCTGGAAGTTTTCCATTCCCATAAAATACCAAGAAACATCCAGTCCAGCTGCAATAATCCAAAAAGACTGAAGTAAAAAGAAACGTTTAAAAGTAGTACTAAATAGGAGTACCGCTGCAAGATAAGCTATTAATGCTAGTAAAATTGTAATTCCTTGAAGCGTCTCAATTCCCCAAAAGATTTTTGAACGATCTACTACATTGTCGCGATGATAGGCTACTTCACGATTACCATAAAGTGCAATTCCCATCTGTCCTACAAGCATAAAAAAGATCATCCAGCTATTTGTATAAGAATTGATACCAACAAGATCAGGTCCCAACACCCGAGATATATAAGGGACTGTAATTAGAGGTACTAATAACACTAAAACTTGATAGACAACATTATACAAATAATTCTTAATAACCTTCATGGCTACTAATCAAACTCCTTGTTAACAGCTGTCAATGCTGCGTGTAATACTTGATCCATGTTGTAGTAACGATATTGGCCTAAACGACCACCAAAGATCACATCATTAGCCTGCTCACTCGCTAACTTCGCATATTGCTTATAAAGTTCGTTGTTCCGTTGATTATTAATTGGGTAATATGGTTCATCACCCCGATGCCAGTCAGCCGGATATTCACGGGTAATCACCGTCTTATCCTTATCACCCTTACCGAATTCGAAGTGCTTATGTTCAATAATCCGGGTATATGGTGTTTCTGCATCAGTATAGTTAATTACCGCATTACCTTGATAGTTTCCAACATTCTTTTCTTCAGTTTCAAAACGAAGACTACGGTATTGCAGTTCACCTAACTGGTAATCAAAGAATTGATCAATCATTCCGGTAAAGACAATCTTTGGATAATCTTTAAGGTATTCATCTTTCTTATCAAAGAAGTCTACTCCAGTTTCAACGTCAATCAAATCACTATCAAGCATTTTTTCGACAATCTGAGTGTAACCACCAACCGGAATTCCTTGATAGGTGTCATTAAAGTAGTTGTTATCGTAAACTAATCGCACTGGCAGACGCCGAATAATAAAGGCTGGCAATTCAGTTGCCTTTTGTCCCCACTGCTTTTCAGTATAACCTTTGATAAGCTTTTCATAGATATCGCGACCGATTAAGGAAATAGCTTGTTCTTCCAAATTCTGTGGCTCTTTCCCTGCCATCTCTTGGCGTTGTTCATTGATCTTCGCCATTGCTTCCGCTGGTGTCCGCACGCCCCACATTTGACTAAAAGTATTCATATTAAACGGGAGGCTGTACATTTCGCCCTTGTAGTTAGCTACTGGGCTATTCGTATACCGATTGAATTCTGCAAACTGGTTTACATAATCCCACACTTCCTTATTAGACGTATGGAAAATATGGGCCCCATATTCATGCACTTGAATGCCATCTACCTCCTTAGTGTAGATATTACCAGCAATATGGTCTCGCTTTTCAATCACTTTCACACGCTTACCACGTTTAGCAGCTTCATAAGCAAAAGTTGCCCCAAAAAGGCCTGCACCTACTACTAAATAATCATATTTTTTCATTGTTCTCTCCATATCATAACTTTTACATACTTTTGTATAATACTACATTACTACAGTGTTTGTGAAGCTTTGAAATATTTATCATAATTTAAGACTATTTAAGTATTTTTGTAATCTTTCAGTAAAGTTTCTGTAATATAGAAGCCTATTAAAATGTTTTTAAAACGTCGTTTGTAAAATTAAGTTAGAAAAAATAAAAAGCCATTTGTGATAGACTTTTGAATATCCCTAATCAAAAGAAAGGCAATCACAAATGACCTATAAACATCTTACCACACGTGAATTAACTCTCATAGCTGATTTTTGGTATCAAGGTACTAAAGCTTATCGGGCTGCTAAATTACTTCAGCGTAGTCAAGAAACCATCTATCGTGTTTATCGTTTCCTCAACGCCGGTAAAACCATCGACCAATATCTTCAGACTTATCAGCGACATAAGCGTCGTTGTGGTCGGAAGCAGACCCAACTGCCAACTATCGAAGTTAACTATATCCATGCGCAAATCAAGGCAGGTTGGA
>NZ_NGPY01000026.1:0-13700 GCF_002254085.1 Limosilactobacillus reuteri | reverse complement strand
GACATGGTAGCCAAAGACCGTGGCGCCATCAGTTTTTTTCGCTGCTGATTGCACAAGGTCCGATAATCCAGCGCCGTAATAGATATTGTCCCCTAAAATCAAACAAACACTATCGTCACCAATAAAACCTTCGCCGAGAATAAAGGCTTCGGCGAGTCCATTTGGCTGGTCTTGCACCTTATAGGAGAAGTTTAGTCCTAAATTGGTCCCATCCCCTAAAAGTTCTTGAAAAAGGGGCATATATTCTGGAGTAGAAATTACCAAAATATCCCTAATTCCGGCTAGCATCAAAGTCGATAGCGGATAATAAATCATCGGCTTATCATAAACCGGAATCAATTGCTTTGAAATACCACGCGTAATTGGATAAAGACGGGTTCCTGACCCACCAGCTAAAATTATTCCTTTTGTCATTATATTCCCCCGTTTAATATGATCCATTAGGCTTAATTACAATGCCAACTGTCTTCCAAATAATCCATAAATCAAACATGAAACTAGCACGTTGAATATACTGAATATCCAATCGAACCATTTCATTAAATCCTACTTCATTTCGTTCTGTTGCCTGCCATAACCCAGTACAACCAGGGGTTACGTATAACCGTTGTTTATCATATTCACTGTATTCAGCAACTTCAGATGGTAGCGGTGGTCGGGGACCAACTAAACTCATCTCACCCTTAATCACATTTAGAAATTGCGGTAATTCATCTAAACTATGTTTACGAATAAAATGGCCGATTTTAGTTATCCGTGGATCGTCCTTCATTTTAAACATTGGACCATCAACGTCATTTTGTTCTTTGAGTTCTGCCAACATTTGATCGGCATTAACAAACATTGAACGAAACTTATACATCTCAAATGCTTTACCATTTTGTCCAATCCGCTTTTGTTTATAAAAAATTGGTCCATGATCTTCGAATTTTATTAAGATTGCAATAATAAACATTAAGGGACTCAAAATTATAATTCCACAAGTAGCTGCCAAAAAGTCAAATACCCGTTTGACACTATGATAGATAAAACGTGATTTTATCTTATCTCGATTAAGTAAAGCAACTTTGCTTTCCAACAATTTCATCCCCCATTATCTTTTTTATTTATTTGTATCCTCTCCGTAGCCATATCCGTAGGCGGCATCCCCATCGGCATTAACATCGTTCATTACATAACCTAACAAATTAGCATGTGCTAAGTTAAGGAGCTCAACGGCTCGCTTAACAGCTAATTTTTGGGTTTGTCCTTGTTTTACAACTAAGACAATTGCATCCAGATGACGTGAAAGAATCTGCGTATCAGTAACTTCCAACATTGGTGGTACATCAACGATCACCATGTCATAAATACCTTTAACTGTATCTAACAAAGTCTTCATTCGTTGTGAGTTTAATAACTCTGCTGGATTTGGTGGAATCGGTCCTGAAGTTAGGATATCAAGATTCTCCACTCCACTGGACTGAATAATTTCTCGTAAATCAACAGAGTTAGTTCCGCTAGTCAAAATCGTCGTTAATCCATGTTGGTTGCTCTTATTAAAAGTTGCGTGAAGGGTTGGTCGCCGTAAATCAGAATCGATTAACAATACCTTTTGGCTAGTTTGTGCCCACACTACCGCCACATTATCGGTAACTGTTGACTTCCCTTCACCCATATTTGCTGAAGTCATGGCTAAGGTCTTAATTGGTTTGTCAATCGCCATGAAATTAATATTCGTCCGAATCGTCCGGAATTGTTCTGAGATTGGGCTTTTCGGATGGGCAACGGTAATCAATTTGGCTCCATTATCCATGGTGTCAGTTGAGTGCTGTTGTTTACGTTTAAATAATGACATACTCTCTCCTCCTTAAACCCGTCGATTTCCATTTCCGTGACGACGATTATCATCATTGATCTTAAAGTCCTGACTCATCTCAATGTGGTTCACATGACCAAGATTAGTTAAGCCTAGTTCATTAGTAAGGTAATCATCATCGTGCACACTGGTATCCATTAAGTCGCCGATCAGGATGTATAAGAAACTTAAGATTAACCCTAGGACTGCTCCTGCCAATGCAAAGAGTTTCTTATTAGGGAAAGATGGACTATCTGGGGTACTTGCCCGAGAAACGATGGTTACGTTATTAACACTCATAATCTTTTTGATTTGTTGTTTAAAGACATTTGCTACCGTATTAGCAACGATTGCTGATTCTTGTGGATCATCAGTTTTAACTTGAAGAGAAAAGACTTGTGAATTTTGTTGGGTTTGGACACTGATGGCCTCTTTTAATTCAACCGTTGAAAGATTATAACTCTTACCACCCCGTTCTACTACTGCGGGTTGAGCTTCTTTGATTAACCGCCGCGTACCATCCGCATTGGTTCGGTAAACTGCTTTTTGAGCTGGTTTAATAACATGAACTGGGTTCTTAAGTTGCTTACTAGCCTTGCTCAAAATCACCTGGTTAGTAATAATATCCTTATAGGTATTAATCATTTGAATATCGGCTTGCTGATTATTGTAAGCTTGCCCGTTATCGTTACTTTCATGCTTTTGGTTAACCAAGATTTCTGTTGTTGCGGTATATTTCGGTACTACGACGAACTGGGCCACGACATACCCCAATACTCCGGCTAATAATGTCCAAATAATTAACATCTTAATATGTTTACGACAGAGCATCATTAACCGATGCAAATCAATTGTATTATTCGCTGTTTGTTGTGAACTATTCAAGACTTCTACTCCTCATGTATTTAATTTTTTAAACTATTTTGTAACAAGTTGGTGATCCGTTGTTGCTCACTCGTTGGCACAACTTCAAAGGCTTGACCATCTTCATTTTGCCCCCGTCCTTGCGCATGATCTTGAACGATGTGTTCGTTAGTATCACGATAACTTTGTGCTAACCGCATCATATCATTGAAGGTCAAATCGGTTTGTGAGTTATCAGATACTGACCGTAAGAATGACCGATTAAGGACTGTCTTATATGAAACAGACTTCTTAAGTAAAGCAGTGATTACTAACCGTTGCCGTTGTTGCCGACCATAGTCACCATCAGGATCGTCATACCGCATCCGACTGAATTGAAGGGCCTTTTTTCCATTCATGTGGTAGGTCTCACCCTTCTCAAAGTGATAGCCTTCATAATCAAACGTCAATGGGGACTTGACATCAACTCCACCGACTTGATTGATTGCCTTTTCCAAACCACCCATGTTGACTAAGACATAGTAGTCAATTGGGATATTGAAGTGGTCCTGGATCGTATTAATTGATTCCTTGACTCCCCCATAGGTATAAGCAGCATTGATCTTTGCTGGTGAATATTGCGGATAACCAGGTAAGCTAACCTTCATATCCCGCGGAAGACTAACAATCGTGGTCGTCTTCGTCTTCGGATTCAAGGTCATTACCATGATCGTATCCGTCCGACCCTTGTAGTCCCGACCAAGAGCACCAGTATCAGTTCCCAATAACAGGATTGATACTGGTCGCTTTTGTTCAAGTACTTTTTGCGCATCTCGTGACTTAGTGGCACCAGCATTGTTATACATATCATCAGTCGTTGACTTCAGATTATGCCATGCCATCCCCGCAAAGAACAACGCAATCAATATTAAAACACCAACAACTGACCAAAAGATTTTCCATCCGCGGTGCCGTCGATGATGTCTATGGTGATGATGGTGTCCATGTTGACGCATCTGCTCGTCATTATTCAAGGATCGATTATTTTCGTCTGACATAAAAAATTCTCCCATACATTTGACTTTCTTTTCGATCCAAAAGACTCAAGTTAATCTACTGAAACCTACATTAATAACTAGTTATAAGTCCTTCCAATCGATACGGATAGCCAATCAAATTTAATAATTACTTAATATATTATTAGGAATGAAAACTATTTAGTCAAGGAAGAATTTTATACCTTTTTCACAAACAGTTTCCATATAAATTATAGTATTATCGTCATTATTCTTCTAAGTGCGCTATAAAAGTATTGATAATCGCTTATCATCTTTCAAGCATCCCCGTATTTCAATTTAATTACATTTTTAACAAATCATGAAACAAAAAAGAGACTGAAAAAATTCATTTCAGGTCTCTTCTAAGATAACGTGCAAATTAATCACAAGACAGTAGACTAATTTGCATTCCCTTTGCTACATATACTTATTAAGCTTCTCATTAAACTCTATCAGTTCTGACATACTAGCATCTTTTTCCGGCTCAACAATCTGCGTGGAAACTCGGTTAGCGGAGTCATCCATTTGTTGTCGCCCCCAGACGCTCATGGTTAGGACCATGTTACGCAAGTCATTACCATCATCGGTCAATGAATACTTGTTTTCTTCATCAACAACTGGATTAACAATTCGCAAGTTCTGCAAGGATGTTATTTCTTCTTTAAGAGCAACATCTGTTAAATCTGGTAGCAATTGATGTAATTCCTCAATGGTAAATGGCCGAAAGCCTAACCAAAAGATAATCCGTGGTTGCCAGCGATCTTCTAAAACATCTAGTGTGTATTTTACGCCACACTCATCTTTCTTTTCAGTCATAAAAATGCTCCATTCTATTACTTAAGCTACTCCTCTTCACCACCTATTATAACAAGCTAATGGACTAATGTTTAATTATTGTGCATTTTTGTGCTGCTTTTTCTCTCAGAACTTATTTATCACCCGTTTTACTTCTTTAACAAGTTCAGCGGGTGCTTCTTCGCCATATACCTTCTTATGAGCCTTGTTCAGAATATGTAAAACTGTGCGGATAAAGAGATCAAGTGCCAACTTACGAAGTTTCGTATAAACACAATAATCACCAAAGTAGGTTCGTTCGAAGAGTTCCCTTTTCACCTTCCCCAGGCGATGCATCCAGTATTCAAAGAGGGAAAGCTGGTCATTAGCAATTTCATCAGCGGCACTTACAATTCGCCGAAAAGTGCGCTCAGAAGTAGCAATTTGGACATGGTATTTGTCTCCTGCTCGGCCATTCATAATCATTTCTACCCTCTTATCACTCTCTAACTCACTAGCGTCCTCCATCAAATGAACCATGTAATAAATAACCTGTTCATTTGATGATCCACAAGTTGGCACTAGGCGATGGTGACCGGCGACATACCCCCGTGTTTGACAGCCAACCTTAGCAAAATGTACTTCCATTTCATACTCATAAATTAGGTTCGCCTGTGCAAAGCGACTAAGGACATCTTTCAACCGTTCCCGAATAAGCAGCTGTTCCCCATCGGCAGTTAAGACAAACGTTCGATTTTGATCGTAAGCCGTTAATAGTAAGGTGTTATCCCACCGAACCAGGTAGTTTGCCACCTCCCCATCAATTTTTAATTTATTCAGCATGCTCATATCAATTGTTTTACGAACCACAATTATCTCCTCCAAGCAAATCTTAAAAAAATGCAAATCCGCTGTAAAACGATTCACTTTTAATTTGAATATTAAGATACTGGGATAAATTTGCCCTGTCAACGTCTTTTTAGGATACTTTCGCCCTATTTTATCGTTCGCTAAGACGACAGATTTTTTGGTAAGTTAACGGTACTCAAGAGCTCTTGAGAATATTTTCAAAGGATGTTCTCAATAATGAATTACAAAAAAATTTCTGACGGTTTAACTTTTCTGATGAGCGATAAGCGGATCACGATTATCCATGGAGTATTAAAGAGTCTCGGGATCTCACCGCGCCGGGACGACTATGATGATTTTGTCCAAGATGCTTCGATTATCTTTGCCCAGGCCTACGCTGATTTCTTGCAGGAAAAAGATGAAGTCGAGAATGAACGAGACTTGATGTGCTTTGCTTACCAACGGATGCGCTGGCGGTTGCTTGACCGGTTACGGCGGCAACAACTTGAAAGTTTCCTCTTTAATTACACCCTCGACAACGAAGAAGATAATCATGACTACGACGAGACAATGGTTGACCATTCAGCGACCGCCCCATTTGCTCACCTAGAAAATAGCGACTTTCTTAATTACCTCTACCACCATTGTCCCCGCGTTCAACAACGATATTTGATTGCTAAACTCAACCACCATTTGAGTGACCGGCAAATTGCGGATGAATACCAGGTTAGTCGGGCAGCCGTTTCGCAGTGGCGACGCGGAGTAATTACCCGTGCCCACCAGCTTCGTGCTAAAATGAAAGGAGAGTTTTGAGGTGAGAATGTGGAAAAACGTAAAATTGACTGCCAAGCTAAGCGGCTCCATATTAAGTATGATGGCGAAGATCGCGATGATGAGTGCGTTAATGAGCTTAGCATTTATCAGAACGCTGACGAGTCTGAGCTGCAAATGCTGGTGTCAAATATTGATTTTGATAATATCAGCCATGATAATACTTTTGCGCTGACAAAGGAGGACGCGAGGGTATTGATTGACTACTTGCAAAAATGGATAGAATAGAAAAAGCAGGTCTGGATTGCTCCAGGCCTGCTTTTTCTATTCACTTACTTGATCTTTTCCCGATCAAAACTTTCACCCAACATCTTCCAATAATCCATGATCATTGCAAAGTCAATTGGACCTTGAATTCCGAGGTCGAGTTGGGTAATCTTTTGTAATTCATTACTTAATAAGACCCGGAAATCAGTTAATTTAATAATCGTCGAATGAGGCGATGGTGGGACTAAACTAAGGACGTGATCCATGAGGCCTTCAATTAAACCAGCATAGAAGTCCATTAACTCATCGCTTGGCAAGGCGGTTGGTTCTAATAAGTTATCCCGTTCGTTATTAAAAATCTCATACCACCGTGCCATGGAGTTCCAATAGGCATTGTAAAGGCGTTTACTTTCCTTATCAGCGTATGCTAACTGGTAACGGCTTAAAACTTTCCATTGTTCTAACAAATCAACATAGAGTGATTCATGAGGGAAAGCCGTATCTTCTCGGTTTTCCTTAATAAAGCATGCCAAATCATCAGTCATCTGAACCGGTGTTTTCATTTTCATTTTTCTCATTTTCCTTTTATATTAGTTTGCTGAATGGTGATCGGTATTTTTAGTTAATTTTTCCCATAAAATTGTGCAGCTGCAATGGCCCGTTGCCATCCCCGATACAAGTCAGCTGCCTTTTGCGGATCCATCTGCGGATCAAACTGGTCGCCAATCCGTGATAGCTTCCGTAACTCATCCTGGTCTTCCCAGAAATCAACGGCCAATCCAGCGAGAAAGGCTGCTCCCAGGGCGGTTGTTTCTTCCATCGCTGCCCGCTTGATTGGCGTTTGTAAGATATCGGCCTGGAACTGCATCATAAAGTTGTTCCGTGATGCTCCCCCATTAACCGTTAGTGCTGTTAGTGGTAATTGGGTGTCCTTGACCATCGTATCGACAACATCTTTGGTCTGGTAGGCAATGGCTTCCAAGGTTGCACGGATGATATGTCCCCGTTCAGTTCCACGGGTAAGGCCAAACATTGCGCCCCGCACTTCTTGATCCCAGTACGGTGCGCCCAGTCCCGTAAAGGCGGGGACGACATAAACGCCGCCTGTTGTCTTGGCATCGACAGCCATTTGTTCGGACTCGCTTGCCTTATCAAACATCTTGAGACCATCCCGCAACCATTGAACGGCAGAACCGGCCACAAAGATACTCCCTTCAAGCGCGTAATGGGTTTGTCCATCCAGACCGTACGCAATCGTCGTCAACAAGCCGTTATCCGAAAGCGTGGGTTTTAGTCCCGTATTCATGACGATGAAGGCTCCAGTCCCATAGGTGTTCTTGATTGAACCTTTATCATAGGCTGCTTGACCAAAGAGGGCTGCTTGTTGGTCACCCGCAATCCCGGCAATTGGAATCTGGACACCATAGAAGTGGTAATCACCGGTATAACCGTAGATTGCTGAACTTGGCTTTACTTCTGGCAGAAGCGACTGGGGAATATCAAGCAAGTCAAGGATATCTTGATCCCACTCGAGGGTATGGATATTAAAAAGCATCGTCCGGCTAGCGTTAGTCACATCCGTTGCGTGGACCCTCCGTCCTGACAAGTTCCATAATAACCAAGTATCGATGGTCCCGAACATCAGGTCTCCCTTCGCTGCTTTTTCTCGGGCACCAGGGACATGGTCAAGGATCCACTTGATCTTAGTGGCCGCAAAATATGAATCAATCACTAAGCCGGTCTTCTGGTGGATCATATCCTTATAACCATCTTTAATCAATTGTTCGGCAATGTCGCTCGTTTGCTTTGATTGCCAGACAATTGCGTTATAAATCGGCTTACCGGTATGGCGATCCCAAATAACCGTCGTTTCCCGTTGGTTAGTAATCCCAATCGCCGCAATTTTATAGGGTTTGATCTGGGACTTAATCATTACGTTTGAAATCACCGACTGAACGCTATCCCAAATCTCCAGGGGATCATGTTCGACCCACCCTGGCTGCGGGAAGTATTGAGGAAATTCCTGTTGGCTGATCGCAACCTTATTTCCGTCATGGTCAAAGATAATCGCCCGTGAGCTCGTCGTTCCCTGGTCAATCGCCATGATATATTGTTGTTCACTCAATTATATTCATCCTTTCGCTGCTAATTGCGAGCAGTTTCTACCTATATAATAGGAAGAAACTTGATGGATTTTAGATCATACAAAAAAGCCACCGTGCAAAGACTGAACTGCCTCCCCCGATGACTCTCTTGTTGTTACTTGTCGCTGACCATCTTACCAGCTACACTATAGCGGTCTTTGCGCATCTCATTCAACACGATATGCACCCGTTCGGCAGGAACATTGGCATCCTTTGAAATTGCTGCTGTAACATCCTTTACGAGAGCCTTTAACTGCTCATCGGTCCGGCCTTCAATCAAGTCGATATGAACTAATGGCATAATCCGTGCCTCCTTCTAAATTCATTTAAAATCTTACCATAAGAGCGCTTTTCCGGCAATTACATTAGGTCAAAATATTAAATTATTTTCGCCCTTGTAAATTTTCCCGGACTTCCTCAGCTGCTTGGCGGTCACCAGTAAAGAGAATATGATCGCCGTATTCTAGCACTGTATCCCCATGCGGATCAATTGGCTTGCGATTTCTGAAGATTCGACTAATCGTAATTTTGTTAACAAACGGTAAAGTATGCAGTTCGCGTCCACTATACCGGCTGTTTAACAGTGTAGCCTCATATAGTCCCGCCTCGGTATCGGTCAACATCCGCAAGATCAATGGTGATTCAATCAAGGCCCGCAAGACACTGCTTTGGACATTGAAACTATTAAAGATTTCAATTCCTTTTTCACGAAGAGCACTAACATCTTTGGGATCAAGACGGGGATTATTTTGACTAGCAATCACCCGTTTTACCCCATGTTCTTTGGCGATCTGAGCTAACCGCGCGGACTTATGATCATTTAAGAATCCAACAACGATAATGTCACAATCAAAGTAGCCGCCTTGTTCAAGGGACTCCACGTCAAGTTTAGGCATATATTCTAAATGTTTCACCTGACTATTATAAATCTTGAAGTTATTTTCATTGTCCGTAACCATCCGCACATCATACCAGTTCTTATATAATTGTTGGGAAATCGGGACAGTTAAAGTATTGGTTCCGATAAAGTTTACCTTTTGTTTGATTAAGTCCGCCTTCTCAAGTTTGTAGGTTGAATTAAATGCAATCGGCGCAATGATACAAACAATAACAGCAGCCAAAGTGAAAGCAGCTGATTGCGCTTGGGTAATTGCATGCAGGTTGCGAGCAACTTCCAAGGTCGGCAAAACCAAGGTAATCGTCGTTGCTACCAAGAAACTTCCCGCAAATGAGTTCCGAAGCTTAAACCGACGGCGATAAATTATCATGGTTGGCAACTTTGCCAAGATAAAGCCGATGACCAAAATCGGGATCAGGGCAAGTGCTTGGTGGTTAGCAAATAAGTTCTTCAAGTCGAGCCGGTCGCCGGTCATGATAAAGAAAAACGGAATCAAGAACCCATAACCAATGGAGTTAAGCCGGTCTTCCGTAGTCTCACTCGGTTGAAGCAGTTTCATCACCATTCCTGCTAAGAAAGCCCCAAGAATATTTTCCGCCCCGACTGTTTCCGCAATCGTTACCAATGCAAAAATCAAGAAGAAAGCAAGGCGAATGTCTAGCTGGGTTGTTGATTTAGAAATTTTGTTAAACCAGACATATGGTTGCTTGAAACGGCGCAAAAGAACAAAAGCAGCTAAGAAAAGCAAAACGATCAGCCATAGTCGCCGAGCGTTTCCCCCATTAATTGTGGCATAAAAAGTTAATGCCAGCATCGGGACAACTTCTCCTAAAACAGCGGTTAAAAGGATCGTCTGTCCGACCGGCTTTTGTAAGATATCCTTTTCCTTAAGTGTCGCAATAACTACCCCGAGGGAAACTGTTGAAAAGATAATCGTTGCTAAGAGAACGTCATTGAATAAGTGCAAGCGACTAATTATGATTGCAATAATCAGAGCGGTAGCAATAATGAGGCCAAATGCTTGCGAAGCCATCACGACTGGCGACTTACTATCACGTTTTTTCCCGGGTGTTTTCCGGAATAGGTCAAAATTAATTTCCATCCCGGACAAAAACATTAACATAATGACCCCCATCGACGACATCATATTAAGGGTCCAGTTGGGGTTAACGATATTTAAGAAACTTTTCCCAAGAATAATTCCTGTAATAATTTCAGCAATGGCGGTCGGAATTGAAGAAACCTTAAACCGCGCCATAATAATAGGAATAATTAACGCCGCTAACATAACGATTAACAGTGATAATTGTTGCATATTTTCTTTCTCCCTTCCTATTTTATACAGCAATATTATATACTTCTTAACTTGAAATTAAAATATTCTAACTAAATCGACTTAAATCATTGTTCGCGGTACAATTAATATATTACACAAAAGGAGAATTTATTATCTATGGGGAATAAATTAACTGCATGTACAAGTATATTAATTGGAAAGGATGCTAGTATCGACGGCACGATCATGATTGGTCGAAATGAAGATGCTAAGGCTGCCTGGCCCAAGCACATGGTTGTTCACCAGCGTGGCGAAATGTCCAAGCACTTCATCTCTAAGGATACCCGTTTAGAGCTTGACTTGCCAGAAGAAAGCGCTCGATACACGGCGACTCCCGAATGGACAGATAAAGATGGTTTATTTGAAGAAGACGGGATTAATGAATACGATGTGGCAATGAGCGCAACCGAAAGTGCTTATTCGAATGCCCTTGTTTTAGGCTATGATCCGCTAGTTGAAAATGGGCTAAACGAAGAAGCAATGATCACCGTGGTGCTACCATATGTCAAAACTGCTCGTGAAGGGGTTCAACGCCTTGGTAACTTGATTGCGAAGTACGGAACTGGCGAAACTAATGGAGTACTCTTCGCCGATAATGACGAGGCTTGGTACTTTGAAACCGGTGCAGGTCACTATTGGGTTGCGCAACGGATTCCGGATGATTCATACGCGGTGGTGGCAAACCAGCTAGCAATTCAAGAGATTGACTTTAATGATTCTGCCAACTTCATGTTCCATCCGGGAATTCAAGAATTTGTTGAGAAACATAATTTAAACCCAGATCCCTCAACATTTAATTTCCGGAAGATCTTTGGGACGGCTGATCGATCAGACGCGATTTACTCTGAACCGCGGGTATGGGTTGGTCATCAAATGTTTAGTCCTAGACAAGCAACTGATGAAACCCCGGAATCAACTGAACTACCATTTATCATGAAACCCGACCATAAGTTATCGATCTTTGATGCTCAAAGTTATCTCAGTAACCACTATGAAGGCACTGAATTCGATCCGCTTGGGCATGGTGAACATGCTCATAAATACCGGCCAATTAGTTTAGCTAAGACCCAAGAGTCACATATTTTACAAATGAACCGACCGGGTGCCAATATTCACTGGTTAGCAATGGGGGTCGCTGCCGAAAGTACCTATGTGCCATTCTTCAACGGCATTACTGATACGCCAGCCCCTTACAAGCGTGGAAAGTTGCCAGCCCAACTCAACTCTGCTTACTGGATTTTCAAGCATGCTAGCGTGTTAGTTGATAGCCACCTGCACGACTTTCTTCCTTTGTTACGGGACGTACAAAAAGAACGAAACGCCGCGGCCATTAAGATGATTGCGGAAACTGATCGTCGCCTCCCGAGCCTTAAAGGTGAAGCACGAGCAACCTTCTTAACGCGGCAAAGTGACGACTATGCGACCGATACTTTAAATGCTTATAAGAAGTTAAGCCTTGAATTGATTACCAAGATGACTGATTATTGTGAATTAAACTTTAATACAGATGAGAACCTGTAAGGCAAAAAAGAAGCAGCTCCTAAGTTGGAAATTCCAGCTTAGAGGCTGCTTTTTGTATGCACCTAATTATTTATTATCTTCGTGGTGTTTTTTCTTCTTCGCAATTAACAAGAGTAAGACTGCTTCTAATGACATTAGACCAAGTAATTCAGCCGTTGTTTGACTGGCATTACCAGTTTGTGGAAGCTTCTTATTTTGCTGACTGGTCTTGTTTACATTACTGTTTGCAACTGAGTTTTGGGCAGTTAAGTCAACAGTTGTGTGCTTATCAGCAACAGATACATTTGTATTTTCAAGACCGGAAGCATTTGTACTATTAGTAATACTCAAACTCAATGAAGCTGAGCCGTTTCCAGACCCATTCGTCGACATTGAACCAGCGCCACTGTTATCTGGGAATGGCGTTACTGGTGATTGACTACCGCTAGTTGATTCGGATCCATTAGTAGATGAAGAATTACTAATTGAAGTTGAAGTACTTTCACTAGGATTAATCGATGTGCTTTCGCTTGTCGAAGGTGATGTACTTGAACTTATTGAAATCGATTCACTCGTACTAATCGACATTGATACTGAATCGCTAATTGACTCAGACGGGTTATCTGGGTGTGGATTTACCGGTGAGTCACTGTTTGAGGTTGAGAAACTGATTGAAGTGGAAACTGATTCACTGGTGCTTAAGGATGTTGACGCACTCGTGCTTGCGCTCGTTGACGCACTTGTTGACGCACTCGTTGATGCACTTGTTGATGCACTTACTGACGCACTCGTTGAAGCACTAGTTGAGGCACTAGTCGAGGCACTTACTGAGGCACTCGTTGATGCACTCGTGCTTGCGCTCGTTGACGCACTTGTTGAGGCACTAGTTGAGGCGCTCGTCGATGCACTCGTTGACGCACTTGTTGAGGCGCTCGTTGACGCACTCGTGCTTGCGCTCGTCGAGGCGCTCATTGAAGCGCTGGTTGATGCACTTGTTGAAGCACTTGTTGAAGCACTTGTTGATGCACTTACTGAGGCGCTCGTCGATGCACTCGTTGATGCGCTTGTTGACGCACTTGTTGAGGCACTCGTTGATGCACTAGTTGAGGCACTAGTCGAGGCACTTACTGAGGCACTCGTTGACGCACTTACTGACGCACTTACTGAGGCACTCGTTGACGCACTTGTTGACGCGCTCGTGCTTGCGCTTGTCGAGGCGCTCGTTGACGCACTCGTTGATGCGCTGGTTGACGCGCTCGTTGACGCGCTCGTTGACGCACTTGTTGATGCACTAGTTGAGGCACTTGTTGACGCACTCGTCGATGCACTTACTGAGGCGCTCGTTGATGCACTCGTGCTTGCGCTCGTTGACGCACTTGTTGAGGCACTTGTTGAGGCACTAGTCGATGCACTCGTTGACGCA
>NZ_NGPY01000025.1:0-14409 GCF_002254085.1 Limosilactobacillus reuteri | reverse complement strand
GCTTAGTATTCGACACACTAAAGGCTACCGGTCTTTTCTTTTTTTGTAAATAAGTAAATTGGTCTACAAAAAAGATTTCCACGACCAGATGAATTATTCATCCAACCTATGAAAATCTTACACTAACAAAAAAGCCGCTTATCATGCATACGCATCATAAGCGACCGAAGATTATTTAGGCTTAGTTAAGAGCTTTCTTAGCTTCGTCAACGAGTGCCTTGAATGCATCTGCATCGTTAACAGCTAAATCAGCTAACATCTTACGGTTAATGTCAATGTTAGCAACCTTTAAGCCGTGCATTAACTTGCTGTAACTAATGTCGTTCATACGTGCAGCAGCGTTAATCCGAGCAATCCAAAGTTCACGGAACTTACGCTTGTTGACCTTACGATCACGGAAAGCGTAAGTGTAACTCTTCATTACTTGGTCTTTAGCAGTCTTGAAAAGACGGTGCTTTGAACCACGGTAACCCTTTGCTAACTTCATAATGCGCTTGCGACGTGCACGCGTAACAGTTCCACCTTTAACTCGCATGTTGAAATCCTCCTACGTATATTAAATAGTTATTTTTGTGAAGTTTACTTAAATGGTAATAACTTCTTGTAACGCTTTACGTTGGTCTTGTCCATCATGCTCAAACCACGTAATTGACGACGTTGCTTCTTAGTCTTACCGTGGAAACGGTGACTAGTGAATGAGTTTCCACTCTTGAATCCACCATTAGCTGTACGCTTGAAACGCTTGGCAGCAGCACGGTTACTCTTCATCTTTGGCATAACTAATTCCTACCTTCTTAAATTAATTCTTTGCTTTATCAGCAGCCGGAGCAAGAGTCAAGAAAATACTCCGCCCTTCCATCTTTGGACGTTGGACAACAGTAGCGATGTCTGAAGTTTCTTCAGCCATTCGTTCAATCATGTCACGACCGATATCCTTATGGGTAATAGCACGACCACGGAAACGTAATGAAATCCGCACCTTATCGCCCTTTTCAATGAACTTACGAACACGCTTTAACTTAACGTTAAAGTCATTAGTATCAATTGATGGACTAAGGCGAATTTCCTTAACCGTTATCGTCTTTTGCTTCTTACGAGCTTCACGCTCTTTCTTTTGCATCTCGAAACGGTACTTCCCGTAATCCATAATGCGGGCAACAGCTGGGCGTGCCTTTGGTGCAACTAATACTAGGTCTAAGTTAGCTTCTTCAGCTAACTGTAGTGCTTCACGCTTAGACTTAATGCCTAGTTGTTCACCATCTTGACCGATTAACCGCACTTCCCGTGCACGAATACCGTTATTGACAATCATATCTTGTGCTATGGCAACGCACCTCCAATTTTTTTAGCGAAAGATCAAGCAAAAAAGCGAGGTACAAAAGTACCCCGCTTCATAACAACGACCTTATCCTAGTGGTCGATTATCATTCATCTCGTCAGCCCGGCAATCGATATCACCTAGGCGAGAAGCGGGTGCTTCTGCTTTTTCTTTCAACGTTTATTAGCTTACTAAATTCAAAGTTTAATGTCAAGAACTTTATCCCTTATCACGCAAATTCTTTCCTTCCATTTCAATCTCTCGTGATAAGTACTTAACTCTTTCCATAATTCGAGCTGCTTTGAGGGGCTCATTATCGCCCTGTGCATTGATAGCAAGATGGTTATTTTGCAACTCCTCCATTGAAAAATTAGAACTAAAGAAGGTTGGTAACTCCTCTTGCATCCGATATTCTAAGATCACGCCTAAAATATCATCTCTTACCCAAGTTGTCATTGCACCAGCCCCAATATCATCAAGCATTAAAATCGGGGCTCGTTTAATAGCATCCAATTTTTCCCCTGTATTGTTTTGCTTAATTGAATTCCGCATTTCAACAGCAA
Source organism: Limosilactobacillus reuteri (assembly GCF_002254085.1). Lineage (GTDB taxonomy): Bacteria > Bacillota > Bacilli > Lactobacillales > Lactobacillaceae > Limosilactobacillus > Limosilactobacillus reuteri_K. The sequence goes on along the minus strand of NZ_NGPY01000025.1, from coordinate 12,528 downwards.
AACTAGGGAAATGGACCATCGTTGTTGCAACACCTTTACTCTTAGCGAGTTCATTAGCGATTGCTCCAAGAAGGTATGTTTTTCCGACCCCAAATTGCCCATATAAGTAAAGCCCTGGTTGGAACTTGTCTTTTTGATAATTATCCGTAAAGTCCATGGCTGCTTGAATTGCCTTTGTTCGTGTATTAGTTTGGGTATCTTCATTTAAATAGTAATCATCATATGACGCGTTTTTAATGAACTTCGGCATATTAATTGAGTTAACTAGCCGTTGAATATAACGTTGGCGCTGCCGTTCCAATAATTGTTTGGTTGGAACATAGGTTACGTCAATCTGCCCTGCACTGATAACTAATTGTGGGGAATATCCTGGGGCAACAGTTGGCACGCCTTTTTCAATTAATTGCTTTTCATGAAAAAACTCATAAAGCTTTGACTGTCCCCGTTTAATTGCTTCTTTACTAAGACGGTCACGGTTTTCGTTTAAAAACGCTTGAACATCTTTATCCGCATAGACCCGCTTCATCGTTTGCTGGATATTGTTTGCGATATTTTGCCCACGCATTAACTCTTGTAAAGTTTTATTTAGTGACTGCATGCTGCCACCTCCTTTAGTTGCTACTTCTTCTTCCGATTAGCGATCCGTTCACGCAATTTAGCAATTTCTTGTGAGGAAGCCTTTTTCATCAGCTCACTCGTATCTTTTTTGCTCCATGCTGGCATCGGTTCTTTAATCGTCTTGCGCCACTTATTTTTCTTTGGCGTCTTCGTTTCCCTTTTCTTTTCTTGCGACTGCTTGTTGAAGGTCTTTAATTGAACGATGGCTTGCTCTCCATTAATTACGCCATGCTGGAGCCAGTTATTGGCAATTGCATCGACAAAATTAGCAGTCAAAGTAGCATTCCCCCTATCACTAATCACATACCAAGTTAAGATATTAATAGCATCTTGGGTCAGCTTTTCTTGTGCTACTAAACCTGTCAGAATATGGCGTTCACCTGAAGTTACATAACCACCCGTCTGACCTTTAAGGACCTGCAAAAATTCAACTGGAGAATAATCCTTAGCTGTCGTCAATAATTCTTGATCTTTACTGGTTAGTTCACTATTTTTATTTGTTACGGGCGCTTCTTTTTCCGCTACTTTTGTCGTTGAAGAATAGACAATATTATAGGCAGACGCAACAATTTGCTTAAATTTCTGCGGATTGAAATGATTTGTTTTCAGATCAATCGACCGCAAAACCAATGTCTTCATCGTTGACGCATCAATCCCATATAATTGATGTTCTAATAATATTAGGTCTCGATTATTTTCAAGATCGGCACTGACAATTGGCTGATTAGCCAGCAAGTGAATTAGGGTTGACCAATCAAAGTCATCGCTCATCCCCGCAGTTAACCGGGGTTGTTTTTCTACTGGTGCCTGTTTTCGCGCCGTTAAAATCGCTTGTGGCGTTTCAGTAATTGACTGCGAGTTAATATGAAATTCTTCAAAAAAGTTGTGACTAACATTAGTTAATGAAGTGTTAGAAGAAGCAAGCTTGTATTGCCGACTTTGCTTAGTCAAACGTTCAAATGCTTCATCTCCTACTTCCTCTAAAAGTAAAATACTCAGCAAGTTATCAGCTAAAAATTTTTCTGGAGTAAGGGTCGGCTGCAATTCATAAACGTATACGTCCCCGATCTCATCGTGCTGGAAATAAGTCTGAACTAAGCCAACTGCCTCTAAACGATGAAGAGCCTCCAGTACTTGTTGGCCCCCAGCATTTACCTGGGCTAACAGGTCACTTTGCAAGGTCCGGTTAGCAATCGTAGGATTAGGCAGCAGGCGCGCTTTTAACGCATAAAAAAAGCTAAACGCAACTGGTCCTAAAATTGGCTGATAAAATGTTGCAAAGGTCTGGTCACTAAAACTAATAAATGCAGTGCTGGCCGTAACAACGTAACCGGCTTGCGGATCAAAAGCTGCTGCAGTCATTTTACAGCCCTCCTCAATTATTTTTTATGTTCTGCCTTCATCATTGTTTCAAGTTCGCTCATAAAGGCGTCAACGTCCTTAAATTGACGGTAAACACTTGCAAACCGAATATAGGCAATCTCATCGACGCCTTTTAATTCGTTCATCACAAATTTACCAATAATTTGACTGGAGACTTCGCTTTCACCAATGCTCCGGATTTGTTTTTCCACTTTATCTGCAATCTTGGTCAATCGCTCCATACTAACCGGTCGTTTTTCTGCCGAGCGCACAATTCCATTGAGAATCTTTTGGCGACTGAATTCTTGGCGCGTGCCATCTTTTTTAATTACTAGTAGTGGCGTTTCCTCGTACCGTTCAAAGGTTGTAAACCGAAAGCCACAATGAATGCACTCACGACGACGACGAATAAAGCTTCCGTCTTCGCTTGGCCGGCTATCGACAACCCGTGATCCATTTTTGTGACAATGTGGACAGCGCAATGTGTCCCCCTCCTTTATAGTATAAGTACTTTATTTTACCACATTTTACTTTGCTTTTAGCTGCTTTATTAAGGATGCAACCTGTTTTTGCAAGGCAGCCTGATCACCATTATTATTTATTTTAAAATCCGCTAACGCTTCTTTCTCTGATAATGGCATTTGGGCAGCAATTCGTACTTGCGCTTCTTCCTTAGAACAGTGATCACGAGCCATTAATCGCTTAAGCTGAGTATGTGGATCAGTATAAACCACTACCACATAATCACAATCTTCATCATAATGTTGCTCAAATAATAATGGTACATCTAATACTACAAGAGGCACTCCCTGTTTCTTCAAGGTATCGGCTTGCGCAAAGCTGGCATCATAAATCAATGGCTGAAGAATCTCGTTAAGTTTTTTCAACGCTTCTTTATCATTAAAGACAATTTTAGCGAGGGCCGGTCGATTGAGCTTACCCGTTGGCAAAAGTACTTTCGGACCGAACACTTTGACAATCCTCGTTAGTCCAACCGAATCTGGCTTTTGAACTTGTCGTGCTACTTGGTCAGCATCAATCACCGGAATCCCCGCCTGCCGCAAAATATTGCTTACCGTTGTCTTTCCAGTTGCAATGCCACCTGTTAATCCAACTATTTTTGTCATTTCCTATTCCTTCAATGCTTGACAGTGGGGACAAAATGTCGTTCCACGTTCAGCAACCTTAATTTTAACCATTTTCGTGCCACAACGCGGACATTTATCCCCCGCATGACCATAAGCTTTTAAGCAATTTTGGAAAGCGCCGGCATCACCAAATGCATTCGTAAAACTATGCACAGTGGTTCCCTTGTACTTAATTGCTGTCGCCAGTTCTTTGATAATATTTTCCCGTAATTCAGTAATCTGGTTAGCCGTTAAAGTATTAGCAGGTTGCTCCGGATTTATCCCCGTCATCCACAGTACCTCATCAACATAAATATTACCCAAACCGGCAACGTGCCGCTGATTGAGCAAGAATGGCTTAATCTTTCCCCGACTCTTTTTTAATTCAGCTATAAAGTACGGCAAAGCGAAAGTATCTTCTGTCGGTTCAGGACCAATTGTCTTCAAACCGCCGACATTCATCTCCTCACCGGTTTTTACCAATGTCATTCGACCAAACTTACGGGTGTCTTGATAACATAATTCCGTGCCATCCGTAAATTTAAAGACAACATGGGTATGTTTATCAATCGGGCCGCCAATCGGTTGGTTGTAATATTTTCCTTCCATGCGGAGGTGCGAAATCATCGTCAAATCATTAGTAAAACGGAAAAGAAGATATTTTCCTCGCCGATCAATATTTTCAATCGTCTGTCCAATCAATGCTTGTCGAAAATATTCAACGTCATTGGTAATTGTTTTCCCATAGTAAACGTCAATCGCATTAATTTTACGCTTAACGGCAATCTTCAACAAACCGCGGCGAACAGTTTCAACTTCTGGTAATTCAGGCATTTAATTCCTCCAATCTATTTTTTAAGGTCATACCAGGTATCCCCATACTTACTATCTACTTTAAGTGGTACATCCAACTTAACGGCTGAATCCATTACTTTTGGCACTAATTCCGATAGAACCGGGATTTCTTCCTTGGGGGCCTCAAAGACTAATTCATCATGAATCTGCAAGAGCATTTTTGCCCTTAGATGACGTTTTTCAAGTTCATCCTGCATCCGGATCATCGCAATCTTAATGATATCAGCAGCACTCCCTTGAATTGGGGTATTCATTGCTGTCCGCTCGGCAAATGATCGCTTGCTGAAACTTTTGGCATGAATGTCTGGTAAGTAACGACGGCGATGGGTAATCGTCTCAACATAACCATTTTCTTTAGCAAACGCAATCGTGTCATTGATGTATTTCTTTACGCCGGGGAATTCGTGGAAGTAATTTTGAATAAATTCATGAGCTTCCGCACGACTAACATGAATCCGTTGTGCCAGTCCGTAATCACTAATCCCGTAAACAATTCCAAAATTAACTGCTTTTGCCCGGCGTCGCATATTACGGTCAATCTCGGCATCAGGAGCTAGGTGAAAAATCCGGCGAGCTGTACTGGCGTGAATATCTTCCCCATTTTTAAAGTCTTCCTGGAGGTTCTTGTCACCAGTGATATGAGCGAGAACCCGTAATTCAACTTGCGAATAATCTGAAGAGAAGATTTGCCAGCCTTCATGACTAGGCACAAACGCCTTTCTGATTAAGCGTCCTTCTGGCAACCGTACTGGAATATTTTGCAGGTTAGGATCAACAGAGGACAAGCGGCCAGTTTGCGTTAACGTCTGTAAGTAACGCGTATGGATCTTCTGGTCATTTGAATGGATAACTTTCAGCAAACCAGTGATATAGGTAGATTGAAGCTTGGCAATTTGGCGATATTCCAAAATCTGCTCAACAATCGGGGACTTATCAGCTAGCTTTTCAAGCACATCGACTGCAGTGGAATAACCGGTCTTGGTCTTTTTGATCACTGGTAATTTCAATTTTTCAAACAGAATATGGCCCAGTTGCTTAGTGGAGTTAATGTTAAATTCCTCACCAGCTTCTTGATAGATCTGACTTTCAATTTCTGATAGCCGTTCAGTTAATTTACTACCCATATCTTTCAAAGTTTGTGCATCTACATGGACACCCGCGATTTCCATTTTTGCAAGAACCCGGGTTAGCGGTAATTCAATATCGGTATATAGCGGCGTTTGCTTATTTTCGTCTAATTTGGCAAAAAGATCCTTACGAAGATGTTCAATTGCCCGCGCCTTCGTAGCCAAGTGACTAAAGAAGACCTCGTCATCATCAGGCACCGCGCGCTTAGCACCTTTACCATAAACTTCTTCATCTGTTCGTACATCATCATAACCGTGTTCCTGAGCTACTTGTCCCAGATCGTTACTATTGTCATTAGTATTTAGAAGGTAAGATGCCAAAAGCAGATCAAAATTAATATTTTCAAGCGGAATACCGAGGCGATGAAGCCCAACGACTTGCGTCTTGGCATTGAAGACATTCTTCTTAACGCTATCACTCTGGAGCAAATCTTTGAGGGGCGCCTCTTTAAGCAGGTCCACATCTCGACTCGTAAACCAGTGTCCTTCATTGCCGACCACAAAACCAGCGAATGGTGACGTGTGGTAGTTTTCTGCTGGCATTTCAAGGTAAAAACTGACTTCACCCGTCAATTGTCCTAGTTCGTCTAAGTTATCCTTAGTTAAAACCGTGTAGTCAATTGGAGCAATCTCAGCTTCATCTTTGTCGCCGGCCCCATCGATATCCATCTTTTTCAAGAAAGATTTAAAGCCCATCTCTTTATAAAACTTAATCAAGTCATCCGTTTGTGGGCCTTGGTATTGCAAATCATCTAAGCCAATTTTGAGCGGAGCATCCCGAAGAATTGTCGCTAACGTCTTACATTGGCGAGCAATCTCTTCATCCTCAATCAAATGTTCTTTCATCTTACTCTTTTTGAGGTCATCAATATGGTCATAAAGCTCTTCAACTGAACCAAACTGTTTTACAAGCTTGATTGCCGTCTTTTCCCCAATTTTAGTTACACCAGGATAATTATCGGAAGAATCACCCATCAATGCCTTCATATCAATTATTTGACGTGGGGTAATTCCTAATTTTTCTTCGACATGCGCTGGCGTATAGTGTTCCGTGTCAGTAACTCCCTTGTGAGTAACGGCAACGGTTGTATTTTCACTTGCTAACTGGGTAAGGTCCCGATCTCCAGTTACGATCAACGTCTTGTAGCCAGCATCATCCGCCTGCTTAGCCAAAGTACCGATAATATCGTCAGCCTCATAGTTAGCTAATTCATAACTATGTAACCCAGAGTCTTTGATCAATTCGCGCACATAAGGGATTTGCTCGGTCAATTCATTAGGCGTCTTGTTTCGACCACCCTTATAGTCATCATACATTTTCGTCCGGAAGGTTACTTTTCCTGCATCAAAGGCTACTAAGGCAGCATCCGGTTTAAAGTTTTGCAATACGTGATCAAGCATTAACTTAAAACCATAAATCGCAGCCGTATGCAAGCCGTCCTTATTTGTAAACTTGTCCATTTGGTTATGCATGGCAAAAAATGCCCGGAAAACAATACTATTTCCGTCAATTAACAATAATTGTTTTGTCATTTAATTCCCGCCCTTCTATCGCTAATAGTAATTGTACCAGAGAATATAGCAATGGTTTAGTTTCTTGACCAAAGATTTAAGTTATAATTAAAATGAAAAACATTAGATGCGAGATGAAATTCATGGATAAACTCATTAACTATCAAAAGCCAGCAGAAGCACGTCTCTTTGCCCTCCTTCTTACTTTCAGCGGTGGCTTCATCGATGCTTTTACATATATCAAATGCGGACGCACGATGGCAGCAGCCCAAACTGGCAATATCATTTTCCTTAGTGCCGCGCTAGCAAACCATAATTTTCTCGGTGTTGTTGACCGCCTGGGATCATTGATCGCATTTATTCTTGGATTAGCAATGGTCAGTATCCTGCACGCTCATTTAAGAACTGATTATTGGCGAGTAGTTTGTCTGTTGCCGATTTTATTAGTAGGAGCCATTATCGGTTTTCTCCCGGATAGCTTTCCTGACTATCTGATGGTACCAGCCGTGTCATTTGGTCTTGCAATGCAAAGTGCCGCTTTCAGCAAAATCGAAGGGCTCGGTTATAACAGCGTCTTTACAAGTGGCAGTGTCAAAAAAGCTGCTGTTGCCTGGAGCGAATATTATTTTCATCACGATCATTCGCAACGATCAGCTGCCTTTAGTTATCTGATGATCGTGATCTGTTTTACGCTCGGCGCGATCATTTCTGCGCAGTTGCTTCCTTTTTTCCGAATGAAAACTATCTGGATTGCAACGTTTTTGATTCTAATAACCGATAGTTCTTATTATTTAACAAAAAAGAATGCTAAAAATTAATCATTTAAAGTAGGAAAAAGGCTAAGAAAAAGTTTTTGCTTTTTCTTAGCCTTTTCAATTAATTTCGCTCACTCATTCCAAAAATTTGAAGAAGTGAGATGAAGAGGTTTACGAAGTCTAAGTACAATTGAAGGGCACCTAGAACAGCTAAACCATTCGTTGATACTTCACCACCATAGTTAATGTAGATTTGCTTCATCTTTTGTGCATCCCAAGCTGTCAAAACAGTAAAGATAATAACAGCGATAAAGGAGAAGATGTAAGCAATGGCAGGACTTTGTAAGAACATGTTGATCAGGTAAGCAATCATTAAAGCAATCAAGGCAGCCATTGCGTGAGCACCAAACTTACTTAAGTCACGCTTAGTAATGGTCCCGTACAAAGCCATCGTGACAAAAACAGCCGCAGATGATACGAAGGCTGAAGCAATGCTTGCTCCCGAATAAACACCAGCAATAATTGCAAACTCAACACCATAAATTATCGCCGTCAGCATCAGCATAATAAATGCCCCAACTGGGTTCCGCGTAGCACTAAAGCTTACCCCCATTGACAAAGCAATCGGTAGCAATAAGATAATCCAAACCATGCCAGGGTGAGCACCAAAGAAACCGAAAACAGCACTCCGGAATACCCCCATGGTCAAGTAAGCACTGAACGCAGAAACAAGAACTGCCAGCGTCATGTTTCCATACATTCGGGTCAAGAAACTATTCAAACCAGCTGCATCAGTAACAACCCGACGCCCTGATTCTTGAGAAAAGTTATTCATCAAAACTCCCTCTTTCTATTTAATTTGACTTTATTTGACTAATTATAAAAATGGTAGCAGAGGCCACCATTTCATTCAAGTAAATCTTTAATTATTTTAACAATTCTTTGTACTTTTCTTCATACTTTTCAACGTCACCGGCACCCATGAAAACAACTACTGCATTATGGTATTGCAAAAGTTTGTCCATGGTATCCATGTCGATACCTTCACTACCTTCAATCCGTTGCTCCAAATCGGCACTAGAAACATTTCCAGCATTTTCACGAATTGAACCAAAGATTGGGGTAACAAAAGTCTTATCTGCCCGGCTAAGTGATTCCGCAAAGCCATCGATATAAGCGGCCAATCGTGAGTATGTGTGCGGTTGGAAAACAGCGATAACTTCACGATCTGGGTACTTCTGCCGAGCCGCATCAATTGTTGCTTTAATTTCGCTTGGGTGGTGAGCATAGTCATCAATAATGGTCGTATCCGCAATATCAGTCTCGCTGAAACGACGCTTTACCCCACTAAAGTTGGCTAGTTCTTGTTGAATCTCATCCATATTCATGTGTTCCATGTAAGCAACTGCTAGCACTGCTAAGCTATTAAGGACACTGTGTTCACCGTATAAGTGAATGGTGAATGTGCCAAGCTTTTGGTCGCGGAAGTATGCATCATACGTTGAGCCTTCTGGTGTTCGTTGAATATTTTCTGCCCGGAAATCATCATCTGGGTTAGTTCCATAGTAGTAAACCGGAACATCAACGTTTAAGTCACGAAGACTAGGATCGTCTCCCCAAGCAAAAATTGCCCGTTGAACTTGCTTACCGTACGTTTCAAATGAATCGCGGACATCTGCCAAATCGTTGAAGTAATCAGGGTGATCAAAGTCAACGTTCGTCATAATTGCATAGTCTGGGTGGTAAGCAAGGAAGTGATCACGGTATTCATCAGCTTCAAAAACAAAGAAGCGTGCGTCCGCATTTCCTTTCCCTACCCCATCACCGATCAAGTAGCTGGTTGGTTCTACCGCTGCTAATACGTGTGATAACAATGCAGTCGTACTGGTCTTCCCGTGTGCTCCGGCAATCCCAATACTAGTATGATTCTTAACCTCATTTTCAACAGCCTCAGGGTAACTTAAAATTTTAAGGCCTAATTCATGTGCTCGTTTAATCTCTGGGTGATCATCATCAAAAGCGTTTCCTTGGATAACAATCATCCCCGGTTTCAAATTGGCTGGATCAAATGGCAAAATTTTAATTCTCGCCGCTAACAATGGCGCTTGTGTAAATGTTTCCTTTTCAATATCTGAACCTAGTACTTGGTGTCCTTTGTCATGAAGGATACGTGCTAAAGAGGCCATCCCGGTCCCTTTAATACCAACAAAGTAATATGTATTTTGTTCCATCAATCCAATTCCTTTCAACAATTCAATTTAAAATAAATGCGAGGGGTAGATCAGCAACTATGATCCATCCCTCACTAAATAATAAAGCATTATAAAATTTTGGCAATAGTAATCAGCTGTTTTTTGTTAGTTTTCTGGGTAGAACGTATCAGCCTTGGCAAAATCAACTGGTTCACCGACTTCTTGCCAATCATCAGGAATAATGAACAAACCCTTTTCATCAGGAGCGTTCTTAATCCGTAGTTCACGGAAACCACAAAGCATGCCGTCACTATCGACACCCATCAACTGACCAGGCCAAATGATCTTACCGTCTGGCATCATCGCACCAGGACGAGCAACTACGACTTTAATACCTTCCGCAACATTAGGAGATCCGCACACGATCTGGACAGTCTTATCATTAGCAATCCGTGTTTGCGTTACCTTTAAGTGGTCAGACTTAGGATGGTCAGTGATCTTTTCAACATAACCAACCACAAACTTAGGATCTTCGTCAGCTGTTAAGAGCTTATCGAAGCCCGCTTCTTGTAACTTTGCATTTAATTTTTCAACTTGAGCGGCATCTAAAAATACTTGCCCGTTTTCACTTGTTAATTCTGGTAAGGTCTTGCTGGCGTTCATAAAGTTATAGCCAAGTAATGCACCATTTTTTTCAGCGGTGATCTGAGCTACATCATCAGCAATCTTAGTAATTTGGTCATCCGCATCTGGAGCGGTAATAACGACTAAAATGTCGCCTAATTCATTGGGATTGTAACTTGAAATTAACATCAAATATTCCTCTCTCTAATATAATCTACCATTTTATATTATTACATAAAAAGAAGACTATGAAAATCTAATTTAAAACTAAAGAAGGCTGAATGATTCAGTCCCTTTATTTTCACAGCCTTCTTATTTTACTTCAAATTGTTTAAAAAATCTTCAACTTGTTGCTTAGTTTTACGATCTTTATTGACAAATCGACCAATTTCTTTACCATTATCATATACAATGAAGCTTGGAATTCCAAATACATTTAATTCAGCAGCGAGGTCGATGTTTTCATCGCGATCAACTTCATAGAAAGTATAATCACTGAAGTCTTGTTCGATCTCAGGCATTGCCGGCTTAATGAAACGGCAATCTGGGCACCAATCAGCTGTAAAGAAAAGGACGACCTTGCCATTGCCAATAGTTTCAATTAATTGATCTTCTTTTAATTGTGGTAATCTTTTCATAATCCTCATCCCTATACCATTTTAGCAATATTATACCATGCTTCTTATCTATTGTAAGTAATCTGCTTGCAAGGACTAGATATTTGGATTTTAATAATTAAAAATGATAGAATAAATAAGAAGTTAAGAACGGATTAAATTTAAATAGTGAAGGAAGCAATCATATGAATGCAAACAATAACTCCCTCAACCCCTGGCTGATTCCAGTCACATTAGGTGCATCTGGAATCGCCGGTTTTATCGCTGGTAAACTTTTTGGTAACCGCCAAATATCTGCTGATCGGATCTTAAAATTAGTCAAAAACGATTTTGCAAGTGAAGGTTCTTTAACCGGTAGCTGGATCAATGATAAAGCAATACCTTTTCAACGATTTGCGGTTAAAACCCATGCTTATGAAGGTGGCGTTTCTCGTCTAGAAGATGGCGAAGAAGTAGATTACGAGTTTATTGCTGATGCATATACTGGTAGTCTATTAGAATTAAAACGTATTGAGAATAACTAGAGCAAAGGCTGGGGACAAATTTCCCAGCTTTTTTAATTAAAGGAGGATATCATGAATCTTAATGATGCAATCCAAGAATGTTGGAGCAAAATTGACGAGGGACAAGTAGCAACCTATATTCCCGCTTTAGCAAAAGTTGATCCTTATCAACTTGGCGTTTACCTTTTTGACGTCACAAATGATAAAAAAGCAGAAGCAGGCGCATCGCAAGTTCGGTTTGCTATCGAAAGTGTCTCGAAAGTAATCACCCTCCTCTACGCAATTGAACGTTTAGGCTTGTCAGCAGTTGAAGAGCAAGTGGGAACACGCCAAACCGGCTTCCCGTTCGATACAATCCTTAACATGGAAATCACTAAAGAGAAGCACCCCCTCAATGCTTTTATTAATAGTGGCGCCATCCTCATCAGTTCATTAATCGAAGAACAAGATGGGCTTTCTCCCTTTGACCAAATCCTTGAATTTAGTCGTAAAATCTGTAATGATCCCGATATCACCCTTAATGAAGGAATTTACCAATCGGAGTTGCGAACCGGGGATATGAATCGGTCGTTAGCCTACTATCTCAAGGCCAAAGAAGTCCTCACTAATGATGTAACCCTTAGCCTTGATACCTATTTTAAGCAGTGTTCAATGATGGTCACTTGCCAAAGTCTAGCTAATCTCGGCGCTGTCCTTGCCAATGATGGGATCGCTCCTTGGAATAATGAACGAATCATTTCAAGCGAGGCCGCTACATATACAAAATCGGTCATGATGACGACTGGCCTCTACAATGAATCGGGAACTTATTCCGTTAAAATCGGTGTCCCCACTAAGAGCGGTGTCGGGGGCGGTTTAGTTTCTGCTGCTCCAAATCATTACGGGATTGGGATTTTCAGTCCAGCACTCGACCATGCTGGTAATAGCGTTGCCGGGCTAGCACTCCTTGAACTCATCAGTAAAAAATTAAAGCTTGATATATTTAGGTACTAACTGCAAATATCCGCCTTCTTATTGAACCCAACGAAATTAAATTTAACGTTCAATTCAATTTCGTTAATTTACTATTTTAATGCAATCTTTCGGTCTATTCTCAGGGTATTTTTAGTCCTGAAATGTCAATTTAAATTAGAAAAAAGGTGAAAGTTGTTCTTCTGTGACATGACTCAAGAATACTTCTAATGGTGTACGATAATTAAGAGATTTTCGTGGGATATTGTTGCGACGATGCATTAG
>NZ_NGPY01000024.1:0-15717 GCF_002254085.1 Limosilactobacillus reuteri | reverse complement strand
TCCAACCTGCCTTGATTTGCGCATGGATATAGTTAACTTCGATAGTTGGCAGTTGGGTCTGCTTCCGACCACAACGACGCTTATGTCGCTGATAAGTCTGAAGATATTGGTCGATGGTTTTACCGTCGTTGAGGAAACGATAAACACGATAGATGGTTTCTTGACTACGCTGAAGTAATTTAGCAGCCCGATAAGCTTTAGTACCTTGATACCAAAAATCAGCTATGAGAGTTAATTCACGTGTGGTAAGATGTTTATAGGTCATTTGTGATTGCCTTTCTTTTGATTAGGGATATTCAAAAGTCTATCACAAATGGCTTTTTATTTTTTCTAACTTAATTTTACAAACGACGTTTACAAATAAATTTTATCATTGAACTTCAATAGTACCCTTAACTATTTTAATTAACGGCTTAAATATCTTCTTATCAAGCAGAATACTGCGTAAAAATTCTAAGCAGATGCCTATAACGTATATTCCTATCATTGCAATAATACCATTAAAGGCAATCATTGGACTTTGCCAGTATTCATTGCTATGAAAAATTACTTGACATAAATACTTATTAAACAATCCATTTACATTAATTAAATATACTGAAAAAGTAAATGAAGCTAATGTATTAATTAGTGGGTTGTACTTAATATTTAGTGAGGTAAAGAATTCAAATAAAGCAACTGCTCCACCTAACACAAAAATTGAGTTATAGTTCCATGCATTTTCAAAATATAAACTAAAAACCATCGTAATTCCTGACAGTACCACATAAACACAAAATGATTTCCACTTTGCAATTTTTGCTGTTTGAAACTTCCTAATATAGGCCCCAATTAAGTATAAGCACACAAAATTAACTATTCCATATCCGGCATCGTTTGAAGTAGTAGACGTATAAAATGTTGGCCAGATATAAAAGAAAAAGATAGCAATTATTAGTAATTTTTGATAATTTTTCTTACTTATTACCCTTATAACAGTATTTATATACGGAATCAAAAGATACAGAATGCTATAAATAATAACAAACCATTGGCTTATTGCTATTTTTACCATTTTCAAACAATTATGGACAGTAAATAACGCCGGATTAAGAACCAACATAGTAAAAAGAGATAAACTTAATCCCCAAAATATCATTAATAGAACTAACCGAGCAATTTTAGAAATGAATATTTTATTCTTATTATAGGAAAAATATCCGGTAATAAGAATAAAGACATTAACGGCTACAGAGCTTAAGGATTCTGTGAAATGGACAAAATAATATGAGAATGTTCCATTATGAATATTCGCTAATGCTCCTCCCATCGCACCATTATTATAATGCAGCACGATGATCATTAATATTAAAACTATTCTCAATAGTTCAATATTACTTTGGCGATTCTTGTTTTTTTTTATGCTTTCCAATTAAAAATCTCCCTTTCAATTTAAAATAATAAGGAGGCTAGTTCCCCAGTCTCCTTTATTTATCTTGTAATTTTAAATGATTTAGTATTCGCGCTTCTTATTACGAGCTAATCCCAATCCAAACATTGCTAAGATAACCCCTAGAGCAGTAGCAGCTATTGATGATTCATTCCCAGTTTGTGGTAATGTAGCGCCATTCGTTTCAGTTGATTGCAAATTATTGTTTACAGTAACATTTGCAGTATTTACAGCTTCATCTGTACTGTTATTAACAGTTATTTTTTTAGTAATAGCTGTTTGTTCATCATGAACACTTTGATCTGGAACAGTCTTAGGAGCATTTGTTACTACTAATTGTTCTTCACTGCCATCACTTACTACTTGCTTATTAGTAGTGGTTACATTTTCAGATTGAACCTTACTTACCACATCAGAAGAGTGATGTTCTTGTTGAGAAACTGTTGCTGCAGTTTCTGATTGGTCTTTTTGAGCTGCTTCTTCGGCGGCCTTCTTTGCAGCCTCATCCTTGGCTTTTTGAGCTGCTTCTTCAGCGGCTTTCTTTGCAGCCTCATCCTTGGCTTTTTGAGCTGCTTCTTCGGCGGCCTTCTTTTGTGCAGCTTCGTAAGCTTCAGTAGTTGCACCACTCTTACCTACAACGTCTTGAGCAGCACCTTGCCAACTTGGATCTTCTCGAAGCTAAAGTCGATACATAACTAAACCTTGTGCATTTGCTTTAGTAGCAGGATTTGTATCACTTGGTTTGAAGCGGTAACTCATAGGTCCAAAATCAAATGTTCCAGTATGGTTTTCTTTACTAGAAGCCGTAATAATTGTTGCATTATTAGTTCCATATTCACGAGACCATTCTGTTGCGAAACGGTAACCTTTGGGAGCATTAATGGTATATACCGTATCTTGACCATTGCTTAATGGACTCTTAGTATCGCCTTTACTAAAATCATCTAATTGGTAATGCCCCACAAAACTATTGTTGTCAGCATCAAACCAGTTGATAATTACCCGGTTTCGGTCAGAAGGAACATTGGTAAAACTTTTTACCACGGATTCCTTTCCATTAGGGATAGCCCACACAGTATAAGATTCGTTATTATTTTTACCGAAGCTTGAATACTGATTATTTAACTCCTTATTCAAGTTTATATTCATAGATTGATTATTAATATTTTCATAGGAAGGAGTATATCGTCCATCAAAGATCTTATTGTAATTAGCATCCAAGTAGTATCCTTCTGGAGCTTGAACTGTGTACGTACTACCGTTTTGAACTGATTCAGCACCAGTCTTTTGATCCCTAACGTTCATTACACCGTTACCATTTTGTGCTGATGGTTGGTAAGCAACATTAACGTTTGTAATTGGAGTACCTGGATTTGTTTCATCATATACCCCTACGTGCGCCACATGAGTATCCGTTTGTGGTTGTGCAGCTTGTGGTTGAACTGGTGCTGACTGTGTGTTTGTATCAGCCGAAGCACTTACTGACAAAGTGGCTGCACCAACTAATGCTGTTACCACAGCAGCAAAAACCCATTTTTTCCCATCTTTATACATTTTAAAATGTTCTTTTAACATAATAAAAACTCCCCTAATAAAAAAATATTTTACACAGTCTTATATTAACACTTTTTTCATCAAATTTGTTATCACTTTTTTATATAAAATTCATTTTTGTATGATAAAAAGAATATCTCTTATTGCTTTGTTAGTGATACCGCAATAAATAAAGAATAATCTTTTGTGCGCAATGCTTTTTCGATAATTAAACTTTCATCATCTAAGCATTTAAACTTCGATGCTGGGAAATAATCATCTATTAGCCTAGCCATTATTGAAAACGCTGCTACTAAGTCCTCATTTTTAAAACTATGGATTCTAATATAATTAGTTACCATTTGTTGAAGGGTAAAAGTGTACAATTCATCATTTAATAGTGATTTTGTTTTACGGCAATCTTCTAATAAACAAATTGTGATATAAAGCGAGTCTAAAGCTTTTACATTTGAAAAAGCCGAACGAGTAATTCCTTTCTCATTGATTCGATAATTATAAATTATGTTAGATGTTGTAATAATTTTACGAGCATTCGGCCAAATCCGATATATCCCCATTGTATCTTCAAACCAAAAGTCTTCAGGAAATTTTACATTCTCAAATAAATTTCTTCGATATGCTTTTCCCCACGGGTAACCATGTAGAGCCTGAAATGCATTTGCTTTTAAATCAGTTTCATTAACAAACCTTTCAGCGTTATTAATAGTCTGGTAGCTTCCCTCAACAATATCAGCATTATATTTACTAGCGGGATTCATTAAACTCTCTACATAATCTTTTTCCACATAATCATCAGCATCCACAAATGATATATAACGAGCATTAGAAGCGTTCAACCCAATATTACGTGCTCTTGCGACGCCACCGTGCGGACAGTTTATAACTTGAATATTTGAGAAGCGTTTGGCCCAGTTAGCCAGCATGGTAGCTGTATGATCAGTCGAGCCGTCATTCACAACAATAATTGAAAAAGTATATTTTGTTTGCTGTTCAACTAGTGAAGAGATACATTTATCGATATAATCCTGATTATTATAAGTAACGACGATAATTGCTAAGTCAAATTTTTCTGCTTTAAAAGTATGGGTGCCTACTGATGTTCCCGTTGGAAAAGGTGAGATTGCATTTAACTTTGCTAATGCCTCATTATATTTCACTGTTTGTTGAGGAATTCCAAGTTTCAATAACCCAACTCGTTTCTTCGGCGGAACATGTAATTTTCTTAGTAAATGATTTAACTTTATTCTTTTTCGATACATTTTCTTTTCCTAACTATAAGTAATTTCGAAGTTTAGTTATTAATGGATATTTCATTTTTAATAAGCGTTTACGCATTTGCATAGTAAGTTTAATGTGATTTTCGCGCTGAAAGGCCAATATCTCATTTTTATAAGTTCTAAAATAAGAACGATTATTATCATCAATAAGCAAATTACGATACATATTATAGGTAGTAAGTAACTTATTAAAGTACCAATCATTAAGGTAATTCACCGGTAAGCTATTTTGTTGTTTTAAAAATAAATATTCATCTTTAAAAATATAACGACGATCATCTAACTGAGATAAGCTAGCATGATTGTGTGCTTCCGTCATGATTGATCCTTGCCGGTCTTGAAGATAAAAATATGGACCGTTTTTGCCTCTTAGTATCGCTGCTCTATTAATAGAAGAAAAAATTTTAGCAGCAGTATTTTCATCTTCAAATTTTTTACCTACCGGAAACAAAATATTATTATCTAACAATATTCTAGTTCTAGCGATATAGGACCAAGCTGTCATCATCACTTTCTTCGATAACAAGCGCATAAGCAGTTCTTTTTTTTCAATTACATCAATATTAGTTAGTTTAAATAGCGGAAGAGGGTCTTTTTGACAACTAACTAATTCACTTTCAAATGAAACTAAATCAATACTACTTTTATTGAAAACAGCCAATGCCGTCTCAATCAAATTAGGTGCAATTTGATCATCAGAATCGAAAAAGTAAACATATTCACTATCGACATATTTCAAACCAGTATTACGCGCTGCCGACAAGCCTTGATTCTTTTGTGATACCAACATAAAACGTGAATCTTGGAGGAATCTTTGTGCAATCTCAATGGAATGATCGGTTGAACCATCATTAACCATAATTACTTTAAGATTGCGATAGCTCTGTTGCTGGATGCTAGTTAAGGCATTTTCTAGGTAGGTCTCAACATTATATATTGGCACAATGATCGACACTTTCATTGGCATCATTTTACCCCTCTCTTCCCAAATAGTTTTGCCATTGAGTTTACTAATAGCAGGCCTAAATTAAAATAACCAGCGCTAAATAAAGTAGTCATTAAGTCATTTCGCAATTGTTTCGACTTGCTAGACGCTACTAGTGTTTTTGCTGAATTAAATACCTGCTTATTTAATGTCTGGCTATAAGTTGCAATGATCTCAAAAGCTATATTCTTTTCATTCCTTGTACCTAATCGACTGATACAAGTATATAAATGTGAGTAAAGAAAGTTATTAATATAGGTAGCTAAATCATCTTTGGGAAAGTTGACAGTCTTCTTTTTCATATTTTCAAAAAGTAACTGACATGCTTTCACTGTTTCTCGTGCTTCATTTATATCTGTCTGATGAGTGATTGAAATTTGGTGAATCCGATAATAATAGAAAGTATCAGAGACAAAACCAATCTTTTTTGCACTCCCAACAGCAATTGGAACAACCTCAAAATCTTCTATTTTCATATTTTGAGGAAATGACAAATTGTCCCAACATTCTTTTCGATATAGCTTATTCCATACTGCACTATAAGATTTTAGCGGAGTTGGTTCTACACGATACAGGGTTTCTTGGTCACCATTAAATCGTTGATAATTATATACAATACAATCATACCCTTGCTCAGCGAGTTTCATCCCCTGCAACAAAAAATTCTGATCATAATAATCATCAGCATCAATGAAAGCAATGTATTCTCCATTTGCTCTTCTTAGTCCTTCATTACGGGCAGCCCCGCTTCCTTGGTTATCCAAACAAATTAGGTGAATTCGGTCATCGATTTGTCGTTGCTGGTTAATAATTTCTCTCGTCCCATCATTAGAGCCGTCATCAATTATTAATAATTCTAACTGAGAATAAGTTTGGTTTAAAACTGATTTAATGGCCTTTTCTATATACTGAACTGAATTATATGCGGGCATTATCACCGTGATAAGTGGAGCAGTCATCATTCTGTTCCTTTCAGCTTTTTATGTAAATGAACTACAGTAAAAAATAAACTAGGCCAATGCAGTTGAAGATTATACTTAAATATCCGATATTTACTAATTGACCCATTATCCGATCCCCAACTATTACCGTATTGTTGAACTGCAATGGTTTTCGGGGTAATTTTACCACCACCCCACCAATGATAAGGCGCAAAGTATTCAGATGGAAAAATAGTGGTTCCGTCGGCTAATGTTTGAAGACGGTTACGCTCTTTTAAGCCATGATGCTTAAAATAATCGCTGATGATATTAGTAGTGATTAAATCGTACCATTGACGCTGATCATCCGTATATTGCAGTACTTTATATATATCAAGCAGTTTTTTTACGTTTTCATCATGTGGTTCAACCCCAACGCCAAGCCCACTATTAATATCTCCCGAATTTTCCATTGCCCATACTGCCTTGTTAGTTAATAGCGGATCCAAACTCTTAATTAATTTGACATCCGTATCAAAATAAAAACCACCATATTGATACAAGACATCTAATCGAACCACGTCACTAGCAAAAGCCCATTTTTTTGATTTATATGCATCGGCGGCAAACTTATATCTATTAATGTCATAATTTTTTTCATTAAATTCAACAATCTCGTAATCTGGATTCTTCTCTTGCCAGGTCAAGATATTCTTTTTAATCTGAGCTGGAAGAGGCTGGCCACCAAGCCACACATAATTTATTCTTTTAGGAATCATCAACAATTATCTCCTTTGTAAAAATTTCTTTAATAGAAGTAGTACATATTCAAACTCAGTAGTTCGACAATAGAAAATTAATGGGATGCTTAAGCCAATTAAAATTACTATTCCTAGCAGCGCAAAAAAATGTCCCCATAAACTAGTGGGTAAAAATTTGTTTAATCTAAAAATAATCATTAATTCCAACACAATTATCAGTACATTGTATAAGTACCGTTTGAAGTAAGGTTTCATACTACTATGAAAAGCGTGATGAAAAATGATATAGGGATCTTGCCACATGACAGTCAAAATGGTTGAAGTGATTGTTCCTAGCAGTACCCCCGTTAATTGCAGCTTCAGAACCCCCATATAGAATAAACTAAAAACAATATTAGCAATCATCTCACTAATTGAGAAAGCCTTCATATAACGGGCTAACCCATAGACAGAAATGAAACTCCAACCCAGAACCCGGTAATTCATAACGTAGAAAGAAATTGCAATCAAAATCACCTCTAGTTGACTTAAAACATACCTTTGCCCCAGCCAGAGCGAAACTACATCATTAGATAAAAAGAGGATCCCAAGAACAGCAACGTTTAGGATAATAAAGTTGATATACTGCAGATTATTAAAAAGCTTTTCACTTTCATGATGCGATTTGGTAACCGCAAAATTACCAATACTACCGGTTACAGCACCAATAATTTGATACATAAACTTTTGGATAACCGTTGTAATCGTGACATAGTTTGCATAAAGGCCAACTTTAACAACACCAGCAAAGATTGATAACAAAATATTATCAGTTCCAGTTACAACAACTCCGCTTACCCGCATAAACATGTTACCAATAACATTCTGGATTAGTAAATGCTTGTCAGCACGGCTCAGTTTGCCAGTTGATTTCTTCAAAGGATACTTTGCTCGAACATAAATGGATACCAAGATGTTAGTGACAAAGCCAGTAAAGACAAATAAGGCCGCATATAACAGTGGATTATGAAAAAGGAGCACAGTATAGATCTGAATACTGAGCATAATATATGTCACTAGAAGGTTAATCCATGACACAATTCGGTTTTGCTGGTTGGCATAAAGCAAGGATTGATTATAAGAAAAGAGGTATGAACTCGCTGAACCCAGCAAATAAATAATAAACAACCAATAAACATGCGGATAAGAAATACTTTTACCAATAAAAAAGCGCAAAAACGGCAAAATACATATTCCAAGAGTAAAAATGACTAAGGCAATTGCTTGATATATTTTCCGATAGTAGTGCATGATTAAAGAAACCTTATCATAATCATGGTCAGCTAGCGGCTTATACATCAGGAAAACAATTGCTGTCCCAATTCCTAAATCAGCTAATGACAGAACACTCAAAATATTAGTAAAAAGGCTTGTTAACCCTAAATAAGTTGCCCCTAAGTAATGAACCATAAAATAACGGTTAATAAACTGAATAGGGAAATTTAAAAGGGTAACAAGCCCTGATACGATTGAATTTCGAAAGGCAAGATTTGATCTTGATGATTTATTGTTCATTTAAGACATCCTTATCTGCACGATGAATCCATTTTGGCATATATGCGATCAATGCAAAAATAGCCGCAAAACTAATCATTACTGAAACCATTTGATTTTCAGTAAATCCTGAGATCTCAATGACCATCATAATAATTGCTAGCATATAATTACCGCTCCAAGCAAGTTTGAAATTTGCAAGAGCTAAACCAATAAAGAGAACAATCGAAAAAATCAATCCATAAACAAATAGCATGTAAGCATATGAACCATCGAACATCCCTTGACCAGGAGTATAAAATAGCCCCCACCCCTTAATAACGTTTATGCGATTACCCTGCAATGTCAGTGGCTGGTGCATAAAATAATAATTCCACATCAATAAACGCGATGTACTGAGCTTATTAACAATAAAGAGGAAAGGTTTAATCCCATAGTTCATCCCACAATAGTAAGCAGCCCACGCTAATAGTAATGGAAAAGCTCCTACAAAAAATTGGAATAGGCGCGATTTAAATAACCGGCGCCCCCAAATTAAAAGAACGTAGGCGATAATCATTAACTCAGCTGTCCGGTCTTTAAAATAGAAGGAAACAATTAGGAATACTAGAAGAAGAAAAGCCTCGTTTTTACGATTAAGATTAAGTGTCACACTCTTCTCGGTAATCTTAACTGTCATCAAGATTGCAAGTAAAGTAATCACAAATCCTGTCTGATTTTCATTGTAAAAGCCAAATGAATAAACCCCATCAATAAAACTGCGAGTATTATGAACAAACAGCCCACTAACATAAGCTAATACAAACGTTAAGCCTAAACTGCGTCGATACATTAACGTAATTTCTTCTGGTGAATAAAAGCTAAGGGCAAACGCAAGCACAATGTAGTTAGCTTTTAAGATCTTAAACTGACAGACTACCAATAAAGCTGCTAAGAAGGCGGCTAATAAAAGATGCCATCTGGTTCCATGCATAATTAATAAATAAATACCAACAACAAGCGGAATAACTATCGCTCCGTACACAAAGCCATTAATTATAAGAGCCGTATATATATTATACGGGGAGAGATTGGCGAGGGCATTCGAATATATTCGCAAAGCTAGTAATGAAAGAAAAATCGCCCATAGCCACAATGATTTATTGCGTTTAAATGCCATTACTCAACCCTCCCGATAATTTGTGATAAATATTCATCGTCATTTTTATAAATATCATCGTCAGTCATATTGACCTCATTAGTGTACTTTCCTTTTACCTGCGTCATCCTTTTACTATGGTGACGATAGTATTCGTATTGGATATCTAGATGCCCTAAATCAAGGATCCGTGTTTGCAGTGATAGGTCATAAGCAAGTACGGTTGCAGTGGGACCGATTGCGGCAATAACTAAGTCAAAGTCATATTCTGCATCCTTCTCTTCAACCAATTGTTTAATTTGTTCATAGCGCTCAAAGGCATTCTCACGTGGCACAAGGATCCGTTTCAAATCAGCTGCTCTGGCAAAAAGGTCATTGCCCATCCCCATACGCGTTTCGTCCCCTTCAACAATCAAGACTTTTTTATTTTGCCATATTTTCTTAAATACAGCATAGGCTTTAGCAGTAATTGCACTGTCTCGGTATTCTGAATATGTCCGGCTTACCTCTGCATCAAGATAGGTTAAATTAGGATTCAAGTTTTGCCGAATTGAAGAGTAGTTATGGGTAAGCATACTCCACCAAGCAGTCTTAATATCAAATTTAGCATCTTCAGTCCCTACTAGGTGATGTGGTAAGGCCACCATCAAGACTTCTGAATTTCGCGGACTATCCACAATTTCATGAAGACGAGTAGCTAACCGGGGATCATATTCTTGAAAACCAATTGAGTATTTCTTAAAGAGCATCCTTAATTCACTATCACCAAAGCGAGCAAGAGAAACCTCGTGAGTTGCTAAATAGTCTAAAGTTTGCCTAATATCAAGAATATTGAGATCCTTATCTAGGCGATCATACTGACGACGATAACGAGCATATCGATAAAGACAAATAATACCGTATAAAAAGGAATTATTTCGTATAGATTTACGCAAGGTCCTTTTCACGATAATTCACCATACTTTCCTTGAAATAGTTTAATTAAGGCAGACTTAACAGCTGACCATTCTTGATTATCTGCTACATCATCGTTGATACAAGCTATTTTATAGTTTGAAATTGTTGCCTTGATCTGGTCTATATCCTCTTGATGTTGTAAATGATATAAATGGGTCGCCCTGTCTGTTTGGACAGCAAAATTGCCCGCCAAAATATTGTAGTCCTTCACGAGCCAATGAGAGATATCGTTTCGTGTTCGAAAACGCCGGTGATCTTGAAGGTCAAAGCTCATAGGAAAAACTTTTGTTGCTAATGTTTCAAAGGTACTCTTAAGATGAGGGAAAGCTGTATGTCCCTCATAGAACCCAGTAAGTGACGGATATGGCAAAGCAAGCAAAGACTGAAGATTCCGCTTACCATATTTCCAACTAAATATTTTACGCCAATTCTGTTTGATAAAGGCTTTTTTATTAAAACGCTGGTTGAGTAGTTCCATGTTATTAAAGGGAATATAACTATATTCATCACTGGGCTGGATAATATTTAAAATTGCCGGTAAACACGGCTTACCTGTAGGATCAAAGAAAAACGTCGGTTCGAGTGACTGAGTAATAAACACATCGTCATTAAACAAAATAAAATGTTCAGCTAGCTCTTTTATCCGCCATAGATTAAGCTCAATCGTATTAGAATTAAACGTCGGTAAACACGATTGCGGAATAAAGTCACGGTGATCAATGACCTTCACACGTGGATACTTATGAATAAAAGTCGGCACCTGCTGGTCAGTAATGAGAAAGACATGATTAACCCAGGGAGCAAATTCAAACACATTTTTGAACCAATATTCGAAAATCCCCATATCTCGATAGCGATTTTCACCATTTAAGCTGCCAGTTAAGTCAGTATACTGCCGTTTTTTTTCTTGCCATTGCGGATCAGAGCCATCCACCCAAGTAACAACAAAATCAATTTTAAAGTTAACTTCTGCCATTTCGATCACCTTTATAAATTGAACTCTTGACGATAGATTGCCGTCATTTGATGGTCAACATTTTGATGGTCAAACTTTACAATCGACTGGAGATTCGTTATTCGATGGGGATGAGCCATAGCCTTTTTGATTTCAGCTGCAATCGTATTTACGTCCATTGGCGAAGTAACTAGGGAGCCGATCTCAGGGCTAGTAACATAATCTTTCATCCCCGTATTGGCATTCCCGATCATATAAAGACCATGAGCAATCCCATCTAAGCCTCCTAACCCAAGACCTTCACGAGTAGACACAAAGACATTTAAATCTGCAGCATAATACAAACCATCTAGATTATCAAGATAGCCTAGTAACTGAACCTGTCGCTGAAGGCCAAGTTCATTAATGAGACTAATTAGCTTTTCTTTTTCTGCCCCGATCCCCGCAATTACATACTTAATTTTCGGATTATTTAACTGTTTAATTGCCTTCAAGACAGTTGCATGATTCTTCCGCTTACTAAGTTCCCCAATGGAGATAATTAAATACTCATCATCTAAAACCCCTAGGCGTTTCCGAGTTTGAGTTCGTAAAGCTGCTTGATGAGCCGGATCGATTGCTAGCACTCGTTTAATGTCAGTCCCGACACCAGGAATATAATAGCGTCGTTTAACCGGTAAATAACGAGCAACTTGATAATCGTCAGAATTAATCGTTATAAGGGCATCAGTCCAATGAGCGTAAAACCATTCAACGGGGAAAAAGACAAACCAGTTTTTAAGGGGACTGCCCTTAAAAAACTGGAGGCCATGGGCAGTATAGATGATTTTTACGCCCATTTTATGAGCGGCCCGGCGAGCGATAATCCCGCCAAGGGGCGAATGGGCATGAATACCGGTGATGTGATCATCTCTTATGATCTGACATAGCTGGTTTAAAGCCTTTTTATTTGCCCGATGTGTCCCAATCCCGCGACAAAAGTCAACTTGGTGACACTTAACGCCAAGAGCAGTTAATTTTTGCTCTAGGTGGTTACTAAGAGATTTAGTAATTGTCCCTGGTTCTAAAAAATTAGTGGCAACATGAACCGTTGCCCCTAATCGTTGCAAGATAGCAATGTTATGAAGGTTAAACTGATCAATCATCGACGCGGTGGTTGAGATGATTAAAATGTTCTGCTTACTGTTGACCAGTTCTTTACTCATTCCTTGATTCCCCGTTCATCTAAAACATCTATAAAGGTCTTCATAATAATTTTAAAGTCCAGACTGAGCGAAACATTGGCCGCATAGTAGTTATCGAACTGTGCTTTTTCATCATCTGGTAGTTCATCACGACCATTAACTTGAGCTAGTCCAGTAATCCCCGGTAATACTTTACTAGCACCATTACGAGTTCGTAGGTTTAAAACGTTTTTCTCAGAAAGGATTAACGGCCGTGGACCGACAATACTCATATCGCCCTTAATAACATTAATTAATTGAGGCAACTCATCAAGACTTGTTTTCCGTAAAAATTTACCAATAGTGGTAACATGCTGGCTGAGATTGTCTAACTGACTCGTCGACATTTGATGAGGAGCAGTTTCATACATAGAACGAAACTTTAAGATATCAAAAGGAACATCATCCTTCCCCATCCGCACCTGCTTAAAGAAAACTGGACCTTTAGAATCAAGCTTGATCAGTAAAGAAATAATTACAAAGGGAATTAAAAGCACAATTAAAGCAACGAGACTGACAGAAATATCAAGAATGCGCTTAATGACATTTTTATATAGGTAAAAACTAGTGTCCACCTGATATTCTCTCTCCTTTCCCATTTGCAACTTTATCTCCCCCTATCTAATTCTTATTGTGCAGAACCCGTTCCATAACCATATCCGTAGCCGTAACCATATCCAGCATTGCCGTCAGTGTTTACATCATTCATTACATAGCCTAAAAGGTTAGCATGAGCAAGGTTAAGTAGTTCGACCGCCCGCTTAACAGCTAATTTTTGTGTTTGTCCTTCCTTAACAACTAAGACAATAGCATCTAAGTAGTGTGAGAGCACCTGCGTATCCGTAACCTCTAACATTGGTGGGACATCAACAATGACCATATCATACACGGACTTGACACTCTCGATCAAGGTCTTCATCCGTTGAGAGTTCAATAACTCAGCAGGATTGGGTGGAACTGGACCTGATGTTAGAATATCAAGATTCTCAACCCCACTTGGTTGGACGATTTGACGGAGGTCAATGGAGTTAGTACCGCTTGTCAAAATCGTAGTCAGTCCTTCTTGATTACTCTTATTAAAAGTAGCGTGAAGGGTTGGACGACGAAGGTCAGCGTCAATCAAAAGAACACGTTGACCGGTTTGAGCCCAGACAACGGCAACATTATCAGTAATGGTTGACTTACCCTCACTAACATTAGCAGAAGTCATAGCCAGGGTCTTAATCGGCTTATCGATGGCCATAAAGTTAATGTTAGTCCGGATAGTCCGGAATTGTTCTGAAATTGGACTCTTAGGGTGCGCAACCGTGATTAACTTAGCACCGTTAACAAGCGTGTCATTAGTAGCTTTGTTTTTTTGTCTATGAAAAATTGACATGGTAATCCTCCCTTAAACCCGCCGGTGGTCTTCGCGACGACTTTCACGTTGATTAATCTTAAAATCATTACTCATTGAAATGTGGTTAATATGCCCAAGGTTAGTCAAGCCAAGTTCATCAGTCATAAATTCATCATCATGAACACTAGTATCGGTAAGTTCACCAATTAAGATGTAAACAAAACTAAGGATAAAACCAAGAACGGCGCCAGCTAATGTAAAAAGCTTCTTATTAGGGAAGGATGGAGCATCCGGAACGCTGGCTCGTGAAACAATGGTAACGTTATTAACACTCATAATGCCCTTAATCCGTGATTTAAAAACATTAGCTACTGTGTTCGCAACCAATGCGGATTTAGCAGGATCATTAGTCTTAACTGCTAATGAGAAAACCTGAGAGTTTTGCTGCGTTTCGACACTAATGGCCTTTTTTAACTGGTCAGTAGTCATATGGTAGTTTTTGCCAGTCTGAGCCATATCAAGCTGCTTACTAACACGGTTTAAAATGACTTGGTTAGTAATAATGTCTTTATATGTATTAATCATCTGAATATCAGCTTGTTGGTTATTGTACGCCTGACCATTGTCATTGTCAGCATGTTTTTGGTTAACAAGGATTTCAGTCGTTGCTGTATACTTGGGCGTCACTACAAATTCCGCGGCGACAAAGCCAATAATCCCAGCTAGAATTGTCCAAATAACTAATAACTTTATATGCTTACGACAAAGCACCATTAAGCGGTGTAAGTCGATGTTATTATGTAACGTTTGTTGTGCACTATTCAATTTCCTACTCCTTAATTATTATTTTAAGATAATCCATTTAAAATAATGACCTTTTATATTATTAGCAACCCTGTCAAATTAGTCAAGAACCTATTAAGAAGAATTTGATAAGCGTTTATAAAATTAATAGTGCAAAATAAAAATCTCCTTACCGATAATAGTATCAGTATAGGAGATCCAGGGTAATTAAGACTAGGCGTATTAATATTGACTGCTTGTCCATGAAAGTATTTCCAAAGTTGGCAAACAACTATGTGAATATATGCCAGACCCAAATAGTTATTCTATCTTTTTTATTAAAGTCTTAAGCCTATTTATATGCTTATTGTTTCTTACTTCCTTACTTAAATTATCTATTTCTTTATTTATAGACTTGAAGATATCTGTGTCTGAATCTAATATTTTCTTCTTTAAAAAATCAAATAGTTCACTTTTGTTGTTTAAAAGAACACTTCTTACTAATTCTTCATATACAGAATATATAATAGCTTTTTCAATTAATTTTTCAATACGATAAAGTGAAAATTTGGTATCAGTTGATGTTACTATATAATTCTCTATTTGTCTAATTAACTGCCTTACTACCCGATTTCCTGTTATTTCAATTCTTTCATTTAACTTATAAGTTCTTAATATTTTTTTAAGTCTTTCATTTTTTATATTATCCCAATCAACTTTAATATAAACTTCTTCTCCTGAAATGTCAATTTAAATTAGAAAAAAGGTGAAAGTTGTTCTTCTGTGACATGACTCAAGAATACTTCTAATGGTGTACGATAATTAAGAGATTTTCGTGGGATATTGTTGCGACGATGCATTAG
>NZ_NGPY01000023.1:0-17759 GCF_002254085.1 Limosilactobacillus reuteri | reverse complement strand
TTAGTATTCGACACACTAAAGGCTACCGGTCTTTTCTTTTTTTGTAAATAAGTAAATTGGTCTACAAAAAAGATTTCCACGACCAGATGAATTATTCATCCAACCTATGAAAATCTTACACTAACTTATTAAACCAACAATTAATTGGAGGTTAGTAATGATGGCTAAGAATGAACACGAAGTAAAAAATGACCTTTTTGGTTTCGGTGATAAGAACGTTGCATTTGCAAAATATTTTATTGGAACAAGTTATCTTAATGGGTTAGTATCTCCTGATGATAACATTGATGTAAATGTTTCAAATGTTAATTTTGAACCCGGTTGTCGTAACAACTGGCATATTCATCATGATGGTTTTCAAATCTTATTAGTAACTACTGGTGAGGGTTGGTACCAAGAAGAAGGCAAGCCAGCGCAATTGTTAAAACCCGGTGATGTTGTAGCAATTCATGAAGGTGTAAAGCACTGGCACGGCGCTACTAAGGATAGTTGGTTCTCCCACATTGCCATTACGAAGGGAACTAGCGAATGGTGTGAAGAAGTAGATGACGCTACTTACAACCGCCTTTCTGAATAGTTATTAGTCAGCCTTCTTTGTCCTCGTCCTCAACTTTGTTATACTAAGTAAAGTTTGAGGAGGAGATTACATGGAAAGCTGGCTTTTTTTAGCTTTAGTATTATTAATTGCAATCTTTGGCCATAACTCATCATTGATTATTGCCACGGTAGTAGTGATGGTCCTGAAACTGATCCCTTATACCGCCAAATGGTTGCCCTTGATACAACATAAAGGAATTAATTGGGGTGTGACAGTGATTTCAGTTGCGATCTTAATTCCAATTGCGACTGGTCAAATTGGCTTTAATGATTTATGGGCTGCTTTTAAGACCCCTGCTGGTTGGATTGCAGTCGGCATGGGCATTGCAGTTGCCATCTTATCAAAGTATGGAGTCAACCAGTTGGCAGCTGTTCCGCAAGTTACGGTTGCTTTAGTACTTGGAACGATTATTGGAGTGGTTGCATTTAAAGGAATTGCTGCCGGTCCAGTTATCGCGAGTGGGATGACATATTGTATTGTAACGCTATTGAATTTGCATTTTTAAATGGCAAAAACCAAGCGAGGTCAAAAGGGATCTCACTTGGTTTTTGTTTTACGCATTTTCTAATTGCGCTTGCGAAGAAATTTTATGGTATAGCTTAGTGCTAAGGTATAGCGAAGTTAATAGCAGGCATAAGCATAGAAGGAAGCCGGCTTGAATACCGAGGTGTGAGGACGGGTTGTGAACTAAGTGATTAACAATACCAACAATTGAAACGATGAGGGCAGTTCCAAAGGCAGCCGCAATTTGTCGTAACGTATTAAAGGTAGCAACTGCATCAGGAACGATCTCATTAGGTAGCAATGATAGTGCTTGCGTTTGCAGAGGGATTAACATTGTCACTAATCCAAACTGTCGAATTGTTTGGAAAAGAGTGATTATGAGAACAGAACTACGCGCACCGATTGCGGCTTGGCCAATTGTTCCGATGATATCGATTATGAGACCAGTCCCAACAAGAATCTTAATTGGATAAATATCATAAAAGCGGCCACTCGTTGTCGATAGTAGCCCCGTTAAAATTGCCCCTGGAAGGACGGCAATGGCTGAAACAACCGTACTTTTGCCCAAAACAATTTGTACGAGCAGGGGAATTAAAATTGCATTACCGTACATTGTTGATGTAATTAGCATATTAATAACAGTGGCAAAAACAAATTGTTTGTGTGAGAAGATCCCAAAGTTGATTAACTGACGATTACTGTGACGTTGGTTAAGAAAGAACAGCAAGAGAAAGACTAAGCCAATAAGGGCATACCCTGCAACATTAAATGAGAGCAAGTGATTGTTCGAAACATTTGATAAGCCCATTAATAATGACCATAATCCGTCTGTGATTAAAATGAGAGCCAATGTATTAAAACAGGGATATTCATTATGAGGGATTTTAGGAAGTAGGAAGAATGAAAGTAGTAATGTAATTACTGCAAAGGGAATAATTAATAGGAAAAGGTATCGCCAAGAGAAAAAGTGTAACAGAAAACCAGAAATAGCAGGACCTAAGATAGGGGCACAATTAAAGGCAAGGCCAATAATGCCCATAATTTGCCCTTTTTTACCCGGCTTTGCGTAGCGAATTGCCAAGACATTTACTAGTGGCATCATCATCCCTGCACCCAAAGCTTGAATCATCCGAGCAATCACAACTAGATTGAAGCTCCACGCAATCGCTCCGATAATGGTTCCCAAAAGAAAAATTCCGGCGAAAATAATAAAGAGATTTTTGAATGGGAATCTTTTTATGAGAAATGAACTAACAGGAATCATCAGGGCATTGACAAGCATATAACCGTTTGTCACCCACTGAACTTGGGCCTCACTGATATGAAAGACATTCATAAAGGTTGGTAAGGCAATGTTCATTAAGGTTGAACAGAGAAGACCGAAAAATGTACCAAATACCATGATTACTAATGCATGGCTAATGCGTTGATTTTTCATTAGTAGATATAGCGCTCCTTAAAATTTGTCAAACAGTATTGAGTTTACTAGCCAGATTATTAATGTCAATACGCATTAGGAATTTGCAAGTAAGTAAATTAATGATAAAATATAGTTATGAATAATTTACATATGT
The DNA here is from genome assembly GCF_002254085.1 of Limosilactobacillus reuteri. Classification (GTDB taxonomy): domain Bacteria; phylum Bacillota; class Bacilli; order Lactobacillales; family Lactobacillaceae; genus Limosilactobacillus; species Limosilactobacillus reuteri_K. Next base: position 15,083 of record NZ_NGPY01000023.1, on the reverse strand, counting down.
AAACGCAGGAGGAATTAGATGAATATCGATTTAGAAATAACTCCCGCTGAATGGCAAATTATGCGGGTGGTTTGGAGTCTAAGGCAAACGACCAGTAGCCAAATTATTGAAATTTTACAGAAAAAAGTTGACTGGAAACCGGCAACGATTAAGACTTTACTTCGACGCCTGGTTGATAAAAAAGCCTTATCTGCCACTCGTCAAGGACGTGGATTTATCTATGAGCCCCTCGTTCCTGAACAACAAACAATGGACCAAGCGGCAGATAACCTATTTAATAATATTTGTGAACGACATGTTGGAAGCACCCTTAAACATGTGATTAATAATGTAACCCTTAGTAAGGACGATATTGCTAAGTTACAAGAATTATTGGCAAGCAAAGCAATTAATTCACCGGACCACGTCAAATGTAACTGCATTCCTGATATGCAGATGAACTGCTAATGAAAAGGCTCCCCGCAACTAGGAAAATTTTCCTAAATTGCGGGGAGCTTTTTTAGTCTCTATTTTTCTTTGCTTTGATCCTCATCAGCTGATGATTTCTTCTTTTTAGGCTTAATGTAAACTACCTTGAATTTATTAACATAGGCATTCTTCAAATCAAGAGGTGTAAATGAGAAATTATCGACTCTAATTGGTTGGCCAACTTTTAAGTCATACTGCCGTTCAAGGAAGAATCCAGTTAAGGTGGTTACTTCAGAGTTATCAAATTGCTCGATGTTTGTATCAAAGTAACGTTCAAAATCATCTAGTGGCATCTTACCGGATACTTCGAAGGTAGGATTACCCTTGCTATCAGGATCCTTCTTTTCAATCATATCAGAGGTAGCGTGGTCAATTTCTTCACCAACTGTTCCGAATAATTCTTCATAAATATCCTTATCAGTAATAATCCCAGAGGTACCACCGTATTCATCTTGGACAACGACAATTGGCACTTGTTTTTTCATCATCTCAGCAAGGACATTGGTGAGTTGTTCATTTTCGTAAACGATTGGAATTCGGCGCATGATTGTGCGAACTGATTGTTGCGGGTTAATTTGGTTTTGCCGCATAATATCATATGCAAAAATGTAACCAAGAATGTGGTCTTTGTCATTATTAGCAACAACTGGGAAACGCGTGAATTTCTTTTCAAAATAAAGTTTGGCTGCATCTTCAATTGAAGCCGTAATATCAATAACCGCTAACTGTGTCCGATCAATCATAATATCCTCAGCAACTTTATCATTCATTTCAAAAGCCCGTTGCATGAAGATAACGTCTTCTTTATCCATTTCCCCAGCTTTTTCCGATTGTTGGGATAAGGTCATAATTTCATTTTGTGAATATGTGTCTTCTTCTGGCTGAACATTGTATCCTAACATTTTTGTAATTGCCGCAGCGACTACCGCAAATAACCAAACGAAGGGATAAAAAACAGTATGGAAGAATTGTACCGGGTGAACAATTGATAAGAGAATTGGTACCGGTCGATCAATCGCCATATTTTTCGGAACTAAATCAGTAAATACCGCGTGGAAGAATGTAAAAATTAAAACACCGATAACTGGTGCAATCGCTTGAAGAACATCGTGCGGAATGATATTAATCTTTAGCAACAGATCTGTGATAAATTCATCACCTAACCAACCTAAAACTAAAGAAGTCATCGTAACACCGACTTGAGCTGTTGATAGGTACTCATTAAGATTTGCTACCATGTGTTCCGCGCGTTTAACTTTTCGCGTTTGCCGGAGCTCTTTTAACTCACTAGGCCGCACTTTAACAACTGAATACTCCAGCAGTGTAAATAAAGCAGCTAACAGCAAAATCAAAATAATGATAATTAATTTAAACCAATATGAATCCCATAAACCATTCATCGTTTAAAAATTTCACCTAAACTTTCTTAAAAAATTTATCGACTACTATTGTATCAGTAAAATGTAACGAAAGGGGAGTTTAATTATTTTTTTATAAGTGAAAATGCTAAAATAAAGGAAAATAAGTAGGAGAAGACATATGACGACTAATGAAGAAGAAATCAAGAAGTCAGCACGCTTGCGTAAGATTATGCAAGTGATGCGAAAATATCATTTTGTTAGCAATTTTTACCATCAAACTAACTCACAAGCTATTTGTCAGGCACTGCAAGAACTGGGACCGACCTTTATTAAACTTGGCCAAATATTATCAACCCGTCCAGACCTTGTCTCCCCAGCGTATATTAAAGAACTTCGCCACTTGCAAGATCAAGTTAAAGCTGATAGTTTTGCGACTGTAGAGCAAACTTTTGAAGAAGAAACCGGGAAGAAAATTAATGAGGAATTTGCTAGTTTTGCGGAAAAGCCGTTTGCTTCGGCGTCGATTGGGCAAGTTCACCATGCAACGCTTAAGGATGGGACACCGGTTGTTGTCAAAGTCCAACATCCAGAGGTCAGTAAGCTTGTTAATACTGACTTAGCCTTGTTAAGAAAAGCGGTGGTCTTATTTAAGTATGTTCCCCAAGACATTGCAGTAGTTGATTTGGATAAAGTAATTGATGAACTCAGTACTTCATTATTAAGTGAGGTCAATACTCTGGAAGAAGCAAAAAACGGGGAAGAGTTCTATACATTAAATAACGGTGACGGACCAATCTTAGTTCCTAAAGTATATATGAAGTATTGTGCTCCTAAGATTCTTGTTAATGAAGCGATGGAAGGAAAAAGTATTCGGTATCGTTTTAAGCAGTCAAATGATAATGATCAAGAGACAACGACCGTTAATCATGAAATTGCTACTACGCTCGTTAATAACTTTTTAAAACAAGTTTTTGTTGATCATTACTTTCATGCGGATCCGCATCCAGGAAATATATTAATTCACGAATTACGTCCGGATGAGTCAGCAAAGCAATACGCAACGACCAAACACCATGAAAAGACCATTTATAATACAACCATTAGTTATGATCAGCAGGAGGCATTACCAAATTACCGGATCATCTACCTTGATTTTGGAATGATGGGAAGGTTAAGTCCAGCGATGGCCAATAGTATTGCGAATATCGTGATTACTATCAACACAAAGGATACGCGAAAAATTGGAAAAGCAGTTTTAAATGTTTGTAATCGGACCGGGGAAGTTGACGAAAATGCATTTTATAAAGAACTTGGCGCCTTTATTCAACCCTATTTTTCAACTGGCCTTGGCAATATTGATTTCGTGAAAATGCTGTACCAAATTGTCCAATTATGTAAGAAAAACCACCTTCAAATGCGGGGAGAGGTAACGATGCTGATTAAGGCATTTGGGACTCTTGAAAGTTCGGTTGCTAAACTTGATCCTGAAATATCAATGCTTGAAGTTGCTCAATCATTTGGACGGCGTTATTTAAAACGAAATTTTAATTGGCGTTCTGCTGTTGATAATAACCTCATCAATTTTTTCCTTGCTAGCAAAGCAATGGGGAAGATGCCGGAAAGAATTAATGAGTTAATCGATACATTTGTCAGCGGGGATGCCAAAGTTGATCTACAGTATAAAAATGAGCAACGAGTGCTAAAGCAGATAGAACGGTTAATGAACCGTTTCATGATTGCAATTATTTTAGCAGCAGTCATCTTAGGATCATCATTATTAGTCCAGGGAACACCAGCTGATTCGCATATCTATCGTTTAGGAGTATCTGGCTATATTATTGCAATCATAATTATTATTCTTTTAGTTGTTACGGAGGTTATCCATCGATGGCGAAATTGGCGAAGGAAACGATGATTAATGATCTATTTAAACTTAGTTAATGAATTAATATGTGTGCTATGCTGGGGAATTACGATTAGGCTTATTTTGATCCGCCATTTAAATAGTGAGATAAAGGTAGCTAGATTCAATATGGTTGCGTTTGTTTTGATGTTGGTCAACTTAGCAGTAGTACTGCCTATTTTTGCTTTTTTGCTTAAAAATTTACCTAGCCAATCAGTAAGTTGGCAAAGTGCATTAATAGTAACAACTATTGATGTTTTAAGTACCTTTAATTTAATTTTATTTTGTGTTTTCAGTTGTTGTACCCGTCTGCGAAAATGTCCTGCTACGGTTCAGGACTTTCTGGTTTTAGGGGCAGCTGTTAAACATGGCCAAGTCCCACCAGTGTTAGCTACTCGCCTTGATAAAGCCATCAATTGTTGGAAAACTCATCAATCTGCAAAAATTATTGTTTCAGGGGGAATAGTACAGAATGCAAAAACATCTGAAGCAGAAGTCATGGCTGCTTACTTAATTGCTCACGGAATCCCAGCAAGAAAAATAATTTGCGAGACCCAGGCACTTAATACATGGCAAAATTTGGCCTTTGCTAGTCAACTTATTAAGTCGCAAGAGACAGTAGTAGTAACTAGTGATTTTCATGTTCTTCGTGCGAGGACTTATGCAAGGAAGATGGGGTTAAACTGGTCATTTGTTAGTAGCAAAACGCCTTGGCGATACTGCCCATTAACATTTATTCGGGACTATCTCGGGATTATCCGTGACCATTGGTGGGTATTTTGCGGAAGTACGCTCCTTTTACTTTTAGTTGAATTGATTTTGAAATGAAATATGAGCGAGACAGAAGGGGAAAACAACCTTCTCTCGCTCATATTTCACTTTATTTATTCTTATATACTGCAATTTCAATCAGATTATTATCTGGATCATAAACGTAAAGCGAGGTCATTTCGCCTTCTGCCCCCTGTTTTACAATTGGTCCAGCAATTATATCAATATAATAGCTATTAAGATGGTGAACAATATCGTCAATACTATCTCCGGCAACTAAACATAAGTCAGCAGAACCAACTGTCGGATTAGCTGCCTTTAGCGTAGTTGGTCGGTCAATTTTTTGTAAACGGATTAACTGATGCCCACACCGCATTGTAATTAAGTCATCATTACTTTGTTCTTTAATTACCGGCATATCAAATACTTCGTGATAAAAGCGCATTGATTGCTCTAAATCAGTTACAGTTAAAACAACGTGATCAATTCGTCGCATTTTCATTGTCTAAGTCTCCCTTAAATTTTTAAGTCAATATCATTATACAAGTTTCTAAATTGAAATAGCAAAAGTTGTATAATGAAATGATTGTAGATCTAAGGAGACTTTTTATGAATATAAAAACAATAATGAGCGTCGCGATTGGCGGCTTTCTCGGTGGAATTACCCGTTATGAACTTAGTGCCCTATTAGGTGGCGCCGGGATTTTATATGCCAACCTTATTGGTTCATTTTTGCTAGCCTTTATAACTTATTATTTTATTGAACGGGGGCTATTAGCAGCATGGTTAAATGCCGGGATAGGAACTGGTTTTATTGGCGCTTTTACGACATTTTCAAGTTTAGCTACAACTATTGTTAAGCTTGAAAGCCAAGGTATAATTGCTAGCGTCGGTTATTTTCTTGTGAGCTCTCTTGGCGGCTTGGCTTTGGCACTGCTCGGTTTTATGTTGGCACGAAAATACGGAGGTTCGCGGCAAGATGATTAATGTAGGGCTTGGAGCAGCAATTGGGGCCGTGATTCGTTATATCATCACAACTTGGTGGAAAAAGTTAAGAATTGATTGGCCCCTAGCAACTCTATTTATTAATATCACCGGTAGCTTTTTATTAGGCATTTTTACCAAAAATTTTGCTAGTAATTCCTCGCTTATGCTATTATTTGGGATTGGCTTATTAGGAGGTTATACTACTTTTTCGACTTTTAATGTTGAGCTAATTTCAATGATGGATGAAAAGCGATGGGGAATGTTCGCTGTTTATTTCGGCTTAAGTTATCTTGGTGGAGTTATTGCCGCCATCTGTGGAATGATGATATGAAATGAGTAAAAAATAGTGACAGAAACCAGACTACCAACGCAAATTGAAGTAAAAGGTGGAAGAGTCCACAACCTTAAGAACATTGATATCAATATCCCGCTACATAAATTTATCGCAATTTCGGGATTATCTGGTTCTGGGAAAAGCTCATTAGCAATGGGAATTTTATATGAAGAGGGATCTCGACGGTACTTAGAAGCGCTTTCTACTTACACAAGGCGGCGGATAAAGTTAGGTGCTCAAGCCGATGTTACAAGTGTTAAACATATTCCTTCAGCACTAGCATTGAAGCAACGTCCCGCAATTCCATCTGAACGAGCAACCGTTGGAACAATGAGTGAGATGTTGAATGTAATTAGGCTGATCTTTTCGCGGCTTGGCGAACCGGTCTGTCCAAATGGGCATCGTTTAAAACCAAACCTTGAAATCGCAGAGGTAATGAGTAAGAGCGGCGATGAAATGGGACAATTAACCTGTCCTACTTGTGGTACAAAATTTTATGCCTATGGAGCAGAAGACTTTGCATTCAATTCTGACGGAGCCTGCTTACGATGTCATGGAACAGGAAAAGTTCGTGAACTGGATGAAAGTAAACTTATCGGGAATGAAAATCTTAGTTTGGCTGATGGGGCAGTTGCTTCATGGCATTTGCCTGGACGAAACTTTATGCCGAGTGTTGCTGAACAGGCAGGTATCCGGATTCATGTTCCATATAAAGATTTAACCCCGAAAGAAAAGGATTTTGTTTTAAATGGTCCACAAAAGAAGTTTAAGATGGACTTCCGCTCTGGAACAGGCCGCGTTTTTCATGACTTTAATGCTTTATACGAGAACGCCCATGAAGCGGTATTAGCATCTGCCAAAAGCAGTAAAAGCGAACGAGCGCAAAAACGAATTAGTGAATTTTTCCATTATTCAACGTGCCCAGTTTGCCATGGGACACGGTTAAAGCCGGAGTTATTAAACCAATTAGCTGGTGGTTTAAATATTGCGCAAGTTAGTGACCTTCCGCTTGGGGAACTGAACAAGTGGAAGCAAGATGTATTAGCTGCTCTTCCTTCAGATATGAAAAAGATGGCGACTTCGTTATTTAAAGAGTTTGATGATAATTTACGGCCATTATTGGAATTAGGCCTTGATTATTTAACTTTATCGCGAAATGGGAATACGCTATCGACAGGTGAATTACAACGTATTCAGCTTGCAAGAACTCTTCGAACCCAAACAACTGGTGTCTTATATATTCTGGATGAACCTTCCATCGGCTTACATCCTGACAATATTACGGGTCTCTTAAATGTATTTAAAGAATTAGTGGCCCAAGGTAATTCATTAGTAGTTGTTGATCACAATGTTGATATTATCAAAGAAGCAGATTGGATTATTGAAATCGGCCCGGGTTCTGGAGAAAAAGGTGGAGAAATTCTTACGGAGGGAACACCATCGCAAATCGCTGACAACCCTCAGTCTAAAATTGGTCCTTATTTAAATGAGACAGCAGTATTAAAAAGTCGCCCCATAGCAAACGAACCAGCTAGCCAAGAGATCACCTTTGAAGTAAAAGATTATTACAACCTTAAAGACGTCCAGGGAGAGATTCCAGTTAATCGACTGACTGCTATCACTGGTTTTTCGGGGGCTGGTAAAACAAGTCTGATCCTTGATAGTTTAGTTCCTGCTATCCATGCTCAAGCAAGTGGGACTAAATTACCTTCACAAGTTAGCAAATTATCAGGTCCGTTAAAGGAAGTAGTGAGTGTTGATGCGGCGCCAATCGGTAAAACTAACCGTTCAACCGTCGCAACTTATACCAGTATTATGGATAATTTGCGGAAGTTATTTGCAGCCCAGCCCTTAGCCAAAGAGGAACACTATACACCTTCTTACTTTTCTTATAATAATAAGCAGGGAGCATGTCCAACGTGTGGCGGCGCGGGGGTCGTAACTCTTGATATTCAATTCTTGCCAGATATGCAACAGACTTGTCCGACATGTGGGGGAAGCCGATACAATGAAGAAATTCAAAAAGTTAAGTGGCAGGGATATTCAATTGTTGATCTCTTAAAATTAGATGTTCGGGCAGCGATGAGTGTATTTAAGGAAGTTCCGAAAATTGCTCGTGAACTTCAATTATTAGATGAAGTGGGCTTAGGGTACCTGCACTTAGGCGAAAGTACGCCTAGCCTTTCTGGTGGTGAGGCACAGCGCTTAAAACTTGTTAAACACCTTAATCATAATCAAAGCGAAACGTTATTTGTATTTGATGAACCAACTATTGGCTTGCATCCCCTTGATGTTAAAACCCTGTTAGCAGTAATGCAGCAATTACTTGATCGGGGAGCGACAATCATTACTATTACTCATGACTTAAATTTGATTATTAACGCAGATTATATGCTTGATATGGGTCCGCGTGGTGGTAGTAATGGTGGAAAAATTGTTGCTCAGGGGAATCCGTTAGCCCTTATTCAAAAGCCAGAAAGTTTAACCAGCAAATATTTGGCAGAATATTGGTCAAGATTTAATTAAAATTAAAGGCTCCAAACATTCGGATTTCCCGGACGTTTGGAGCCTTGTTTTTTCTTAAGTTAATTATTTTGTTACTGCTTTTTCTTCATGGTTTTGCCAGATTTTGCGAACGAGTAAGTAACAGCCAATTAGAATTAAAATGGCAATCGCAACACCGATCAGTCGTCTAATGTTACCCTTGAAAATAGCATCTCCACCAAAGGCATAGAGAAAGGAAGTCGGGGCCATTCCCACGGTTACCATTGCCAAGTAGTGTTTCCGACTCACATTTAAGCGGGCACCAGCGTAGTTTACAAGTACACTAGGGATAACCGGAATCATAAAGCCGATGGTAAGTGCGATTAACGGATGCTTTTGCTGCAAGAGGTAATGAAGAATCTTGTTTTTCTTTACTCGTTTAGAGAGATCAATTTTACGAATTATACTCATTACAGTAGAGTTTCCTAAAATATTTCCAACCCAATTGATCAGAAAACCAACAATCGGTCCATAACATAACCCGGCAAAGATACAAACAACGGAATTAGACATTCCCGGAATCGCATTTAAGATGCCAATTAATGCTACAAGAAGGAAGATATCGGTAAAACCATGACTTCTAATCATATGGAGAAGCTTGGCCTTATTATGAGCATTAAAATCTAGCAACAGGTCAATTTCTGGCTTATATGTTCGATAAATGAAGTAGAGAACGATGACAGCGAGGATAATGGCGCCAACGATCAGCCACGTTTTATTTAATTTACGCTCTTTCATAATTATTTTTCCTCCTTTGGTAGCGTAAACCCAGCCTTCTCAAAAAGGGAGGTAAGAGAATGTCGTAAAAGCGGATCATGGGCGTAAAGATAAGTTCCATATACACCACGCTTGAATAAAACGTTCAAAGAATTCATAATCATTCTTTTTTCTAAACTCTTAATTTCAGCTGGATCAGTTAGGTCAGCACGTTTTTTGAATGCTTCAACATCTGTATAACGATCTAAATTAACTTGAAGTTGGGTTGTTTGAGGCGTTTGGCTAATCGGCGGACCGATAATAATGCCAGTGTAATTTAAGTCAAATCCTTGGCAAGTGTAGATTGAGCCAACTTCATCAATGGTTTGAGGCAGTTCTGCCCAGGGAGTAACTGTATAGTTATATTGATCCCACGGCATTTTAAATCTGCCTTCCTCAATGTAATGTTTCCCACCATCGAGCGTTGATGGATATCCAGACGTTGAAAGAATGCGAGAAAGGCCTACTTCTTTATTACGTTGAACAATTGCTTTCCTCATTTCCTCGGCATCACTGTAAATACGAAAATCATAATGATCACGGGCAGATGCTGGTAAAGGGGTTAATTTATAGTTAGTGAATTCATTAAACCACTTAACTAATTCATCGCTCGCATTCATGCGAAACATGTGGGTTAAGTGGTAATCTTTATGGGGATATTGGTTCGTAATTGCTTGAAGCCGTTCAGGAGTCCAGAGACTTTTCATTCGTAAGACTTGGTATTGATCAAAGACAATTATGACAACTTTAGCGCGTTTAATGATTTCGATAAGCTGATTATCATGGTAAAAATTATTATAATGATCAGGTTTGGACAATAAAAGATGAGCCTCATCGATAACAGCAACATCAATGGTTTGGTTTTGCTTATCCAATTGATTAATTAATGAAGTTGGCCGAGCGAAGTCCTTTTTATATAACTCTTTTATTGGCCCAGCAATCTCTTTATAGACTTTCAGAATTTCCGGATGGTTAACAAGAAAATAATTATTAGTATGATAAAGAACTGAATTTTGTTGTGTCCGCGCTTCTTTTTGAATGCGGACGAATAATTGTGATAAGATTACGCTTTTTCCAGTACCAGCATCCCCGTAGACTGTATATATTGCAGGATGATTTTGTGTTAGATGGTGTTTAGTAAATGAAATAATATCATTGACGAGTTGTTCTTGCTCTGTCGTTAATTTTTTAAATGGTGAAATTTTGTTAGTTGCAGCGTTGTCTATATTTTTCATAATTATTTCCTTTTTAACGAATTACTCTATTTAATGGTATCGAAATGCATGAATTTCGTCAATTTGAACTTGAGAGTAATTTACGCAATGCTTTAGAAAGTGTTAGAATAATAAGAGCAATAAGTATTACTAATTATTAAATGTAAAATCAAGAAGGAGTGGAATAGATGAATCTGCATCCTGATTACCTCTTAAATGAAGTTAATGAACCAAGCGATATTAAGGACATGTCACTTGATGAATTAAAACAATTAGCAACAGAAATGCGTCAACTTGTTCTTGAACGCGACGCAAAAATCGGTGGACACGTGGGCCCTAATCTTGGCGTAATGGAGCTAACGATTGCTTTTCACTATGTCTTTGATTCGCCCCATGATAAAGTTATTTGGGATGTTTCACACCAGAGTTATGCCCATAAAATGCTGACAGGTCGGAAATTAGGTTTTCTTGATCCCGATCATTATGAAGATATTACTGGATTTACGTCACCAGAAGAAAGCGCTCATGACTTTTTTGAAATCGGCCATACTTCAACATCAATCTCCCTTGCAGTAGGGATGGCTCAAGCACGTGATTTGATGAAGCCACAATCACATAATAATGTTATGGCAGTAATTGGGGATGGATCCTTAAGTGGCGGATTAGCTTTTGAAGGATTAAACAATGCTGCTAAGCTTAATTCTAACTTGATTATTCTTGTTAATGATAATCAAATGTCAATTGATGAGAACCAGGGTGGTTTATACAAGGGACTAAAAGAACTCCGGGATACCAATGGTGAATCTCCCAATAATATTTTTAAGTTTATGGGTCTTGATTACAAGTATGTTGCAGACGGTAATGACTTGCAGACGATGATCGACACTTTTAAGGAAATCAAGGATATTGACCATCCAATCGTCCTTCATGTTAACACCTTAAAAGGGAAGGGGTATGAACCTGCTGTTGAAGAAAAGATGAAGTATCATTGGCGCACTCCATTTGACCTAAAGACTGGTGAAGATAAGGTTAAGATGAGTGGAGAATCATATAGTGATGCTGTTCTTGCTGAATTAGATAAGCAAATTGCAGCAGATAAGCCAGTTGTTGCTATTAATGCTGGAATTCCTGGTGCGTTTGATCTTGGCAAGTTTAAGGCTAAGCACCCGGACCGTTATTATGATGTTGGGATTGCTGAACAGGATTCAATTACGACTGCTGTTGCAATGGCGCAAGCAGGTGCACGCCCTGTTGTATTTCAAAATAGTACTTTCCTACAACGAGCATATGATCAATTAATTCATGACATGGCATTAAATGATGCTCCGGTTGTAATGATTGTGCGAGGCGGGTCAATTTCAGAAAGTTCTGCTACTCATCAAGGAACATTTGATATTTCAATGATTAGTGATTTGCCAAACATTGAATATTTAGCACCAACAAACGTCGAAGAAATGATTTCGATGTTACGGTGGGCAATCAATCAAACTGATGAACCAGTAGTAATTCGGCAACCAGAAAAGCCCCTTCTTCACGGGACTCCAACACAAGATGACTACAGTACGATCAAGTACGATATTGCTCATCGCGGAAGTGAAGTTGCAATTATGGCTGTTGGTGACTTCTGGGAACTTGGTGAAAGGGTAAGGAAGGAACTTCAAGATAAGCTTAATATTGATGCTACATTGATCAATCCAAAGTCGGTAACTGGAATCGATTCAGATGTCCTCCACCACCTAGCAGAAAATCACGATGTAGTTGTTACGCTAGAGGATGGGGTCCTTAGTGGAGGCTTCGGGGAGACAATTGCTCGTTACTATGGACCAAAGGGAATGAAAGTTTTGAACTTTGGAGCACCACGGGAATTTGCGGATAATGTTCCTACCGAAGTACTATATGAATGGTATCATTTAACCCCTAAACAAATTGTGGATGATATTGAGCAGGTTATCCATTCACTATAAGTTAACAGAGCTGTCATCGCAGGTAAGGATTACTTGTAGATGATAGCTTTTTTGATTTAAAAAATGCGAATTGCTTCTTTTTACGTATATATATTAAAGAGTATATACAAAAGAGGAGCGAGATAATATGAATCATTTAAACCACCATTGTATATTGCGAAACACTTACTTAGTAGGCTTAGCGACAGCGTCAACGATCCTTTCGCTGTCGTTAAATACTCCACCAGTTCTAGCTGTACCCCTAGAACCAATTACGCATCCCGTATCTAATGCAAATAGTCAGAAAGAACGTGTTCAAATCAAACGTGTAATTTATTTTCATCTCTTAAATGAAGTTAAAAAAGTGGAACAAGTGTCTTATGCTCACCGTGAAGTACCAAATGATCCAACCAACAAGGCAATTTGGATTATTGACCCCTTTGAAGAAGTCAATATCCCTGAGCAAGCAGGTTTTAAACCATCAATGGATAAGATTCCAACTGTTACAGAAATAGAGGATTTATCACAATTAAAAAGTATCGTAAATATTTATTATCAGCCCCTCAATAAAGATGAAGGGCCAAAAAAAGACAGCAAAGAGAATACGTTAGCAGAAAAACAAAAGGAGGGGCAAGCAAAGGAGAATAAAAAAGAGGAAGAGCAAGATTCACAGGACAATTACCCCATGAAAGAAGATCCGGGGGATGATAATCAGGTCGGAGAAAATTACGGGGAGGTAAATAATACAAGAAAACAGCAAAATTTGCATCAACGGATAAAAGATATTAATAATCGACTAAATCGTTCACATCGAAATTCACGTAAAAACGATAGCGCTGACCAGCAAACACTTCCACAGACGGGAAATGAGACTGATAATTTAACAACTTTCTTCGGTTTGGGGATAACGGTAATGGTCGCGGGGATGAGTCTTTTTTCGTTAAAGAAAGCGCACAAAAAGAAATAAAACCAAAAAACTTGATAAAAGGACTTGCATTTTTAATTTTCTAATAGTATTCTAATGTTATTGAAAAAACGAAATGGAGGAAGCTAAAATGCAAATTTACAATAAATCGATTATTCATCACCTAACCTCCACCTCAACCACAACAACAATTACCGTGGTTGAGTAGTTTTAATATCTCTTAAATCTGTTAGCAATAGCTATTCAAGATGTCTCAACCACTTATCAAAAATTGACAAGGGTTGGCTAGGGACATTTTGGGTAGCTTTTTTATTTAAAGTGAGGTTAGAATGATGGATAATCAGAAAAATGAAGTTAAATTAAATCGAACAATGACTCCCGGACAAATGGAAATGATTGCAATTGGTGGGACAATTGGTAGTGGTCTTTTCATGGGAGCCACATCAACTATTAAATGGACTGGTCCTTCTGTCCTATTAGCATATGCCTTTGTAGGTTTAGTCCTATATGGTGTTATGCGTGCGTTAGGGGAAATGATCTATATCAGTCCAGGAACTGGTTCCTTTGCGGACTATGGATCTAAATATATTCATCCCTTAGCTGGATACCTGACAAAGTGGAGTAACGTCTTTCAGTTTATCATTGTTGGTATCTCAGATATTATTGCCATGAGTCAATACCTTAATTATTGGTGGCCTAACTTACCAGACTGGATTTCTGGATTAGTAATGATCATTATCTTAACGCTTGCGAACCTTGCATCTGCTAAGGCGTATGGCCGGTTGGAATTTTGGTTTGCGATGATTAAAGTTGTTACAATTATTGTTATGATCATTCTTGGATTGTTAGTCATTGTCCTTGGGTTGGGTAACAATTGGCATCCGGTTGGAATTTCCAATTTATGGTCACATGGTGGATTCTTTACTGGTGGATTCATGGGATTTATGTTCTCACTATCTGTGATTGCTGGATCCTATCAAGGAATTGAATTACTTGGTATTACTGCTGGTGAAGCCGCTTCACCACGCCATGCGATTGTTAAGTCAGTTAAATCTGTTATTTGGCGGATTTTAATTTTCTATATTGGGGCAATTTTCGTTATCGTTTCCATTTATCCATGGGACGAATTAAAGGCAGTTGGATCACCATTCGTTGAGACATTTACTAAAGTTGGTATTACTGGAGCAGCTGGGATCATTAACTTTGTTGTTTTGACTGCTGCATTGTCCGGTGCCAACTCAGGAATCTACAGTGCTAGTCGGATGCTTTTCAAGCTTTCAGTTGACGGTGAGGTTCCTAAGGTCTTTAGTAAATTGTCAAAGCGGGTTGTACCAAATATTGCGATCCTAACAATTTCATTCTGGATTTTCCTTGGCTTTATTGTTAACATGCTTCTATCAATGTTTAATGCAGCCTCTGCTAATATCTTCGTGATTGTATATAGTTCAAGTGTCCTTCCCGGAATGGTACCATGGTTTATTATTTTGATTTCAGAACTAAACTTCCGGCGTAATAACCCAACTGAATTAAAAGATCATCCATTTAAGATGCCATTTTATCCAGCATATAACTACTTTAGCTTGATTGCGCTAAGTGTTATCTTACTATTTATGTTCTTTAACCCAGATACACGGATTTCAGTCAGTGTTGGGGCAGTCTTCTTAGTTATCATGAGTATTATCTACAAGTTAAGAACTCAACGCCAAGATAAATTAGCATAAAGAATAAGTACTCTCGAAACATATTGTTTGTTAGTGTAAGATTTTCATAGGTTGGATGAATAATTCATCTGGTCGTGGAAATCTTTTTTGTAGACCAATTTACTTATTTACAAAAAAAGAAAAGACCGGTAGCCTTTAGTGTGTCGAATACTAAGC
>NZ_NGPY01000022.1:0-202371 GCF_002254085.1 Limosilactobacillus reuteri | reverse complement strand
ATGAATATGTCCAAGACGCTCCAGTCAATTCAATGTGATTAAGTTGTCGAACCGCCGTATACGGAACCGTACGTACGGTGGTGTGAGAGGTCGATAATTGAAATAATCAATTATCTCCTACTCGATTAATCTTCTACAACTGAATCTTTCATTTGAGCTTCACGTTGGCCGAATCCTCTACCTTCAGCAGCAAACCGCTTGTCCCCTTTATAGAGTTCAACACAAGTCCAGATAAGAAGAGCAAGAATAACAATGATTGTGGTATAAGCGAGAACGTCAGATGTTCCTTTTGACCAAATACCAAAGCCTTCGTAAGTTGCAGGAAGGTTGTAAAGGTTTAAGAAGGTAAGGGCAATTACAGAAATCCAACCACAAACCTTAACCCAGCCCCTATTCTTAAATTCACCCATTTCAACTTCACTGTTAGTCATCATTAATAATGGTAACATTGAGAACGGAAGGGCAAAAGCTAAGAATACCTGTGAATTTTCCATTAAAAGGTTCAAGGCGGTATGTTGTTGGATAGTATTTTCACCGCTCGTCATTGCAACACAAGCAATAACCGGAATAACGGAAATAATCCGAGTAACTAACCGTCGTGCCCATAAAGGCATTCGCATATGAATGAAACCTTCCATAATAACTTGACCAGTTAATGTTCCAGTAATTGTTGAATTTTGCCCAGAAGCAAGTAAAGCAACGGCAAATAAAGTAGATAATACACCTGACTTAGCAACAGCAATTAACACTGGATTACTAAGCATTGAGGTATTGTTTAGGGCATCATACAGACCGAAGAAAGAGCTATCTTGAACAGCACCAGTCTTGAAAACAGCAACCCCCATGATCAAAAGGAGGGAATTAACGATAAACGCAAGAGATAATTGGATATTTGAATCCCAAGTAGTAAAGCGAACTGTTTGACGAATACTATCAAGATCATTATGATCGATCTTCCGAGTCTGAGAAATAGCTGAATGAAGGTATAGGTTGTGAGGCATAACTGTTGCACCGATAATACCTAGTGTACCAGTTAATGGAGTGATGCCACCGATTTCAGGATGTTGAGCAATTGCTTTGGCTGATGGAAGAAGACCCATAAATACGCCACCCCAGTTAGGGTTAGATAAAGCAACTTGGTAAGCAAAAACAAACAAGATTACCAAAATCAAACATGCAACAATTGCTTCGATTTTCCGGAATCCGATCTTGGTTAATAATAGCAGTACTAAAACATCAAGAACAGTAATAAATACAGATGGGATTAACGGAATATGGAACAGTAAGTTTAATGCGATAGCAGCTCCGATAACTTCAGCGATATCCGTAGCCATAATCGCCAACTCAGTCATAATCCATAAAATAATACCTAATGCTTTACCGGTACGTGCCCGTGTTGCCTGAGCAAGGTCCATTTGGCTCACGATTCCGAGTTTAGCCGCCATGTATTGAAGTAACATCGCAATCAAACTTGAAATCAAGATAGTAGTCATTAAGGTATATTGGAAACTCTGTCCACCAGTAATTGAAGTTGACCAGTTACCGGGATCCATGTAACCCACGGCAACTAATGCACCGGGACCAGAGTAAGCGAATAATGTTCGCCAGAAGCCTTTTCCACGAGGAACTTCAACTGTTCCGTTGATTTCCTCTAGTGATTTACCGTTAGCATATTCAATTAATTTATGCTTACGGTGTTGATTCTTTGTGTCGTCCACGCCAAATCCACCTTTCATTTGAGTTTTGTTAATTAGATTGGAAATCATAATTAACTAAGTTCGAATACTTTGTTAGGGTAACATAAAAAAATATATCCTGCAATGGAAAATCGCCGTTATAACGGCCGTTTGGGCGATCCTGAGGAGCGGTTGGAGATAAGTTTTGGCGTACCTAATAGCAGTTAAGCGCTTGCAAAAATGTAGAGAAATTTTCTATATAAATTTAGAATTTTCTTCTTTATATGTAGAAACATTGGATTTATTGAATATAAAACTTAAATTGGCTAAAAGAAGCTTTGTGAAATTATGTAATTGAAAAATGATGGTAAAACCATTTATGTAATAGCAAAAAAATAGCATAAACTTAGTGAAGAAAAAAATATTTAAAAATATTACTTTTTTTCAAAAACCTTTTATATCGGCTTTTGTTTGAGTTTATATTTAGTGAGTTTAACGTTTTATGATGATAAAAAGAATGTGAGGTAATTGTTGGACGTTTGACAATTAAGGCGTTTTCACACTATACTAACACTTGACAAATGATTAAATTCACAAGAGAGGTATTTTGATTATGAAGGCACTTGTTTTAACAGGTAAAAAGCAACTTGAAATTGAAGATATTAAAGAACCTGAAATTAAGCCTGATGAAGTCTTAATTCACACTGCCTACGCTGGTATTTGTGGTACTGATAAGGCACTCTATGCTGGTCTTCCTGGATCTGCATCAGCTGTTCCTCCTATTGTTTTAGGTCACGAAAACTCAGGTGTAGTTACAAAAGTTGGTTCAGAAGTTACTAACGTTAAGCCAGGTGATCGTGTAACTGTTGACCCTAACATTTACTGTGGTCAATGTAAGTACTGCCGGACTCAACGCCCAGAATTATGTGAACACCTTGATGCTGTTGGTGTTACTCGTAACGGTGGTTTTGAAGAATACTTTACTGCTCCCGCAAAAGTTGTTTACCCAATTCCTGATGATGTTTCATTAAAGGCTGCTGCCGTGGTTGAACCAATCTCATGTGCAATGCACGGTGTTGACTTACTTGAAACTCACCCATACCAAAAGGCTTTAGTATTAGGTGATGGTTTTGAAGGTCAATTATTTGCACAAATCTTAAAGGCACGTGGTATTCATGAAGTTACCTTAGCTGGTCGTTCAGACGAAAAGTTGGAAAACAACCGAAAGCACTTCGGCGTTAAGACTATCAACACTACTAAGGAAGAAATTCCTGCTGATGCATATGACATCGTTGTTGAAGCTGTTGGTTTACCAGCTACTCAAGAACAAGCACTTGCAGCGGCTGCTCGTGGTGCTCAAGTATTAATGTTTGGTGTTGGTAACCCTGATGATAAGTTCTCAGTAAACACTTACGATGTATTCCAAAAGCAACTTACAATTCAAGGTGCCTTCATTAATCCTTACACTTTTGAAGACTCAATTGCCCTTCTTTCTTCTGGGGTTGTTGACCCACTACCACTCTTCTCACATGAATTAGATCTTGATGGTGTGGAAGACTTTGTTAGTGGTAAGTTAGGTAAAGTTTCAAAAGCTGTTGTTAAGGTTGGCGGCGAAGAAGCTTAATCTAGATTGAGATAAAAATTAAATCTATTGAAAACGAGGCGAGATAAATTTCTCACCTCGCTTTTTTATGCTTTATTTCATATGCAAGTGAATGTAATTAGCAATTAAATCAAACCTTAGGCAAAGCGCTACAATCGCAAAATTTGCAGAAATAGCAGTATTATAATTTTTATCCAATGATTGACACAGTGTCACTTTAGTGATAATGTATAAAATATATTCACAGTGACACGGTGTCACGATGTGGTGGAGGAATTAAGATGCCAAGTACAACATTTGAAAATTTAAATCAACAGAAAAAAGAACTCATTACTAATGCACTATTAACAGAATTTAGTCAACATAGCTTAGCAAGTGCCCAAGTTGCACGGATTGTAAAGCAAGCTGGAATCGCCAGAGGAGCATTTTATAAGTATTTTACAGATTTAACGGAGGCGTATCAGTATCTTTACCAAGTGGCAATTTTAGAAATCCATACACCAATTACCCGGGCTAACCACATTTTAGCTGCGAGTGATTATGTTAATCAGATTAAAGCTTTTGTAGATGAGATCAACGGAAGTAAGTACCGTGATTTTATGCGTTTACACTTTCAAACAAATGAGGGATTGTTACGTGATAATACGCAACCGCGAATTAAAATTCATAGTGCTCAAGAATGGAGTGTAATGGTTTTAAGTCATGAAACAATTAAGGATTGCCTTCTTCAACCCAATAAACAAGGTGAAGCAATTGAACGGCTATCCAAGGTACTAACTGCACTATTGCAGTAGGAGGTAGAATATGTTTTTAGCACTAAAAGAAATAAAACATGAAAAGCTGCATTACGGATTAATCGTTGCCATGATTGTTTTGATTAGTTACTTAATGTTTTTCTTAATGGGAATGATGTTGGGATTGCAAAATGAAAATGATGCTGCTATTAAAGAGTGGGGTACGGAAACTGTTTTTCTAAATAAGAATAGTAATGATAATCTTGGACAATCGATTATTACTCGCGATCAACTAGCAGGTAAGGGTCAAAAAAATGTTGCGCTTGTTGGACAGACACCAGTAGTTCTTAAAGAAAAAGGAGCAAGTAAAGAAAGTGCTCAATTTATCGGTTTAGATCCTGACCAATTTATTTCCCGGGAAAAGATCAAGATTACAAGTGGTCGTCAAGCCGAGGGAAATAACGAAATTGTTGTTGATAAGAGTTTAAGCAAAAAGGGATATCATTTAGGAGATCGAGTAACAATCAATTCTCAAAATGAGAAATATAAGATTGTTGGTTTTGTCAATGACGCTAAATTTAGTGTTGCGCCCGTCGTATATGGTAGTTTGCCAGTTTGGCAGGAACTGAGAGGATTAAATAGTTCGGCCGTTGCTAGCGGACTCTTTTCTGACCATAATCTTAGTAAAAGTTCTTACCCCGATCTCCAACACTATACTGTTAACGAATATATTAATAAGCTACCGGGATATTCAGCACAAAATAATACCTTTACTTTTATGATTGGGTTCTTAATGGTAATTTCGTTAATTGTAATTGCGGTCTTCTTATATATTCTTACCATGCAAAAAATAAGTCATTATGCAGTTATGCGCGCTCAAGGAATTCCTGCGCGGCACTTAATTCTTGCAACGGTTACTCAATCAATTTTCCTAATGATTAGTGGTGTAATAGGGGGAATCCTTTTAACCCTTCTTACGAGTGTGGCAATTCCAATGTCGGTACCAGTTATTATGAATTGGCCACTAATTAGTTTAATGGCAGTAGGATTAATAGTTCTTGGGATGATTGGTTCATTATTACCAGTGCGAATGATTATTAAAATTGACCCAGTACAGGCCTTGAATTAAGATGGGAGGCAAATGTTATGTCAAAATTGAAGTTAGTAGATGTTAACAAATATTATGGCGAAGGAATTAGCCGTGTTCATGTTCTTAAAGATGTTAATTTTTCTGCTAAAGCGGGAGAATTAAATTTGATTTTAGGACCTTCTGGATCAGGAAAGAGTACCTTTTTAACAATTGCGGGCGGTTTACAAACACCTACTTCAGGAAAAGTGTTAATTGATGGAATTGATATTGAAAAGTTATCTTCTAAAAAGCGTGATGAACTGCGCTTGCAGAAAATTGGCTTTATCCTTCAGTCCTATAACCTATTACCCTATCTAAATGTGGCGGATCAATTTAAACTTGTTGATCGCATAAAGAAGAGGGGGAACGTTTCATCGGAAGCCTTTAATGAATTATTGGAAAAGCTTGCGATAAAAAAGCTGCTCAAACAATATCCTTCTGAGTTGTCAGGAGGTCAAAACCAGCGGGTAGCGATTGCGCGTGCACTTTATACTGATCCTGAGATAATTCTTGCAGACGAGCCAACAGCGGCCTTAGATAGTAATTTAGTAAAGATAGTTGGGCAATTATTTCATGATCTAGCTAAAAAGAGAAACAAAGCGGTGATTGCTGTAACCCATGATTTACGTTTACGTGAATATGCAGATAATGTTTACGAGTTAGCTGATGGAAAGCTGACATTAAGTGAAAATTACTCAGAATAATAATATAAATAATGTTAAAGAATTATGAGTAAAAGGCTTTTTCATCACGAACCTTGCTATAATAAACGGACTAAATAAATAGTAAAGGGGAGGATGCAGTGGCTTTTTTAGAATTAAAAAACATATATAAATCGTATTATCTTGACAAAGAGGAATTCCCAGTTCTTAAAGGGATTAGCTTACAGTTTGATCGGGGAGAATTTGTGTCCATCCTTGGTGAATCAGGTGGTGGGAAGTCCACTTTAATGAATATCATTGGGGGACTTGATCGTAACTTTGAAGGTGAAGTCCTTGTAAATGGTAAACTCCTTGACCATAAAAAGGAAAAGCAACTAGATAGCTATCGGCGTGCAACGGTGGGTTATATCTATCAGTCCTATAACTTAATCTCTCACTTGACGGTACTGGATAATGTTTTGGTTGCGTTAGATATGACAACCTTGACTAAGGAAGAACGTCGAAAGCGTGCACTGGAACTCTTAGATAAGGTTGGTTTAAGTGAACAAGTAAAAAAGCATCCGAACCATTTGTCAGGAGGTCAAAAGCAACGGGTAGCGATTGCTCGGGCATTAGCAAGTGACCCGCAAATTATTATTGCTGATGAACCAACAGGGGCCTTAGATGCGCAGAATACAAAAGAAGTATTAGCATTATTAGACGAGATTGCTCGCGATGGGAAACTAGTGATCGCCGTTACTCACTCTCAGGAAGTAGCGGATAATGGGACGCGAATTGTTCATTTAGCCGATGGAAAAATTGACGGCGATGAAAGATTACGTCCTGCTTATCCGATTCCAGAAGACCCCACAGAGATTACTCCACGAGTTCTACCAGCGATGGCGAGCTACCGAACGGCTTTTAAGCATTTGACCTATAACTTTTGGCGTAATTCGTTAATTATACTTGGAACCGCAATTGGTATTTTTGCGGTACTCTTATTTAGTGGTTTAGGTAATGGGATAAATGGTTACATTCAAAATCAGATTAACTCTCTTGCTAACCCGCAGGCAATTACCGTATTTAAAAACACAACTGGTAAAAAGATGACCCAGGAACAAATTCAATCATCGTTAGGACGAACGATGGCGGCTAATCCCCAATCAATGACGATTAGCGACCATAATATTGACCGGTTACGAAAGCTTGATAATGTGTCGTCTGTCCAGCCGGGAATTATGGTGAGTGCCTTTCAGCTTGATTATAATGGAAAAAAGCAGAGTGGAACTTCACTAAGTACCTGGAGTAAGGCAATTACTAGCAATTCAATCAAGCAGGGGCATAAACCTAAGAATGGTGAAATCGTTCTTACAAAGCAACAAGCAATCCAATTATCAAGTGCCAAAAATTATAAGCAAATGGTTGGTAAAACTATCCGTCTTTCATTTACATGGATAGATGGCAATAATAGTCCAGTTCCCGTTTTTGGAAACTTCAAGGTAGCAGGGATTACAGAAGGTGCGAGTGCCGGAACTTCAATTACTTATTCCACTATGCGTGCTCTGCTTCAAAAAGCGAATGCCTCTACGGCTGCTAATTTTGCAACCGTTAATGTAACAAATCTTGACAATGTTCAAGGAGTAGCGAATAAGATCGACAATCTTCGTGGTAGTAATAACAAACGAATATTAGGAGCGATTACAGTCGGGTCGATTCTTAAAACTGTTAATACTTATGTTAGTCTTGCTTCCACGGTTCTTGCGTCAATTGCTGGAATTTCATTACTTGTATCCGCATTAATGATCATTGTGACAATGTATATGTCAGTTTCGGAACGGACAAAAGAAATCGGTATTTTGCGAGCCCTCGGTGAACGAAAGAAAGATATTCGTCGCTTATTTACCTCTGAATCTGTCTTTATTGGACTGTTTTCAGCAATTCTTGCACTACTAATTGTTGCAGTTGTAACAGTTATTATTAACCATGCTCTGTATGGCTTGATTAAATATAATATTGTGCAAATTACTGTTGGAAATGTAATCTTTGCAATTGTAATTGCGATTGTAATTTCGTTTATTGCCGCATTGCTTCCTGCACGTCGGGCGGCAAACCTTAATCCAATTGATGCATTAGCTGCAGATTAGTTAAAAGGGAGCGAGACAGAAGTCACTCGTGACTTCGTTTTTCGACGCGAAGCTAGCCTCTGGGAGCCCCCGCAAGCAACAATAGGCCTCCAACGTTCGGTTTTTTTGCCGGGCGTTGGAGGCCATTGTCGTACTGCGCCATTTGTCTTTTATGAAAGGAACCTGATTTATGTCACAGTCCCTTTTTACTTTACTAAAAAATATTTTAGGTAGACCAAAAACGAGGTATAATAAAAACGGAGGTGAGAAGAATGACAACAATTTATGTTCATGATAATAATCAATCACAAAATATTACTTGTTCTGATGGCTCACAAGGTGTGTTGCGGGTTAGTAAACTGAATAATGCAATGCGGTATAGTTTTAAGTTTTATAGTCATGCACATCTTGGGTTTTGGTTAGATAAGCATCAGTTCTATGATGGCAAGTCATTGATTGTAAAAGGAGTTTTGGAAAATGAACGATTAGAAATTAAGTTTATTAACTAACGAAAAGACGTTTAGAAGTCATCGTCTAAGTTTGACTTAGGATGAGTTCTAAACGCCTTTCTTTTATTTCAATGGGGGGATCCCAAAGAATATTCACTAAATTATTAGATGATTTTTTCTGCATGACTTAATACATCAGCGATCAAGGTCATTACCTGCGGATCCTCTAAATGATAGATAACGGTTTTCCCTTCTCGCCGTTGTTGAACTAAATTATATTTTCTCAATAGTTGCAGCTGGTGAGAAACCCCCGATTGTTCCCAGTTCAACTTCATACTAATTTCTGAAACGCTCATCGAATGTTGAATCAGCAAATATAATAATTGTAATCTTTTAGGATTTCCTAGTAATTTAAATAATTGACTGATTTTATTAACATTTGGAATATCTGTTGTCCAACGGTCTACCACAATAAATATCACTTACTTTCTATAAACTCCCTAATAGTAATTTAGTGAATATTAACAATAAACTGCCTAACTTTATTCTAGAACAGAAAAGAATTTTTTTAAAACAAAAAAGCAAGAGGTATAGAATTTATTATACTTCTTGCTATATATTGTTTAATTATTTCGAATGGATCAACTATAGTGACAAACGTTGTCCTACAAAGATTGTGTATGGACTTTGAATGTTATTCTTAGCTGCGATTGACCGCCAGTTTAATCCGTGGTAGGCGGCAATCTTTGATAGTGAGTCACCACTTTGAACTACGTAATTTCCATGATTAGTAGTGGAATAGTGTGAAGTGGTTTTTTGTGTACTAGCACTATTGTTAATCCGTAATTGTTGGCCAACCTCGATTAAATTAGGATTACTAATGTGGTTAGTTGAAGCTAATGCAGATGTTGTAGTGTTAAAACGAGCGGCAATTTGTGAAAGGGTATCACCACTTTTAACAGTGTATGTGCCATTAGCACTAGTAGTAACTTGTTTATTTTGCTGGCTTTCTTGATGGTTAGTAGTAGTATTTTGAGCTGTAGTTTGATGAAGCGTTAATACTTGACCTACATGAATCATATTAGGGTTACTAATATGATTGAGCTGAGCTAATTGAGTATAAGTGGTGTTAAATTTACCCGCAATTCCTGAAAGGGTATCGCCACTTTTAACGGTATATGTATTACTGTTAGTGGTAGTATTGGTTTCAGTTTGCTTAGGGGTTGTTTGTTGCTGTTGTTGTTCAGCAGCAGGTTGACGAACCAAGAGCCGTTGACCAATATAAATACGGTTAACATTGTGGATATCATTTAAGGCGGCGAGGTTATTTACAGTCGTATTAAATTGTCCGGCAATGCGTGATAAGGTGTCTCCACCCTTAACAGTATAGTAACCGGTGTTAGAAACAGTTACGTTGGTTTCTGGAGTTTGAGCACTTTCGGTCTGCTTATTTGTAACAACTTTACCAGAAAGGGCAACGGCATCTAACTGGTTTAAATTATATGTTTGAACAAAACGAATTAAGGTACTAGCATAGTTTGGATCAGTAGCATAGCCGTCTTGCCGAAGCTTATTTGCAACAGATGCATAATTAGTGTCACCAAGTAAGTTACGGTAACGACTATTTACATTGAGAAAGCGACCATGGTCAGTAACTGATTCGGAGTTGTTAGCGTAGGCCCGGAAGTTGGCGTTAACGTAAACACTCCGGCCACCATAAACTTCTCGCGTACGCATTACAACTGAATTTCCATTATAGGAACCCTTAATTCCAAATAGGTTATGGGCTTGGGTTGATAAGGCTGAACGGCCCCAACCACTTTCAACGATAGCCTGGGCGACTGTAATTGAAGGGAGAACCTTGTATTCATTCCATCCTTGGATTGCACCTGGAGCAACACTTTGGATAAATGCTTGTTGTGGAGCGTTATTACTGAAATGGAGGGTACTTAAGTCCGTTGTGGAGTTCTCTTGCGGTGCAGCAACGGCACTAGCAGCCTTTGGAGCAGCAGGAGCAGCTTGTTTAGCTTCGGTAGACTGTGCTGAAGCTGAATCAGCTGTGGCTTGGCTAACGACAGCTTGACTGGCATTAGAGGCAGCAGTACTTTCTGCTGAAGCGCTATTTGCTGTGCTTTGAGCGACAGCAGAAGAATCAGCGGCACTATTTGTATTATTTTGTGTATTGGCAGTAGTTGTAGCGGCAGGTTCTGCAGAAGAAACTGAAGCATCATCGGCATGAGCAACAGCGCCGCTAGCAGTTAATAAGGTAACAGCAGTTAATCCAGCAAAGACCCATTTTTTTCCGCTTTTGTACATCTTAAAATGGGTTGATGGATCATTATTAGATTGACGATTCATTGGCAGTGACTCCTTAATTTATATTTGAAATTCCTAAACATTACTCTTAAAAGTGGCTTATTAATCATTTCATAAATTAAAATAATCTCAAAAAGGTCAAAAAGTTTAAGAAGTTCTAAAGATTCAACTACCTATAAACTAGCATTAATTCTCTTTAGCGTCAATTTAATTTGAAGGTAAAAAAGCAAGTGAAATCCTTTAAAACTGGGGAGAAAATGTCATAAAATCAATAATTATCATCTTCACAAAATATGCTTTATCAAATGAAAAATATTTTTAGATAGATGATAAAATAAACATATGTAATAAAACCTATTTTTGTAAAATTAGCGATTAAAATTATATTTAAAAGTAACCGTCGATTGTTCAAATGTGGTGAGCTATAATAATGGAATAACTTAAACGAAATTAATCAAGGAGTTTTAGAATGGTTGCTAAGTTAAAAGATGTTGCTCAATTAGCGGGGGTCTCAGTAACTACTGTTTCAAGAGTAATAAATAATTATGGTTCTTTAAGTCAAAAGACGATTGACAAGGTCCATGCGGCGATGCGAGAGTTGAATTATCAACCAAATGCCTTGGCACGGGCGATGCAGGGGAAACCATCTAAGTTCGTTGGCTTGATTTTTCCTAATTTAATTAATCCATTTTTTGCAGAATTAGCAAATGAACTTGAACATGAATTATTTAAAAAGGGTTATAAAACAATTATTGCATCATCGGCACAAAATCCGGAAATAGAGCATGAATACTTAAATATGTTGATGGCAAATCAAGTAGATGGGATTATTTCGGGTTCTCACAATCTGGGGATAGAGGAATATCATCAACTTACTGCTCCCATTGTTTCTTTTGATAGATACCTTGCTGACAATATTCCAATTGTTGCAGCTGATAGTTATCATGGGGGTGAACTAGCAGCGAAGTATTTAGTAGAACATGATGTAAAACACTTAGCGGTAATTGTGGATGAAGATACTTCTGTTTCACCTACCATCAATCGAATTCAAGGGGCACTTGATTTTTTGAATAAACAGAAACGAGATTTTGAACCTTTGGCTATCCAGCATTTGGATCTTGAGGCTACTTTCCCTGGTAATTATGATGGAGTGCTGGCTTCTAATGATGTCCAAGCATTAACGATTAGCAATCTTTACTACCAGGCAGGAAAGCAAATAAATAAAGACTTTTTCATTACAGGTTATGATGGTTCACGATTAATTCGGAAAGTAGCGCCTTACCTTCCAACAATAATTCAACCAATTCCATTATTGGCACAAGAATTAATTGAAACTTTAATGAAACGAATAGAAACACCTCATGAAGAGATCGAAACTAAACTTATTCCAGTTGAATTCTATCAACCACAATAAACAGAAAAAGGACCTAGAAGAAAGTGATGTTTTCTTTTAGATCCTTTTTTAGATTAGAGCAGAGAAATATTATTAGTTCTGCTTTAGAAGGTATTAAATTTTGATTTTGCCACAATGGCATGAATGGTTATGTTACTTACTTTGCATGAACCGTTGAAGCAATTCGACTTCCTCTGAAGTTACTGGGGTATTGGATGATTTAATTTCGTGAATTCGTTCAACAGATAAATGACTGCCGAAAGCAACTTCATTATCATTTAAGTCATTTTCGCGCTCAAAATTAATCAATTCTTGAGCAAGCTCACTCAAATTGTCCATGAAAACATTCCTCCTTAGTAGGTATATTATTAAATAATACTAACCTTATCTCTTATTCTAAATCAAGACACAGTTTGTTACCAAAAATTAGTTTAGCACAGTTTGAGCTTATCCTTGTAGTTATTTTATTAAATTTATTCGTTTGTTATTAAGATTTAACGACAAGTAGATCAATTTGTGTGATAATCATAGTAAATAATTTAGAGAATGGAGTATTGAAAATTATGAGTTGGAATTGGCTAGGATGGTTATCGTGGATATGTGCAATTGTCTTTTTTTGTTATGTAATCCATTATATCCGTGTTAAACAATTAATGCTGATAGCGAAGACAAAAAAAGTATTTAAATTAAACTTAGTGATTCGTTATGTGATCTTATTAGTTGTCTCGCTATGTTGGCTCGGGGGAATGGCATATCTCACATTTTTCCGCCCAGTTGATATTAATAATCACCACCAAACACAGACTTCAATCACTTATCATCCCCTTCAAATGGGAAATAATTCAGATGACTTCTATTATGTTTTAGCGACCCGTAGTAAAAGCGGCAAGCACCCAATTGTGTCATATACGTACTGGGCTGGAAATGATAAATACACAACAAATTCACGGTATGGATCAGTTGCTGATGGATCACGGATAGTTACCTTAGATGCGAGTGCTTTGCCATGGGATAAAAAGCAATTAGAAAAAGAGGATGCCAAGACAGGACATGCTTTTGCAGCGGTAATGGATGTAAAGTATAAAAATACGGTTATTAATGGTTTAGGATTAAAAGCAAATCATAGTGCGGTAACCTATACGCTCTTACGTGTACCTTCCTCTGATATGGTATCTGAACGTTAAAATGGAACAGCAAACAGTAAAATTAAAATGGGTTGCCCTTGCAAGTCTGTTAAACAACACTGGGGCAGCTTTTTTATGGCCGCTTACAACTATGTATCTTCATAATTACCTTGGGCAAACTTTGACAACTGCTGGCCTTGTAATGTTAATAATGTCAATTGCCATGATGATGGGAAATTATTTAGGAGGATGGTTGTTTGACCATTGGAAGCAATATCAAACAGCCATCTTAGGAGTTAGTCTATCTACGCTAGCGATATTCTTATTGATCTTTATTCATGGTTGGCCCTGGTATGCTGTCCTAATTACGATTAATAGTTTTGGTGATGGAATCAATGCCACGATTGTTAATTCTTATGGGACGTTGGTTAGTGATCATTCTTCCCGCTATGTTTTTAATTATATTTATATGGCCTTTAATATTGGGGTTGTGATTGGAACGTTGCTGGTTGGCGTTCTTCTGCCGATTAGTGTAGTGGTAGTTTTTGCTGTAGCAACAATCTTTTATGCCTTGTTAATGCTAGTAGTAGTTTTAACATTTAATGTGGCTGTAGATGCAATTAAAGATAATTCAGAGATACAAGAACACTATCATGGGTCCCGCCAATTACATTCGCGATGGATCATCTTAGTTTGGTTTATTCTCATAAACTATATTACGGTTCATTTAAGTTATTCTTTATGGGAAAGTGTAATGGCAGTCCATATGACAAACATGGGGATTCCATTCTATGCCTATAGTATGCTATGGACATTAAATGGGGTGTTAATTATTATTGGACAACCACTTGTTAATAAGTTAAGTCCCTATGTTCGGTTATCGACGCAAATTATTGTGGGAATATTTATTTTTGCCTTATCCTTCCTCTTATTAATTTTTGCTCGGACCCTGACAGCTTTTGTTATTGATTTTGTAATCTTAACAATTGGTGAAATGACCAGTTTTGCTGGCCTGCCTGCTTGGATTGCGCAACTGACTAATGTTGATGAAGCTGGGCATTACCAAGGACTGCTTAATATTATGATGTCGGTTGGACGGGCGATTGGTCCATTGTACGGTGGATTTGTCATTGAAAAAGGAAGTTATCAATTTTTGTTTATTTCAGTCTTTTGTCTAATGGCCGGTACTCTGATTATTATCTGTCTTTATTTATGGCATTTACACCGAGTTCAGCGACAGCTTAATTTAGATAAATGATACCCAAAATTTGTAAGCTATGGTAAAATCACTAATATATTATAAAAGCATTGACGTAGAAACAAAGTGCCTGTGTAATTGACAGAGATCCAGTTGAGCTGAGAGCTGGAAGCAGGCATGATCCACCTCTACTAGCTGAAAGGATGAATTTTAGTAGTCTGTTCCGGTGATTCCGTTATCGTCAGGAGTTAACGCAACTCCATGAGGCAGTGACTGTGAGGTTACTGTAAAATAGAGGTGGGACAGTGATGAATATCGCCCTCTAAGGCTGTTAAAGTCTTAGAGGGCTTTTGTTTTTATACGTAATGAAAGGGGAAACATATGGATTATCAAAAGCCAAAGGGAACTGCAGATATCTTACCAGGAACTACAAGCATTTGGGAAAAAGTAGAACAAAATGCGCGCGAAGTTTTTAACCAGTTTGGATACCGTGGAATTCGAACACCGATGTTTGAAGACTATCATGTTTTTTCACGAAATGTGGGGGATACTTCAGATATTGTTGAAAAAGAAATGTATGATTTCCATGATAAGGGTGATCGGCATATTGCATTACGTCCAGAGGGAACAGCTGGAGTAGTACGGGCTTACGTAGAAAATAAGCTCTATGGGCCAGAATATCCTAAACCTTATAAAGTTTATTACATGGGGCCAATGTTCCGGTATGAACGACCACAATCAGGGCGGCAACGTGAATTTCACCAAATTGGGGTTGAAGCATTAAACAATGAGTCACCACAAATTGATGTGGAAGTTATTTCAATGGCAATGGCTCTCTTTAAAAAGTTTGGGGTGCCAAATGTTAAATTAGTTATTAATACTCTTGGGGATAAGAAGGTTCGTGAAGATTACCGTGAAGCATTAATTAACTACTTGAAGCCTCACTATGATGAATTAAGTAAAGACTCTCAAGAACGGTTATATAAGAATCCATTGCGTGTGCTTGATAGTAAAGATGAGGGTGATAAGAAGATTGTTGCGGAAGCCCCATCAATCCTTGATTACCTTGATGAAGAGTCACAAGCTTACTTTGACGAAGTGCAGGCCTTATTAAATAAATTAGGAATTGATTTTGAAATTGATACCAATATGGTGCGGGGACTAGATTACTATAACCATACTATTTTTGAAATTATGTCAGACTCACCAGTATTTGGTGGCGGCTACACGACTGTTTGTGCAGGAGGTCGCTATAATGGTTTGATTAGTCAACTTGGTGGTCCTGAAGAAGGTGGAATTGGCTTTGGAATGGGTGTTGAACGGTTGACGCTCTTACTCCAAGAAGAAAATCCTGCATTTGCTCCTCAAAACCAATTGGATGTCTTCTTTGCGAGTGCAGATCAACAAGGGGATGAAATGGCGTTTGAAGTCCTCAGTAAAATTCGTCAGCAAGGAATCGTGGCTGATAAAGATTACAGCGGGGTAAAAGTTGGTAAGCAAATCAAAGAAGCCTTCCGTCGTAATGCGAAGTACTTTGCAGTGTTTGGCGCTCGTGAAGTTGAAGAAGGAACCTTCCAATTAAAGAATGCTGCTACTAAGGATGCAAAAACTATTAAAATTAGCGATTTTATAGCAAATCCGGCAGAATATTTGAAATAACTAAAATAAACGTAAGCAAAAAAGCAGCGACTAAGAGATAATAGCAAAATTCTCTTAGTCGCTGCTTTTTTGATCGGATATCATTTTAATGGCAAATATTGCCAAGAGCGTTGTAATTTACGTCACGGTTCGCATAATCCTCTGTTAGCTTGTTTACGAGCCGGTCTAATTCTCGTTGTTCATTTTCACTCAATGTGTGGTAAGCAGCTTCAGCAATCTTGTCACGACGCTTTAGCAAATTATCAGCAACTTCGATACCTTCAGTGTTAAGCTGAATTTTGTAGTCTTCCTCGTTAATTGGGGTGGTAGTTGCCAAATTGTTTGTTACTAATGCCTTGGTAGCATCTTCGAGGTCGCTCGGCCGGTAATTGAAGTCGTAAATTAGTTGTTTGCTAGTTAAACCGTCATCATGTTTACGTAAAATTCGGAGAAGACGGTGAAAATTGTGACGATCAGGAAAACCAGGTAGGCAATAATCACCATGGCGTTCTTCTTCAATATGTACTTGGCACTTTAACATTGATTGGTATTTTTCAAAGTTCTTTACGTCTATAAATAATTTGGTTGTTAATTCTGACATATTGTTTACCTCCAAATTGGTTCACCGCAACGTTCGTCACTTATTATAATAATGTTAATATTCAGTGATTAATAGTAAAAAGGCTTGGTAAATAATATTACAATCAGTCTACTGCATAAGTTCCCATATCATTAGCAACGACAACATTTCCTGCGTAATCTTTTCCGTCATTCTTAGTTAAGCCGACCTTATTATAGGCAAAAGTGACGGTTGTCGTAGCTCTAACAGCAGTCCCCATTACTTCTCCAGTATCAGTATTAACTCCTGATGGCATATCTACTGCAACGACAACCGCATCCGTGTTATTAATCGCATTAATCGCGTTGGCATAAGCTCCTTTTACTGTGCGATCGATTCCAATTCCAAACATGGCATCGACAATTAATGTTGCCTTATTAAGGACAGCGAGATCAGAAGTTTCAGGAATTTGATAATGGTGCGCGATCTTTTCTTGTGTTTGGTGTTCAGCAGACGCATGCTTAGGATTCCCTATATTGAGGATTGTTACATGGACACCAGCAATATGAAGCAAGCGTGCGATAGCTATTCCATCCCCGCCATTGTTTCCACTGCCAGCTACTACTGCCACATCTTTTAGCGCAATCGGAAAAGCATGTAAAATTTCATCGCGAACGGCTAAGGCAGCCCGTTCCATTAACACAAGGGAAGGGATACCGATTGTATTAATGGTGTAAGAATCGTAATGTCGCATTTCTTCTGCAGTAACAATTTTATCAGTCATAATCTAAGCCTCCTAAGGTTAAGATACATTTTTACTGTACCACTATTTTAGAATTATGAGGTGCAAAGGGGAATTTTTTACGTATATATTAATTAAGAGAATAAAAAGTAAGCTAGCTTGCGAGTTTTTCACCATAGTCCGGTTAGGTGTTCTTTTAAAATAATAAAGAGGCTGGGGGTTCCCAACCTCCTTAGAGTATTAATAAATAATAACGGGTTCATTCTGCTTTAAATCATGGAAGGCTTGTCCAGCCACACTTGGTTGCATATTAATACAGCCGTGCGAACCGTCGCTTAGGTAAGCAGTCTTTGACCAATTATGACGCCAACTTGCATCGTGGAAGCCACATCCTGTTAAAGTAAATGGCGACCAATAATTAACTTTACTTGCATAACTTGATCCATCATCGTTTTGTCCACGGAGAACTGAAGGGCTTTGCTGGTACATGATATACCAGACTCCCTTTGGCGTTTTGTTACCTTCATT
Source organism: Limosilactobacillus reuteri (assembly GCF_002254085.1). Classification (GTDB taxonomy): domain Bacteria; phylum Bacillota; class Bacilli; order Lactobacillales; family Lactobacillaceae; genus Limosilactobacillus; species Limosilactobacillus reuteri_K. The sequence continues at coordinate 184,518 of NZ_NGPY01000022.1, read as the reverse complement.
ATTAGTCCCACTAACAATGTCTGTGGTAAGGACACATTTACCATCTTTGTAGAAATAAGCTTGTTGGTCAGCTAATGAAACTTCAGCATAAGTGTCTCCAATACCATTATTAGATGTAACATTGTAGCCGAGTCCAGCAGTATTATAGCCTTTACCTTCAATATCATGTTCACCATCAACTTCTTGGCGACCATCGATAATTGCTTTAGTTAATGAATTGCCAGCTTTTTTCTCGCTAATTTTCCAACCATAAGAACCATTAGCTGTAGTGGTAATTTCTGCTCCAGAATGAGTCCTAAATTTAAATGGTTTATCAAGAGTTGCATGTTTTTCATTAATTTTCTTTACTTGTTTATTTAAGGCCGTAGTGTCGAAATTATACTTGCCATTTTGATAAGTTGCCCGGGTAATAATTTGATTGGTAGTAAGGCTATACTTTTCATTTTGAACAAGGTAAGTAACTTTCTTCCCTTTTAACTTATTTAATTGTTTTTCCTCGTTCTTAACGGTTTTGCTATTTGCAGTAATCGGCTGTTCTTTATGTAAAGTAATGTTAATTTTAGTACTTCCTGCTTGATTATTTAGTTGATTAACAGCATTTTGTAAATCATATTTATTACCTTTAACTGCAGGAATTACAGTAACTTTATCATTGTGGTAGACTGCATAAGCATTAACGGGAGCGTTACGACCTGTGTTGAGCTGACGTACTTTGTTAGTTAATTTGTTTTTAGCAATATTAAGCGAATCTTGATTAAAGTTATCAGGTTTTATTGATAAGTTGGTTGCTTTATGTGATGGAAAAAATGTAAACTGCTTTTTAAGTGCTTGATTAAATTTTTGTTCATCATTATTGCTAAAGTTAGCCTTCATTGATTTAGTTTGGTAAACTAGCTTATTGTCAACGTATACCTTGGTTGCTCCAGAGGTCCCTTTTACCTTATCAAAAGCCTGCTTAGCTGTTAATCCCCCAACGGCAACATTATTAATGGTTACGTTTTTATTGAAATGATTTTTCTGGTGAACAGTCATTCCAGCAATCATTATAATTAGTAATGCTCCTATTCCTGCTATCCAGTATTTAATATACGATTGCATTGTCCCTTCCTCGAATTGAAAATAAATAATTATGTTCCTATCTTAGCACGGAAACTTAATAACTCAATAAAAAACTTATCAAGTTATCGTGTTCTTAAATAGCGATCAATCCCATCTAAAAGAAACTTAAAAAATAAGCAAATATTTAATAGCAGGAATACTTTGAAGAAGATCCGCCAATTAATTATTTTTAATGAAAATTGAAGAAGATCATAAATTATAACTAAAAGAATAAAAAGAATGTTAGCTCGTAAAATATCTTTTGACCATTTATGATTGATGGTATAAGACCACATATTTGCTATGAATGAAAAAACGGCTGTCATAATAGAATCCTCACAATTACTTACGTAAGATTTGCATAGATGATGGCAACGATAAAGAAAAAGATGGCAGTTAAGTATGAAATTTTAAGATTATCTCGCATTTTTTACACCTTTTTGAAAGTATATTGAATAAAAAAATTCCTATTATTATAATAATGATGTTTTGAATTATCTGTAAAGGAGAAATTAATTTGAACTTACGAGTAAAGCATTGGATTTATGGAATATTCTGCTTATTGGTGGCAATAATTGCAATCGGTCCAGAATTACATGCTGCTTCGAATACACATCCCCAAAGAGCAGTAGTTGAATCGCAAGTAGACGAAAAACCAACACAAGAAAAGAAAGTCGATAATAGTGAAAGCCATATGCGCACCCCAATTGATTGGCATAAGCCTTCAGAAACGGTCCCATATCCAGATTTGAATAAAGTGAAAGATTTTTGGATTAAAGTCGATTTAAAAAATAATCGGACATATTTGTATGATGGTTCAAAGGTCATTTACACAATGTATAGCACAGGTGGAATTTATAAAAAAGATCCTAAAACAGGTAAGCTGAAAAGCGCGACCCCGACAGGAACATTTTATGCTCAACAAGAACGAGGAGATAGCTTTTTTAATCGATCGTTAAAAGAGGGAGCTAATTACTACGTTTCTTGGAAGAATCATGGAGAATACTTGTTCCATAGTGTTCCGACTAAAGCGGACGGAAAATATAATGAACAAGAAGCTGCTAAACTTGGAAAAACACAGGGTTCTCACGGGTGTATTCGGCTTTCAGTGCCAGACGCACAATGGATGGAAAAGAATTTGCCGGTCGGTACTAAGATTGAGATTGTCGGCTAATTTTGTAGTGCTAAAATTTTAAAGATAATCAAGATCAGATCGATTATTAGAAAGAAAAAAATTATTTGCGTGATTGAAATTTTGATTAATGGGATGAAGTATGTAAGAAGATTATAAAAGATAATTATTATTAGTGAAATAAGATTACTTCCAAATAAGTGATTAAAAAAACGTCCATATTTTAATCGTGAAATCATATTAATAGTCCTCCTTAACTATTAAGGGTGTATTTTTAGGCAAAGTTTGAAGCCATTTAGCATCGGGGGGTGACACTTGGATAGTGTTTTCGATCTTGGGTGCTTTTCGTAGATTGCGTGGGACCTGATGATTATTCATATCTGTAACGGGGGTTTCAATGTAGTTCCCATCATTAACGCCTAACCAGTTCTTAGCGATGGCTTGCTGGGAACCATTAATGTGATAAATTTGCTGCCCCCGAGCATGAAGTAAGCGAAAAGAATTCTTTTGTGCTGGTAAATTAATTTGTGCGTGGATGATGTAAATAACTTGTCGCTTATTTGAGTTGATAACTAGAATTCTTTTTGCTTGTTTGACGGCGACCAATTCAATAGGATCATTATCGATCTTAGGATATGTCCAATTTTCAGAGGAACGATGGATATTAGGGGCGCGAAGGCGATTTTGGTTAAGAATTTGGCTTGTTTTGCTAGCTTGAGGAATAAATCTAGTAGCATTATATGTGTAAAGGTTAAAAATTAGAATAAAACTAAGGAATAGGCCAGTTGAGATGAAAAGCAGAGATTTAAGTTCTTTATTCATAATGAATTCCTTTATTATTTATTATTTATTATTTATTATTAAATTTATCTTACCGTACTTGGAGAAAATAGGAGAATAGATTTTATGAAAAAATTGACAGTTTTTATTTTATCTCTATTCATGATGCTAATGGGAGGAAGGCAATCTGTATTAGCAAATAGTCGAATTGATGCTTCTGCAGCGATCATGGCTGATGCTTCAACAGGGCAAATTATCTATAAGCAAAATGTAGATAAGGCTCTGCCAGTGGCCTCAATTACAAAATTATTAACTATTTTAGTAATAGAAGATGAAATCCAACAGAAGCAGCTTTCGTGGGATACTCAAGTAAAAATAACTCCTGAAATTGCGGCTATTTCTAATGATGCTGCTTATTCTTCAATCGGACTAAAATCTGGTCAATCTTATTCAGTTCGGACATTAATCAATGCAGCCCTTGTAAAGTCAGCTGATGGAGCGACCGTCGCACTTGCAACTGCTACCGGGGATGGGACCGATGAATTTAATCTTAAAATGATGCAAAAAGCCAAAAAAATTGGAATGACTAAGACAAATATTGTTAATTCAGTCGGATTAGACAATGGAGATATGAAAAGTTTTAAGTTAGCTGATCTTCCTAACAATGCTGCTAATACAATGAGTGCACGTGATGTTGCCATTTTATCGCAATACTTTGTGACACATTATCCAGAACTTTTACAAATTACAGCACAAAAAGAAGTAAAATTTCAAATAGCGAAAGATCAAGTTAAGACTGAAAAAAATCTTAATAAGATGTTACCGGGAGAACAGTACGCTGTAAAAGGAGTAACGATTGATGGTTTGAAGACGGGGACTTCTGACAGTGCGGGAGCTTGTTTTGCAAGTACAGGTAAGTATCAAGGACATCGCATTATTACTGTTATCTTACATTCAAAAGGAAGCAATAAAGACAACCGATTTAAGGCTACTCAGAATTTATATAAGATCCTTAAAACAGAGGACCATTTACAAAAAATAAAAGTTCCATCATCAGTAACAACACGTAAAGTAGCTAATGGTGTTGAAAAAACAATGGAACTCACGCCGCAACAAGTAACTATTTGGAGTCCGTATGATACAAAAACGGACTATACAATTGGAACACAATATAAAAAGAAAAAATTAGAAGCACCTATTTGGAAAGGTGAACGTGTCGGCAGCTTAAGGATAACGAGTGATCAGTTAGAAACGCTTAATGGGGAACCATTAACTTACTCTCTATATAGTGCTAATGATGTTCGCCGTGGAAACTTTTGGCAACGTCTCCTGCATTAAAATAAGTTTTGACTGCATTATTGTTCTTAGGCTTATAATCTAAGTAAACAAAAAAGCGGGTGAAATTATGAAAAAAGCCATATTGGGATTGGTGTAGTGATAGTAGTTGTTATTCTGGCAATAATTGGTGGGGCAGTTTGGCGTCAGCAAAAACATAGTAAGTATGTGCAATCAACAACGCCAACGCTATTTTTCCATGGTGGAGGCAGTAGTTATCATGCAGAAGAACACATGGTAAATGCTGCTAAAAAAGCTGGGGTAACGAGCACAGTCTTGCAAGCTGATGTTGCTAATAACGGAAAAGTTACTCTTCATGGTTCAATGCATAAAGGGGCCATCAATCCAATTGTTGAGGTGAATTATGATAACAATAGGCAGTTGGATTTTAATAAGCATGGCGAATATGCGACAAATGTTGTAAAAGCATTACAGAAACGCTATCGCATAACTAAGATTAATATGGTTGGTCATTCCCTGGGAAATATTTCGATTATTTACTATATGTTGCAAAACGGTAAAAATCAGAATATGCCTCAATTACAAAAACAGGTTGATATCGCAGGTCATTTTGCGGGATTGAATTTTAAACAGGTACCTGCTGCTATCCAGCAACCAGTTGGAATGAAATTAAATAAAGACGGCAAGCCAAATGAAATGAACGCTACATATCGTCAAATGACAGAAGTACGGCAAACCTATCCTAAAGGTCAAGTAGCAGTTCTTAATATTATCGGTGATATTGGTAATCATACAGATGGAACTGTTGATAATGCATCGTCATTATCACTCAAGTACCTAGTAGCTGCTCGGGCAAAGTCGTACCGTGTCCTAAAAATAACAGGAAAAGATGCTCAACATTCGAAACTTCATAATAATGCTCAAGTTGATAAGGCATTAATTAATTTCTTGTGGAGTAAATAACAAAAAGGAACTGTGACATAAGTTAAGTTACTTTCATAAAAAGCAAATACGCAGTACAACAATAGGCCTCTAACGTCCGGCAAAACCGAACGTTAGAGGCCTATTGTTGCTTGCGGGGGCTCCCAGAGGCTAGCTTCGCGTCGAAAAACGAAGTCACAAGTGACTTCTGGCTCGCTCCCTTTTTATTACATCTGGCTATGATGACAATGGTGACTATTTAAATATTGTTTAGTATATGCATCAACTGCTCGCAATGCTTGCGCAACGTCATCTGGAGTTACCTTAAATGGCAAACGATCCATGGTATCTTGTTCTGAACAGGCGGCTTTTCCAGCACTGAGCAATTCTTCATCAGTAACATTTTCTAAATGTAGATCAGCAAGAGTAGTTGGGAGGCCTAAAGAAAGAATAAATTGGAAGTATTTGTTATAACGTTCTTTGTCAGCACCTTCGAGCATTAATTGGGTAAGTGTTCCATATGCAACTTTCTCACCGTGTGTTAAATCATGTGTTTCTTCTAAAATTGTTAAGCCATCATGAATAGCATGAGCACCGGATAAACCACCACTTTCAAAACCAAGACCACTCATCAGGGTATTAGCCTCAACAATATTAGAAAATGCTGGCGTAACGACATGTGCTTCCGCATCCGCTACAGCTAGGTGCGAGTAATTAAATAATGTCTCTTCACATTTCTGGGCGATTGCATTTCCAACAAGGGTTTGTTTTTCACCAAGCATTGTATCACTATGAGCCTGAGCAACTGCTTGTGCCTCAACATTGGTAGCTAAAGCATCGGCAATTCCAGAAATAAGCATCCGAACGGGACCATTAGCGATAACTTGAGTATCAACTAAAACCAGATTAGGGTTTTGGTTGTAGAAACGATAATGATCGAAGCCACCGTCATCAGTGTAGATTACTGAAAGACGAGAACAAGGTGCATCATTTGAAGCCAATGTTGGCATAATTACAACTGGTAAGTTAAGGTTATCGGCAATCGCTTTGGCAGTATCAACTGTTTTACCACCACCAAGACCATAAACGACAGTTACATTATTTTCTTTACCAATTTCTGTGACCCGGTTTACTTCGTTAGTGGATGATTCACCATTAAATTGAACACGGGTGACATCATAACCGCTTTCTTGAAGATATTGTTCAAACCGCTTACCTACAATTTTATAGACTGTTTCGCCAGCCAATAGTAACGGCTTTGTACCAAAGTTTTTAAGATACTTATCACTTTCAAAAAGGACACCTTTACCTTGAATATACGACGATGGTGAGCCAAATTCTTCAACCATAAAAATCCCTCCATTATTCTTTGTGTATAAGTTAACAATATCACTTTTGCTACTGGAGGAAAAGTTTAGTTGATTGAAATTAGCTTAAACTTAAAAACAGAGCCTAGACAAAACAAAATGTTCTGCTAGGCTCTATTATGCTATGTTGTACCCGTGCTATTTATTATTAGCGTCGGGGTTAGTGATCTTAATACGGTTGGAATCAGTAGAAGAGTGGTTTTGCTCAGGGGCGTCAGTGCTGTAGTCATCTACAGTTGAACGGTCACCATTTTCTGAGTAAATACTTGTTGATTTAATTCCCTTCTTCTTTTCAATTCGCTGTGCTCGTTTTAGACCATTTGAATAATTGTAATCAGCTGGGTTAACGTTTTTAAACCCTTTTGGATGGTAGAACCGCAAGAGATTCTTTTCGTTTAACGAATCAGAAAGAGTTAGTTCTTCATTTACAAACTCTTGATCCTTCTTTAACTTCTCTTGCTGCTTCTTGGTAAGTTTAGCTTCTTTACCGGTCTTATTATTGTAAATTGTTCCACCCACACTCGTATAAGTTGGCGTAACAAAATCCCGATTACGGAAGGCAACCACTTGGTTATGCTTGCTAGAGAAGAGATCGGTTCCAAATTGAATATAGCGTTTACTGCTAATTCCTAATAAGTGAAGGAGGGTTGGAAGAACATCAACTTCTCCACCATAGGTATGATAAACTTTTCCGTGACCCGTACCAGGGATGACAAACATTAGTGGTACGCGTTGAAGCTGAGCATTATCAAAGTCAGTCCAATCATCTGCACTCTTTCCAAGAACACTTGCTAAGGAAGTATTCTCGCTGTTTGAAATCCCATAATGGTCACCATAAATCATAATAATTGATTTCTTATCAAGACCAGTCTTTTGGAGATAATTAAAGAATTCCTGAATTGATTGATCAAGATAATGAGCTGTTACAAAGTAATTATCGACGTTACTATCCCCGGTATTAGTTGTTTGGAAGTTTGGATCTTTATCTTCATCATCAAGCGTGTAAGGGAAGTGGTTAGTAACAGTGATATATTTAGCGTAGAATGGCTGCTGTAAACTTTGGAGATACTTGATCGAGTTTTTGAATAATAACTTATCTTTAAGTCCATATCCGGTAGCCTTGTCTCCAGAAGTATCGTAATAACTAGCATCAAAGAAGTATTGGTAACCTAAATTCTTGTATACATTATTGCGGTTCCAGAAACTAGCGACATTTCCGTGGAAAACAGCGCTCGTGTAACCGGCACGTTGATTAAGAATAGCTGGAGCGCCTTGGAAAGTATTGTCACTCCCTAACGTGGCAAATAAAGATCCTTGTGGCAAGCCAAATGTACTAGTCTCTAAGAGGTTTTCTGCATCGCTGGTTTTACCTTGACCGACTTGGTGGAAGAAATTATCAAACGAGTAGGTATCCTTGCCGTTATAAAGTGAGTTAAGGAATGGGGTAACTTCTTGACCGTTGATCTTCTTGTTAATTAAAAATTGTTGAAAACTTTCAAGGTGGATGATAATCACGTTACGGCCCTTGGCAATTCCATACATTTGTGGATTGGCCGGAGCGTAGTGCTTATCAGTGAACTTCTTAACTTTTAGTAGTTCAGGTTTAGTAGCACTTTGTCGCATATTATTGATATGTTGCGATTTTACTAAATCATAACCAGTAAAAGTATCAATACCGAGATATTTTACAATGTAGGAACGATCAAATGTCCGGCCAAGCAGTTGCGGACGACTCATTTCTGCAAAAGACAAATTAACCCCAAATAAGACAAGACCAACGGAGCTAAATGCGAATGCTAACCGTGTTCCAATTGCTCGTGGATCAAATTTGATAACTTTACAGAGCATTAAAATAAGAATTACGACGATATCTAACCAGTAAAAGACATCATGGAAGTTAGTGAGGGCAAGTGAACTACCACTTAAACCTTGATTAACTTTTGAATAACCAGTCATCGTAGCAATTGTCATAAAATCGGTAAATTCACGATAATAGATGACATTTAAATAGAGTAATAATGTGTTTGCAATGTCTAAGCCCATAATAACCGGGTAGAAGAACCGCGAACGCTTAAAGTAGAATGCTAAACTGTAAATAAAAAAGGTGGTCGCTAACGGGTTAAAAATTAAGATAAGGTATTGAAAAATTCCCGTAACGCCAAGCTTAAAGTCAGTAAAGTAAGCAAACAGGGTCTTTAACCAAAAAAGGATAACTAGGAGGGTGAAAAAACCAATCCTAGTATCCACAAATTTGCTTAATTTTTTCATTAGGAATGTTCCTCGCAATCAATATGGTTTGTTCTATATTATCGAAGTGCAATTTCGACAAATCAAGAATTATTTTATCATAGATTACTATAAAACATTCTTTTTATGGAAATCGTTGAAGAAACTTAATTCTTTGCTGGGACCAAGGCAGGAACAGAAACCCAGTCGTAACTAAATAATTTTTTTAGCTTTTTATTTACTGGAATCCATATCCCTGCTTTCAAGATATCAACCAATGATGCCCGTAAAGTTTTATCTTCCCGATACTGTTTAGTTAATGGAATCTTGAGTAAGTGGCCTTCTTCAGTAATTACGGTAACATTTTTCAGAGTAACATTAATAATCTTAGCAGCAACAATATTTGGTTGACTAGTGTCTCTAAGCTTCATAATAATTCCTTCCTTCTATATTTTCTATATTTTTTAATCTACGTGGAGAATATGAAGAATCTGTGTTTAAAGCTCAAAGTTAATACTTAAATAGTTTTAAGAGTTTGTAAGCGGTACAATAAGATTATGGAGGGATTGTTATGACTAAATTGAATATTTATCTTGTTCGCCATGGACAGACTTTTTTTAATATTTACAATAAATTGCAAGGGTGGAGTAACTCCCCACTAACTATGAAAGGCAAAGAAGATGCAAAGGTAGCTGGCGAGAAATTGCAAAACATTCACTTTGATGGGGCCTTTTGTAGTGACCTTTCCCGAGCCATGGAAACAGCACAAGTGATTTTAAATCTTAATAACGCTAATTCTGTAGCTCATCCAGTCACCGCTCCTTATTTTCGGGAAGAGTTTTATGGATCATATGAAGGAACAAATATGGATCTTGCTTGGTACAATGCGGGTGCCCCTCATGGCTTTAAGAACTTCCGTGAAATTGTAACCGCATATTCTATCGGTCAAGCCAAAGACTGGTTAAAGGATGCTGATCCATTTCATGACGCCGAAAACAATGAAGAGTACTGGCAACGAATGGACAAAGGAATTGAATTAATTCGGAATGCTGATTTACCTAACGACGCCAATGTTTTATGGGTAAGTCATGGAAATACTGTTTTAAGCTTAGTAGAACGTTTTGGTCATGGAAAGTATGATGTGACTGAACGCCCAGCAAATGGAAGTCTGACACGCGTAATGTTGACTGATAATGATATAGAAATTGTTGAATATAATAAGTAGCCTAAGTAATAAAGGTGAAAATGTTAAAAAGCAGGTAAATCTAATGGGTTTAACCTGCTTTTTAAATAATAAATATGCATTTGTTGAATTAATCTGACTTATTACGAAGTTTGTTGAAAACGCTTGCTAAAATTAATAAAAGGGAGAAAGGAGACTTAAGGAGTGAGGATGATGGGAAAAGCAACAGCAGGGAAAAAGTATCGGTTTAAATTAAAAATGCCAGGTGCATTTACAATTTTATTCTTTCTGACAGTGATCGCAGTAATGCTTACTTGGATTGTTCCAGCGGGAAGTTATTCTAAGCTAGCATATGTTAATAATCATCTCCAAGTAACGCAACCAACTGGAGAAAAAATTAGTTATCCTGCGACACAGACAACATTAGATAAATTGCACATTCAAATTGATGTCGACCAGTTTAAATCAGGAGCAATTAATAAGCCAATTTCAGTACCAGGAACTTATAAACGGCTTGAACAGCATCCGGCTTCGGTCAGCGATATTTTCTCTAGTATGGTTGATGGTACAATTGAATCAGTTGATATTATGATTTTTATCTTAGTTTTAGGTGGTTTGATTGGTGTTGTTAAAGCAAGTGGAGCTTTTGAATCTGGACTAGCAGCATTATCTACCAAGACTAAGGGGAAAGAATTTATTTTGGTGTTCCTCGTGACAGTTTTACTAGCACTTGGTGGAACGCTATGTGGGATTGAAGAAGAAGCGGTTGCCTTTTACCCAATCTTAGCCCCAGTTTTTATTGCGATGGGTTATGATTCAATTGTTTGTGTTGGGGCTATTTTCTTAGCAAGTTCGCTTGGAACAACATTTTCAGTAATCAATCCGTTTTCAGTTGTAATTGCGTCAAATGCTGCTGGGACAACTTTTACGCAAGGAATGGCAGGACGAATTTTTGGCTTGGTAATTGCAGTTACTTGTTTATTATTTTACCTGCATTGGTATGCACGCAAAGTACAACAGAACCCACAGTTTTCCTATTCGTATGATGATCGGGATAAATTTGATCAAATGTGGGGAATGGCTACTAGCGAAGAAAAAGATCAGCAGTTTACATTAAAAAAGAAAATTATTTTAATTTTATTTGCTTGCGCCTTCCCAATTATGATTTGGGGAGTAATGGCCAAAGGATGGGCTTTCCCTAACATGGCATCCGCTTTCTTAACAATTGCTATTATTATTATGTTTTTAGCTTGTTTTGGGCACCAAGATGGTTTGGGAGAATATAAGACCACAACAGCTTTTTCTGATGGAGCAGCTAGTTTAGTCGGTGTATCATTAATTATTGGTTTGGCACGAGGAATTAATAAAGTGCTTAATGATGGCTATATTTCTGATACAATTCTCTATGCTTCTTCAAAAATGGTTGCACATATGAACGGATCGTTTTTCATTATTGTGATGATGCTGGTATTCTTTGTCTTAGGTTTTATTGTGCCATCATCATCTGGTTTAGCAGTACTAGCAATGCCAATTTTAGCGCCACTAGCTGATACGGTTCATATTCCGCGATATACTGTTGTTACCGCATATCAATTTGGTCAATATGCAATGTTATTCTTAGCGCCGACTGGGTTAGTTATGGCAACTTTGCAAATGCTCGATATGCGATATTCCCATTGGTTGCGTTTTGTGTGGCCGGTAGTTGTCTTTGTATTAATCTTTGGTGGGGGATTATTGGTAACAGAAGTATTAATTGCAGGATAATAAAAAAGTCTGGGTAAGAGGAATTCTCAAACCCAGACTTTTTTAAGCTTCCTTTATTTGCTTTTCGTTCGTAGCATTGCGTTGATTTCCTTTTTGCCACTTCAAACCAATTCCAGTAACCCCACTTAAAATTGAGAAAACTGGTGAAAACAGACTAAAGAAAGCAAATGGTAGGAAGTGAAGGACTGGTACACCAAGAGTTGAGGCGACGAATGATCCAGCAACACCCCATGGGATTAAGTAGTTAATAACACTTCCGCCATCTTCAAGGACACGACTAAGAGCTAATGGTGAAAGACCCATTTTATCAAATGCACCCTTAAATGCCTTACCTGGAAGAATAACGGAAAGGTATTGTTCCCCAACAAAAAGATTGATTCCAATACCAGAAAGAATTGTAACAGTAATAAGACTGCCAGGCTTATGAAGGTGGTCAACAAGCGGCTTCATTGCTGACTGAACAATGTTAAACTTCATCAAAATTCCCCCAAGCGAAAGGGTAACGATGATCAGGGAAACTGTTCCCATCATACTGCTAATCCCACCACGGGTAAGCAGCGTATTAACAGTTGCATCGCTAGTGTGAGCAACGAAGCCATCACTAATTAATTTGGCGAGGGATTGAAGAGAGGTTCCTGGCTTTTGGAAGAAGATCATGACTACTGTAACGATGATATTAATAAATAAGGTTGGAATAGCAGGAATGTGGCGCCATGCACAGATAAACATTAAGGCGATTGGTAATAGGGCCCACCATGAAATTGTAAATTGTTGATTAAGAATAGCCATTGTGTGGGCGATCTTGCCAGCACTCATATGGGAACCGGAATTACCAAAGAACCAGAATAGAATTAGTGACACGATAAAAGAAGGAATCGTTGACCACATCATATTCTTGATATGGGCGAAAAGGTCACTACCTGCGATTGCCGAGGCAAGATTAGTTGAATCAGAGAGGGGTGACATTTTATCACCAAAAACAGCTCCCGAAATGATCGCACCCGCTACTAGCGCAGGATTAGCATTAAGTGCAACGCCCATTCCAAATAAGGCAATTCCGATTGTCGAAATAGTTGTAAACCCACTACCAATGGATAGACCGACTAAAGAACAGACAATGAATGTTGATGGAACAAAAAATTGACTGCTAATCAGTTTGAAGCCGACAATCATAATTGTAGGGATGACTCCAGCTTGAATCCAAACGGCGATTAATGCGCCAATAAGGATAAAGATAAAGATGGGGATGATTGCGGTACCGATTCCTTCTTGGATACCTTTATGAATCTCGTCCCAACTAGCACCACGAAACTTGACCCAAAAAATAAGTAAAGCTATGACAAATAGGACGGGGATCTGTGGTGACAAGCCAAACTTAATCACGGCAGTTCCTAAAATTATTAGCATGATAAGTAAGAGAGTTACTGCCTCTTTAAAACGAATACTCTTCATCGTTGTTCCTCCTTAGAAAAGAAATAAAAAAGTCCCGTTGATAAAAGTATCAACGGGACGATTATTGTAATCGCGGTACCACCCACCTACGCATCTTGATTTTATGCGCACTCATATCAGGTGGTAACGGCACTGAATATGGCCGGACAATTCAGATCACGTGATAATTCGAAATACTCCGCCTGACCGGTTCGCACCTCACCACCGGCTCTCTTACACCCAACGAAGACTCTACTGAAACGATAATTGTTGCAATTATAATATCGTGCTGAGATTTGAATGTCAACAACTAAATTAAAAAAGAATGAGAATTAATCATGATTAGCCCACCGATGATTAAATAACAGATTAAGAAGAACGGCCGAAAGACTGGTGACAACAATCCCATTACCAAGAATGATTTGAAATTCTGTTGGCATATGCTGGAATAGTTGAGGATACATGGTAATTCCTAGTCCCAATCCGATTGAAATAGATGCCGTAAGAAGGTTAGCGTTATTAGAAAAGTCAACTTTATGGAGAATTTGTACTCCTTGAACGCCGACCATCCCAAACATCACAATCATTGCACCGCCAAGGACCGGTTCTGGAATAACCGTTGCGAGAGCGCCGACTTTAGGTAAAAGACCAAGTAATAAGAGTAAAAAGGCGGCATAGTAAACGGGTTGGCGACTTTTCACTCCAGACATTTTAAGAACACCCACATTTTCAGAAAAAGTAGAATAAGGGAAGGTATTAAAAAGTCCGCCTAAAATTGCAGCAATCCCTTCAGCACGGTATCCACGTTCTAAGTCGTTAGTTGTTAATTGCCGGCCAGTAATGTCACTAAGGGCAAAGAACACTCCGGTTGACTCGATCATTGTCGTGAGCGAAACAAGAATCATTGTGATCATGGCACTCATATCAAAACGTGGAACGCCAAAGAAGAATAATTGCGGAGCGTGGAACCAAGCAGCTTCACTAACCGGTTTAAGAGAGACAAAGCCTAATGCGCCCGCAATGAAAGAAGAAATTAAAATTCCTAATAAAATAGCGATTGACTTCATAAAGCCACGAGCAAAGGCATTGAATAATAGAATGATAGCAATTGTTAGAAAGCCGATAAGGAGGTTAGCGGGATCACCAAATGAAGCAGCAGTTGGCGTACCTCCTCCTAAGTCTTGAAAACCTACTGGAACAAGGGTAAATCCAATAATAGTTATTAAAGATCCAGTAACGACCGGTGGAAAAAACTTCTTTAAGCGGGCAAAAAAGCCAGCAATTAGGAAAACAAAGATCCCAGCTGCAATAATGGCCCCATACATATAAGTGATTCCTAGCTTTCCACCAATTGTTTCGAGGGGAGTAACAGCTTGAACTGCACACCCGAGGACAACTGGCAAGCCAATCCCAGTTAATGGTGTTCGCTTTAATTGTAAGAGGGTTGCAACACCACACATGAAAATATCGATCGAGACCAGGTAAGTCATTTGAAGTGTGGAGAAGTGTAAGTAATGTCCAATTAATAACGGAACAAGAACGTCTCCAGAATACATTGCAAGTAAGTGCTGGAAACCAAGGACAAAATTTTGCCATTGACGAGTGAAATCGATTTTAGTGTGACGACTAGGTGCTTGAATAGATGAAACAGGTTCTTTCAAAATATACCTCCCCAAAAATTAACACGCCTAAATAAAAATAAGAGACTGAAAAAATTCAGCCTCTCTACCGATTTTTAAAAGCTTGAAGTTAAAAACAGACAGTGTCAGTTTTTAAGAAGTGCTTATAGTCTAAAGTTTACGGCTTTAGGTAGAGACTAACCGACCATATTTCGGTATTATATAGGCTATTTATTTAATGTAGTTATCCTAGCACTAATACCGAACATTTTCAATGCTTTGTTCGGTATTAATGATGTTTTAGATTGATTTGTATGACTAACATTCAGCTTTTTTTTCTTATGATCCGGTTAATTCCAGATAGTGGTATTATTAGAAAGTACAGTAACTACTGTGGAAGGAAGCGTATATTATGCAAAAGCTAATGAGTAGTTGTACGGCAATGCTTGTTGGAAAGAATGCTACGATTGATGGCTCAACAATTATTGCACGTGATGAAGATGCTGAAGATGGAGTCAATCCCAAGACTTTCAAAGTATTTCCAGCCAAGGATTACACCGGTGAACATTATGTTTCAAAATATAATGGGTTAACTGTTGAGATGAAGGGACAGGGATGCCGTTATACGGCAACTCCCAATGGCGTGCTTGATGAAGGACGCTGGGATGAGCAAGGCATTAATGAATATAATGTTGCAATGAGTGCGACAGAAACCGAAATGACAAATGCCAGGGTGCTTGGTCATGATCCGTTAGTAGAAAACGGAATTAATGAAGATTCAATGGTTTATCTTGTCCTACCATTTATTAAGTCTGCCCGTGAAGGTGTTCAACGGCTTGGATCATTAATTGAAAAGTACGGTACTGGTGAAAGCAATGGGATTGCCTTTAGCGATAAGGATGAAGTTTGGTATTTTGAGACCGGTGGTGGCCATCAATGGGTTGCCCAACGGATTCCTGATGATGCTTATGCAATTGCACCAAATATTATGTGTATCGAAGAGATCGACTTTAACGATCACGATAGCTTCATGTATGCGCCGCAAATTAAAGATTTTGTTGAAAAATATCATTTAAATCCTGATCCACAAACGTTTAATTTCCGGAATATTTTTGGCACACAGGATGAGGCAGATGCCTACTACAACACCCCTCGTTCTTGGTATGGTCAAAAGCTCTTTACCCCATCCTTAAAACAGGAGCCTACCAGCCAAAAAATTCCATTTATTCAACATGCAGAAAAGAAAATTGCCGTTGAGGATGTAGAGTACTTCCTCTCATCGCATTATAACGGTACCCCTTATGATCCAATGGGAACTTATGCGTCTGGAACACCAGCGGAACAGCGAAAATTCCGTTCAATTGCTCTTGATCGTAATCAAAGTTCATGTATTTTGCAAATTCGGAATGACGTCCCAGCACAATATGCTGCTATTCAATGGATTAATTTTGGCTTTTATTGCTATAGCCCTTACGTTCCGTTCTTTACAAATATTAGTGATACTCCGGCAAAATATAAGTATGCAACCGATGATGCCCAGCCGGATAAGAGTGCTTATTGGCTAAATAAACTGTTAGAAGTGATTGTAGAACCACACTATCACGAATTTATTAATGAAGTGAATGATTTCCGTGATCGGTGTCAAAGCTATGGTGTAGGACGAGTAGATACAATTACAAGAACAGCTCAGATTCAAAACTCAGCTAATTTAATTAACTACCTAACTGAACAAAATATGAAAACCGCTAATCATGTTCTGAATGAAACGCATGAATTGATTAACCAGCTTTTGCATGAAGCGTTGTTAAATTCTAAGTTCCAATTTGAACGTGGCGATAACTTATAAAAAATCGGAAGCCTAAGAAAAAAGTTCTCAGCTTCCGATTTTTATTTCCACCAATGACGATTAATAAGAAAGATAACACATGCCAACATTAAGACAATAGTAATGAAGATTGTAAAAACCCATGAATAGGTCCCGTTTGCGAGGGGTAATTTGACGTTTTCGCCGTAAAAGCCAGATACAATTGTTGGAATTGAGAGAACAATTGAATAAATGGTTAGATATTTCATCGTTTGATTTAGGTCACTGTCAAGAACCTTACTATAGGCATTAGAGACACGGGCAGAAACATCTGAAGTCATCTGTGCCATCTCTAGACCTTGCTGGGCTTCGACAATTACATCATCGAGATCATTATATTGTTTAGTAGTAATGTGATTGCCAAAGCGGCGTTTAAATTCTTCAAGTAGAGACACATTCCCTTTGAGCGAGGTAAGAATGTAAACCAACCCAGTTTCAATCTCCATAAATTGAGTAATAGCTTGGCGTCCCGTTCGCCGTTGAAGATTTTGTTGAATTTCTTGTCGCTGCTGGTCTGCACGACGAAGGGGGCCAAAATAGTCGGTTGAAAGTCGATAAAGAACTGGGAAGACTAAGTTTAATTTGTCGTCATTTTCACCATGCTTCTTTAATAACTGTAGCTGATTGGCAATTATTCCATTTACAAAGTTCGTTTTTGCATTTGTAAAAGTAATAATATTATTAGCGGTTAGCATGATGCCAATTGGTGCAGTCTGTGGAGCTGTCACAGCATGAGTTGGCACATAGACATCGAAAATTAATAATGTGACTCCTGCATCTGGGTCAATTTCAACCCGAGCTTTTTCGTAGGGGTCAATTGCGTAATCAAGTAATTCTTGAGTAACCTCATATTTTTCAATTAAATCTAATCGTTCATGGGGGAGAGGTTCGAATATACTTATCCATTTACTATGATCATTAATTTGTTCTGTTGTTAACATCAGTACCCATCCCCTTAAATTTACTCATACTCTATTCAACGCTATTATCGGATAAAAGTAAACCGGCTTAAAAATATTATAAATATTTCCTGGGAAATACAGTAAAATAATCTTATCAGAATTTAGGCGAAAGAGAGGTGAGTAAAATGAAATATCGGTGGCAAATTAGTGAAAAGTTAGCTGATGACCAGGTGACAAAACCATTACGCAAATTGCTGCATGATCAATGGCTGCTTCCTAATCGTCTAATCCACTATTTACGAATTAGGCGGACAGTGCTTGTTAATGGCAACTATCGATCCATGAATGAGATTGTTGAGAAAAATGATAATATTCAATTATTATTTTGTGGTGATGAAATTCGTACCCCTGCCGCAAATGATTATATTCCGTCTTCACAATCACACTTAGAGGTCCTCTATGAGAATCGCGATTTGTTAGTAGTAAATAAACCGCGGGGACAAAAAACACACCCTAATTACCATGGCGAAACAGGGACGTTAATGAACGATGTTGCAGGCTATTTAGCGCATAGTCAAAATAATGCTTATATGGTTCATCGGATAGACTTACAAACGAGTGGAGCAGTAATTGTTGCTAAGAATCCAATTGTTGTCCCAATTCTTAACCGATTAATTAGTGATGGACAAATTCACCGACAATATTTGGCGGTAGTGGAGGGTAAGATGGCTCAGAGTGGAAAGTTCGATTGGGCAATTGGGCGTAATCCAGTGAATCCCCATCTTCATCAAGTAAACGGACAAAACGCGCAGCCGGCCTTGACCTATTATGAAACATTGGCAAGTAATCACGAACGTTCCTTGGTGAAACTTCGCTTAGTAACTGGCCGTACACACCAACTTAGGGTTCATTTGGCGCATAGTGGTCATCCAATTGTTGGCGATCCACTTTATAATCCTTTATCAACAGAGGGGATGCTGCTTCATGGTGTAGCGCAAAAACTCATATTACCCTTCGTAATGAAATCTTTAAATATTAGTGCGCCATTACCGTCGTATTTTGAAAATTATTTGGTAAAATATAACTTAGCTAAAAAGCAAATTTAAATTAAGGGAGGACATTAATTGTCACTTTTAGAGAAGTTGTATGGACCATTTTTTGATCCACATAACTGGGCAACAGTCGTTACATCAGGGCAGGATTGGTTAATCATCTTTTCGTTGGTTATGATTGAATGTTTACTGTCGGTTGATAATGCTGTTGTGTTAGCGGCTCAGACACGTGTATTACCAACGTTAAAAGAACAAGAAGAATCACTTTTTTATGGTATTTGGGGTTCTTACATTTTTCGGTTCTTAATTATTGGAATCGGAGTATATCTCATTAACTTTTGGGAAATCAAAGTTATTGGAGCTGCTTACTTAATTTACCTTGTCTATCGTTACTTTCATAATAAGTTCTTTGGTAAGCGAGCAATGCGAAAGACCCGTGAAGGTAAAACGCGTTTAACTGGACGAAAGCTTTTTTGGACAGTTGTTTTACAGATTGAATTTATGGATATTATTTTCTCCATTGATTCTGTTTTGGCATCATTAGCTGTCTCTAATAATCCGGTTATTGTCTTAATCGGTGGTCTGATTGGGATTGCATGTATGCGAGGAATTGCTGAAGTTATCATGAAACTGATGCGCAAAGTTCCTGAATTAGAACCGATGGCATATATTTTAATCTTTGTGATTGCTATTAAGCTCTTTTTAACGATTCCTACAATCGATATCGAGATTCCATCAGGGATTTTCGGTAGTTTTATCTTGCTTGTTTTTGCGGTAACGATTATTATTCACTTTATACGTAAATCACAGAAAAAGAAGGTAGAATAAAATGGCAATTGATGCGACAGCTGAGACATTTGATAATGATGTTCAAGGCTCAATAACGATTGTTGACTTTTGGGCACCATGGTGTGGTCCATGTAAAATGATGGAACCAGCTATGCAGAAGCTAGAAAAACAATACGGTGATAAAATTAAATTTGTGCGGATGAATGTTGATGGAAATCAGGAAATTGCACAACGGTATAAAGTGATGAGTGTGCCAAGTCTGGTCCTTTTTAAGGATGGACAGGCGAAAGAAAAAGTAACTGGATATTATCCAGAAGCTAAACTAGCTCATTACTTTGAACGAAAAATAACTGAATAAATTAAAAAAGCTTCTAACGTTTGAAAAAGTTGAACGGTAGAGGCTTTTTTGTATATCAAAATCTATTTTATTTAAAACGTGGACGATAGCAATAGAAGAAAATAGGTGCCAGGATAAAGGTTAAACAATCGGAAATAGCTTGAGCAGCAATGATTCCAGTATAACCAAATAATTTTGCGGAAATACTAATCACTGCTCCGAAAATCAATCCCTGACGACAGAATGATAACCAAAATGCAAGCGTTGCTTTTCCCATCGATTGGAACATGGTTGTAAAAACAAGAATGATACCAGCAAAAGACCAAAGATAATGAAAACTGCGCCCCAAGCAATCACTTTTAAATCTTCTTGTAACAATTTACTTCCTATTGTAGGTTAGCTAAAGCAACAATAGGAAGGCAATATTAATAGTCAAAAAGAGTAAGTGGAAAATAAATTTTTTTAATAGTTATTTTCCATTCACTCTTTATTTATATAAATTTCGGGGATGTGGCTCGCCCTTTATTTCGTGTTTAACGTGTTTTAGCATGTCATCAATCATTTCAATAACATGAGGATCATCTAAAGCATAGTAAACGCGTGTCCCTTCTTTATGGCGACTGACTAACTGGTAGCGATATAAAATACCGAGCTGTTTTGAGACGATCGGATGCGCAAGATGAAGATCATTAACGATTGTTTTAACATCAGCCTCACCGTCATAGTGCCGAAGATAATATAGGATGCTTAAACGCGTACTATTGCTTAGGACTTTATAGATTTTAGCAGCTTCATCAATAAAGACTTGTATAGAAGACAATGGTTGCTGCTCCTCCTTTTAATCGGTTTAGTAATTATTATACCAAACTAAAGAAGGTGAATAAGGTGGGTAATTAATCCACTGTCCCAAAAAACATAACAACCAACACCGATATAGATAACCTTCATTAAGATTTCGCTATAACGTTGCATTGCTTGCTTAATTAGTGGAATATTACCAATTCCCTTAATGAGAATCACAATCGCAATTGAAAGGACTGCGATAAAAAGAAGGGACTGAGTAAATTGTTGGAAAGTAAGATTCGTTAAAATTGGTAAGAAAATTGAGAGGTTGCAACCAGCGCAAACTGCCAGATAGGTGATTAAGGTGGTAATAATTGGGCCATGCTTTTCGGTATGAGTTGGGTCTTCATCGTTGTCATGGAGAGCCATGTAAATTGGTAGAATCCCCAGTGTTCCCAAAATCCATTCAGGGAGGAAAATGGCGAGTGTTTTTCCTAGTAAAAAGCTGATGGTAACCAGAACAAGAAGGGCGCCAAGATAGCCAATGATTACATCACGAAGGTTATACCTTTCGAGTAAAAAGATTAAGATGAAAAAGAAATCGAGGTTTACGGCAAGAAATGTGATAAAAATAATCCACCAATTCATAATTAAATCTCCTATATGTCAAATTCGATATATTAAATATATACCGAAAATAGTATATAGGCAAACTATCCTTCAAAATAAGTATAAAGTTTCTCAGGGGTAAGAGATTTTCGTTGCTCTGCATTAAAATCTGCTTTGATTTCACCGTCTTTAAGCACGATTAGACGATTCCCATACTCTAAGGCATCTTCAAGGTTATGAGTAATCATTAGGGCAGTTAAGTGATCTTTGGTGATCCGTTCATTAGTAGCGTGTAATAGATTTAGACTTGTGTGTGGATCAAGAGCAGCAGTATGTTCATCCAGCAAAATAACGTCAGGTCTTTTAATTGTTGCCATTAAAAAGCTTAATGCTTGCCGTTGTCCCCCAGAAAGGGCGCCGGTAGCTGTATTCATGCGATTCTCGAGGCCGTTATTCATTGTTGCAGCTAGCTTGGTGAAACGGTCCATGTTACTTTTTAACTTCCGGGGAATAAGATGGCGACGCTCACCACGTTTAGTTGCTAATAGCATATTTTCAGCAACCGTCATTCGTGCAGCTGTTCCCAGTTTTGGATCCTGAAAAACCCGGGATAGGAAAGCCGTTCGCTGTTCTTCTGTCGTATTGGTAATATCTTGTCCATTGTGCAAAATTTTTCCTTCATCAGCGTGTAGGTTTCCGCCGATGACATTAAAAAGGGTCGATTTACCAGCACCATTCGTTCCAACGATCGTAATGAAGTCTCCCTCATTAATTTTAAGGTTTAAGCCTTTAAGAATAGTGGTTTCACTAGATGTACCCTTATTAACGATGGTTTTGACTCCCTGCAATTCCAAAATAGGTTTATTCATGAGGCCGGACTCCTTTCAAGATTGGCTTTTTAAGGTGAATACGTTCTTCAAGTTGTGGCAACATCATGCAGATTGCAAGGACAACTGAGGAGATAAGGTTCAGGTCATTGGCGGAGAAGCCAAGTTGTAGCACGGCAAGTAAGATGATTCGGTAAATGATACTACCAAGAGTAACGGCGACAAGTCGCTGGTTAAGCGTTAATTCACCAAAGGCTACTTCACCAATAATGATTGAGGCAAGGGCAATAACAATCGTTCCAATTCCCATATTAATATCAGCGTATCCATTGTTTTGAGCAATCAAAGCACCGCAAAGGCCAACGATTCCGTTTGACACCATTAGGCCGATGATGACCATTGTGTCGGTATGAATCCCAAATGATTTTGCCATCACCGGATTATCACCAGTTGCGATAAAAGCCTGACCATAATCAGTTGAAAGGAAGAAGACTAGGATTACGGTAATAATCGCAATCGTAACTATTCCCAAGAAGACACTATCAAAGTATTGGGGCAGACTTCGCATGAATTCACCGCTAAAGAGAGTCTTTTGGCCAAGCAATGAAACGTTTGATTTACCCATAATGCGGAGGTTAACGGAGTAGGCGGCAGTCATAGTTAGAATTCCGGCTAATAAACTTGGGATTTTTCCTTTAGTGTAGAGCAATCCAGTGATCAAACCGGCGAGCATTCCCGCCCCAATCGCAATTAAAGTTGCCAGAAAGGGATTAATGCCATGTGTGATTGCGGCGACAGCACTGGCAGCACCAAGAGGGAAAGTCCCTTCAACAGTCATATCAGCAAAATCAAGAATTCTAAAAGTCAGGTAAAGACCAAGACCAAGTAAAGCCCATAATAGTCCTTGACCGATTGATGATACAATTAAATTCATTTGTAAACCTCTCCTTTCGTTTCTGCATCCTTTTCAAATTGAGCGGGAATTTGTAAATTAAGTTTTCGAGCCTGCTTAATGTTGAGAACAGGAGTCCCATGCTTCATGTATTTAATTGGGGTATCAGCGGGCTTTGACTTGCCCTTGAGGATTGCGATCGTCATCTTTGCACCTTGGACACCTAAAGCACGTTGATTAACACTGTAAGTTGCAACGCCGCCTTGCTTAACCATTGTGTCAGTTGCCGGGAAGACTGGCTTATTAGCGGCATCGGCATTCTTAATTAAAGTTTGCATTGCTCCAGCGATCGTATTATCTGTTGGTACAATTACTGCGTCGACTTGGCTAAGCATTTGCTCGGAAACCTGATTTAGATCGTTACTGTTAGCAATTGAATAGGCCTTCAAATTAATATTCATCTTGCGACATTCACGTTTGATTTGGTGGTAACCGGCTACTGCTGAAGCATCACTTGAAGTGTAGATGACTCCCAGTGTTTTCATTCGTGGCATGAATTGCTTGATCAAATTGAGTTGTTCGCGAATTAGTGCTTGGTCAGATACTCCAGTAATATTGCCACCAGGATGCTGATTATTTTTAACTAATCCAGCTGCTTTTGGATCGGTAACAGCACCAAGGACAATTGGTGTTTTGGTAGTAGAATTAGCTAACGCTTGAGCAGCAGGGGTCGTAATTCCAAAAAGAACAGTTGAGTTATCATCAACGAGTTTTGAAGCCATTGTTTTAAGATTACTTTGGTCACCATTCGCGTTTTGATACTCAATCTTGATGTTCTTACCGTTGTGGTAACCTTCCTTTGCTAATTCATCGACATATCCTTTGTAAATTTCATCTAACGCTGGGTGGTGCATTAAGGTTAACACACCAACTTTTGGAATTCGTTGCTTAGTTACGAATCCATTGTTTTCTCTAAAGAATGCGAAACAAAGGAAAGCGATAATAATTGCAATTAAACTATACATTCTTTTCATCTAAAATCTCACCTCACAAAATAATAAAAAAACGAGAGCCCACATGACGGACCCTCGCTTTTGGAAAGGCAAAATAAAAGTCCGCATGTGGATCCATGCGGACTGAAATGAACATCAAACTCAGCCGGCACAGATGCAATCTGTTCTTCAGGTCGCATCCGTGACGAAACAACCTGAATTACCGGCTTTGCCAACGAGTATTAACGTTGATAGTTTGATATACGTTCATTATACTTACTCCCTACATAATTGATTGTTGTTAAGTATAACCAATGATAATAAAGCTGTCAATATAATTATTAAAATTTGCTAAGAAAAAAGAGTAAGGTAGAAGAAAATCCTCTATCTTACTCAATAATTATACTAGTCGTATCCTAGTTCATGCTGATGTAGAAACTAGGGGTGTAGTAGTTGATGTTACCACTTTGGACATTTTGACCTGGTGTAGGAGCTTGGATGTAACCACCATTACCAGTAGCGATTGCAACGTGGTAAGGAGCACTATCTGGACCCCAGAAGTAAAGGTCACCGCTTTGAGCGTTTTGGATATCACTGTGGTGGGCACCAAGGTTAGTTTGTTGGTAAGTAGTCCGATAGTTGGAACCAAGGCCATATGCATATTGAACTAATCCTGAGCAGTCAAATCCGCTTGGTTGGTTACCACCCCAAACGTATGGAGTACCAATTTGTGCTTGAGCAACGGCAACCGCATTAGCAGTAGAACCATTACCTTGGCCGGCAGCAGTTGAAGTTGCTGGAGTAGCAGTTACAGCAGCAGTACTTTGAACAGTAGTGTTGCTTTGTGGAGTAGCAACTGCTTCAGTGGCAGCGTATGTAGTTTGTGTTGGAGCTGCAGTGTTAGTAGTAGCCGCTAAAGTAGTAACGTTGTTGTTAGTATTTGCAGCACTAGTTTGAGCAACGTTAATAGTAGCAGAGGCAGCACTTACTTGGGCTGGAGCTTGGGATGCAACACTAACTTGAGTAGCAGTAGTGTTGTTATCAGAAGCAGCAGATACGACTGTTGTTGGTTGTGCTTGGTCGGCTACATTGCTTGCGTTTGTAGTAGAAACAGCTGGAGTAGTTGGTGTAGCTGTTGTTTCAGTAGTTTCAACGGCTGCTTGACTAGCAGTAGTGTTATCAGTTGCAGTAGGTGCAGCAACGGTTGCGGCAGCAGAAGCAGTACTGATAGCAGAAGATGGGATAACTAATTGTTGACCAACGTAAATTACGTTAGGGTCAGCTAATTGGTTAGCAGTAGAAATTGAATCAACAGTAGTAGCGTATTGTTGAGCAAATCCCCAAACTGTATCTCCTGATTGTACTTGAACTTGTGTGTCAGCACTTGCAGTGTTAGCAACAGCTAATGCACCAGCAGCACCTAAGGCAGCAGCAAGGACTTTTGACATTGTTTTTTTCTTAGCGATAATTATTCACTCCTGAATTATTGTTTGTTTTTTCTTTTATGCATGCAACTAATTTGTGCACTCTTTTACTATATGATGATATTGTGAAGAAGATATGAAAAATATCTTAAGGGTGGCGGTTGTTACATAATTGTTAAATTGCTGTAATAATTTTCTCCTCAAATTATTGGAATAAAAATTCTCCATACGCGACAAAGCGCTGTGACTGCGGGAAACAGGACAGTTAGAAGAAGGCTATCAATTTTCACATTGAGGATCCTTTTTTATTAGCCGAAATCAATTTGTTCTAGCATTTTCTCTCGACTTATTTGATCTAATCTAAGATATTTAAGTATTATAGGTAATCTTAGTTTTACTTTTGATTATTTTTAGCAGCATAAATAATTAAGATCACGCCATTAGTTATCATAAGAAGCATATATAGAAAAAATAGTAGATTTGGTAATGTATCCCAATATTTATTGAGGACAATTATACCGATAATAAATAAAGTATTTAACGCTGAACAAAAAGGAACGATTAACCCGTTATTGTTATCTAATTTCATAAGTTACTCCTCTTACCTATTAATTTATCTAATAGTATCAAACGAGAAGGAAAACTACCATAAATCTTGAGGACAAAAAAGTAATTTAAGATGTAACAAATTATTATAAGTTTATTATTAAGTTTCATAATGTTGTCTCTTTTTTGTAAAACTGATTATCTATGTATTAACAGGAGACTAGTAATGACGATAATAATAAATAAAATTAACCAATACTTTTGATGTAAGTGATTTTGAGTTATCTTTGTATCATTAGAATCGCTTTTGATTTGATGTGTTTCCCAAGTACCCATTAATAGTCCGTAAATAAGGCCACTGACAATAGCACTACTAATTGTAGAAGGTTCTGTAAGTAATGGAATTAAGGTTCCTTTATTAGATAGCCAATCGATAAGGATTGTTAATCCGTACATTACAATTGCAAAGTAAATTCCTAAGCCAATTGCTCTTTTAATAAATTTTTGTTTAATCTTGCTCTCTTGTTTAGCTTCAACATCAATTTCTGTTAAATGATGTCGTTTAGTTTCATATAGAATATAGCCTGAAGAAGCAAAAACAGTTAATAGTAGGACGCTTACTACGATATCAAGAGTAAGTTCAGAATTATTAGTACTAAGCATTAAAAGGCTAGCAATAAAACTTAATAATAGATTTATTGATAATAAAAATATGGCAATATTATTACCGATTCGATTGAGTTCATTACGGCGATATTCATCTAATGGTCCATGAATACCGTAAAACCACTTAATGATTTTGGTACTGATTGTTTCTTTCATCTGTATGTTCCTCCCAAAATAGTGAATTAAGATCAGTGTTTAATGCTTTAGCTAAATTAATACAAAGTTCTAACGAGGGATTATACTTATTATTTTCAATTAAGTTGATAGTTTGCCGAGCTACTCCAATTTTTTGAGCTAGCTTTAACTGGGATAATCCTTGATCTTTTCGAAATTGTTTAACACGGTTCAAATATTGATTTCCCTCCTTATGACACATATATATGACATCTATGCTAGGAATTTTATCATTACTTAAATTTTGTGTCAATTATATATGACAAAAATAAATAGACATAGAAGTACATTGTTGTTTCCATGTCCAATAAATATGATTATTCCATTAGCAAGTTAGCTGAAGGAATCTATATTCATATAGTATTTCTTCAATATATAAATTAATCTAAAAATAATTCTTGAATTTGGGATTATTTATTTTTAAGTCTATGTTTCTCATGATTATAGCCATTTATAAAACTTATGACTTCTTGCATTCTATTTCCGGAAATTAAGTTTAAAAGTACAAATGGTAATTTAGGATAAAATCTAAATTTTTTGCTAATTTGATAATCTTCGTATGCCTGATGTTTTCCCATTTGAAAGTCAGATAAGTTCTTTAAATCCTTAATTTTAGAGGGGTTGGAATTGTTCGATTTAGAAGTATAACCTTGAGAGTATAAACCGTGTTCATAATTATGCTTAATCATATCATGGAGTTGGAATAGTAACATTTTGAAAGTACCTTCACCTTTGTTTAGTATTTTGAATAGGGTTCTATTTAAACATGTATTTTTGAAAAATATTCATTAGTCCGACCATTATGAATACTAAAGTTCCTAAATAATTATTAGCATCATTTCGAATGATTACCATGATTGCAATAATGATAATCAAAATTCCAAAAAATATTTTACCAATTAAAGAAAATTTCTGATTAAAAAAATTAGTTCCTTTTTGTCTGTAGGTTTGTTTACTCATTCCTAAAAAGAACGGTTTTACATGCTCACCATAAAGGATAGCTACTCCGAAAATAATTAAAAAAGAAAATGTACAAAAATTAACGATCGGAGAATTATAATTTACTAAATAATTTGTTAGCAAGAAAAACAATCCATACATTATGAAAAACAGTCCTCTAAAAATACTAAAAGCGCTATAGGCCTTTCCTTGGTCCAAATACTTTTTCAAATTTTTGTCTCCTTTAAGCAAAGTGTCAATTGAGATTTTATATATGTCACTAATCTTAACGAGTGTGTCTAAATCGGGATAACTTTTTCCTTGCTCCCAGTTGGAAATTGTTTGCCGAGTGACATGTAATTTTTCGGCAATTTCAGCTTGAGTAAAGCCTAAATTATTGCGTTGTTTTTTGATATAGTTTCTGAATTCCATTATGGTGCTCCTGTGTTTTTGGATAAGTATATGAAATTTATCAAGCAAAAGCTAGCAAAGGTTTGTTGCATACTTGTTATATCAATGGTTTCGGTAAATAACTTACTTGCTGGAATTATCCCAATAAATTGAAGCCCATGCCTAAAATATGATAGTATGGATAGCAGTTTTAGCTCGTAATAAGTAAGAAAAAGAGGAGAGAATAGAATGGCAGTATTAGATGTTGAAGGCTTGACAATGAGCTATGCCGATAAAAAGCTCTATGAAGACGCCAGCTTTCAACTAGAAAAGCACGAACACATGGGGATTGTCGGGCAAAATGGTACCGGGAAGAGTACCTTGATTAAGATCTTGATCGGGAAAACCCTCCCGGTCGATGGCACTATCAAATGGCAAAAAGGAGTCAAGATTGGATACTTAGACCAGTACGTTGATATTCCAGCGGGGATGACCTTGATTGACTTCCTTCATACTGCTTTCGCGGAACTTTATCAGCTTAATGACCAGATGAATAAACTTTATGCGGAATATGCAGAAAAGATGGATGATGATCTCCTCACCAAAGCAGGCCGAATCCAAGAAAAACTTGATGCTAATAACTTCTATGAGATTGAAACGGAAGTCGAGCGGGTAATGAATGGTTTGGGATTAACTGATATCGGTAAGGATCGTGTTGTCTCTGAGATGAGTGGAGGACAACGGTCAAAGATTATCCTTGCCAAGATGCTATTGGAAAATCCAGATGTTATCTTACTAGACGAACCGACAAACTACCTTGATACAGCTCACATTGAATGGTTAATCGACTATCTTAATGATTTTGATGGAGCTGCAATGATCATTTCACACGATTATGATTTTCTTGAACAAGTTACGAATACAATTTGTGATGTATCATTTGGCAAGATTACTAAGTATCGGGGTAGCTTCCAACAAGCGATGCGCCAAAAGGAAGAGCGCAAAGAAGCTCAAGAGCGGGAATATGAGAAGCAGCAAGTCGTCATTGAAAAGGCGCAACGGTTTATTCGGAAAAACAAGGCCGGTTCAAAATCGACTATGGCTAAGTCACGGGAAAAGATGCTTGCGCGAATGAAGAAAATTGATCCGCCTGAAGATAATCTAAAAGCAACTTTCCATTTTCCATATGAAAATACTGGATCAGCGAATGCGCTGCGGGTAGAAAAATTGTCAGTTGGTTATAATCGACCATTACTGGCACCGGTAACTTTCTCAATGACAATGGGTGAAAAATTATTGTTCACTGGATTTAACGGGGTTGGTAAGTCGACTTTGATCAAATCGATTTTAAAGAAAATTCCAGCGTTGGACGGAAAAGCAACTTTCTCCCCATCAGCCCGGATAAATTACTTTGATCAAGATTTGGAGTGGGATGACCCAACCCTTACACCACTGCAAACAATTCAAAATATGTTCCCCACGATGCAGCCACGGACGATTCGGACAAAACTTGCGCGTGCCGGAATCAACGCCGCCAACACGATGAAGGAAATGAACCTTTTATCAGGGGGCGAACAAACAAAAGTTAAGTTGGCAATCCTTGAATTAACCCCATGTAATTTCCTCATCATGGACGAACCGACAAATCACCTGGATGATGAAACTAAGGAAGGTTTGAAGAAAGCCCTGCAAGATTTCCCAGGAAATTTAATTTTGGTTAGTCACGAACAAGGATTCTTTGAAGGATGGCTTGATAAGATCCTGAACGTTGAAAAACTTAGCTTGAAATAGAAATATATGAGACAATGAATTCAAAAAGGAGGGGAAACGAGTGCCCTATTCAACTTCTGAAATCATTGTCTTATTTTTCACCTATTCATTTATTGGCTGGTTATGGGAAACTTGCTACTGCTCGATTAAGGACCATCATTTTGCCTACCGTGGATTCTTATTTGGCCCTTATTGTCCGGTGTATGGATTTGCCGTTACAACGATTTTGATTACTACCTATCCGTTCCAAGATAATATTTTTCTGGGGGATTGGCGTTGTCTTGCTGGTTAAGTTTGTTCAGCCGTTTATTCAACGGATTATTAATTGGGAAGAATCATGGACCCACGGGATGCTTGCCTTAATTATCGTCTTAGTGATGGGAACTGATACTATCCTCAGCGTTATTAGTGTGGAAAAATTCCATATTACAACTCAGCAATGGGATGAACGAGCAGCCGCGTACAGAAAGAAATTGCTGAATCGACTTGAAAAAGCAGCTCCTAAGGATAAATTGGCAATTAAAGATCATCTTCAAGATTGGCAACGGCATTTTGCTCAATATCTAAACAAAGAGGACGCTGGCAAGCAACTAAGCTGGAACCATCGTCGACTAATCAAGAGCTTTCCTAAATTGAAGATGACTGATAGTAAATACTTTAATAACTATAAAAATGATCTTAAAAGTAAATAGGATTATTGTAAATTCTCGCTTTCTCATAGTGAAGTGGTTATAATAGCGTCAAATTCATAAAAAGGAAAGACACATCATGAAAAAAGAAACAAAAATCATTTGTGGAAGTGTGCTTGCGTTTTTGATTGTTTTATTTGGGATTGTGGCGATTATTATCCACGAATCTCCCCAAATTCAACGTGAGACCCACCCGACAGATATAACCGTCAATGAATTTGTTCGTCAGATTGCACCAGCTGCTCAACGTGAGCAGAAGAAATATCATATTCCGGCTAGCATTACGATTGCACAAGCAGGACTTGAATCTAACTGGGGTCGGAGCCGGTTAGCAAATAAATACAATAACTTATTTGGAATTAAAGCTAACAATGACGACGAAAAGGTGCAAATGTATACTACTGAAAATATTCGGGGTAAAAATGTTCAAGTAAAACAATACTTTACGGTTTACAATAGCTGGGCTGATTCAATTAATGCGCACACATTGCTCATTGTAAATGGAACTGCTGATAATCATGCACGTTTCCATGGAGTACAAACAGCAAAAACTTATCAACAGGCAGCTTATGAATTACAACGGAATGGTTATGCGACCGATCCGGATTATGCCAGCAAGCTGATCTATGCGATTAAGAAGTTTAATCTTGCCCAATACGACAATGTTAAATAAATAATTTAAAAGCGTGAGAAACGACTCTTGTAATGAGCTATTTCTCACGTTTTTTACCTATAAGACACTTATTAATCTGCTTCGCTTTGCATATTGGTGGAAGCAACCCGTTGATGACGGTACCAGTGAACTAAGAGACCAAGGACTAAGCCGACAAGTGCTGGAACAAGCCAGGATAATCCCATACTTGCAAGTGGTAAGTTATTTCGCAAAGCGGCAACAGATAAACCAAATGAACTTTGGCTAACAACCGCTGGGAAGGCAACAACCATATCACCGAGAGCTGGCACAACGGTGAAAAGGACCACGAAGAAGTAGATGACGCCATCACGGTTAAAGAGTGGTGATGTCACAGATAAAAGAATAAGCACCATTGATAATGGGTAAAGGAACATTAACATTGGTGTTGACCAAGCGATGATTTGGTCTAAGCCAAAATTAGCAGTAAGGAAAGAGGCGAGGCAACTAAGGGCAAGCCACGCATGGTAGCTAACCTTTGGAAAGTGCTTATGGAAGTCTTGAGCAAAAGCAGCAACTAAACCAACAGCCGTCGTTAAACAAGTGACAGTTAACAAGAATGCTAGTACAACTTGTCCAAATGCACCGGCATAAGCATTAACTAATTGGTTAAAGGCAACTCCACCATCTGGGGAAACTTTGAAACGGCCAAGAGACATTGCGCCAAGAAGGATTAGTAATAAGTAGATAAAAGCAACGGCACCCATTGAGAGAACACCAGCCTTTGCAACGACTTTGGATACGTCTTTTGCTGACCGTTGTCCCATAGAACGAACGGCAGTTACCACTGTTACCCCAAAAGCAAGACCGGCAAGAGCATCCATCGTGTTGTACCCTTCAAGGAACCCGTTAGTGAGCGCACCGTGAACATAAGCACTGGTTGTTGGTGCAGTAGCAGGGTTACCAAGCGGTTTAGCAAAACCAACAACAAATACTAAGAACAAAAGTACAAGGAAAACTGGATTTAATACTTTTCCGATGTTAGCTAAGATATCATTTTCACGGTATGAAAAGAAGAATGCAGCAGCAAAGAATAGTGCTGAGAATAATAGCAGTGCAACTGATTGGTATTGCTTATCAACGAAGGGAGCAAGACCAACTGTAAATGAAACAGTGGCGGTCCGTGGTGTACCGAATAATGGACCGATTGTTGCGTGAATAAGAACCATAAAAGCTAAAGCAAAGCCAACGCCAAGTGGCCGACCAATGTCAAAAACACCTTCTGCACGAGTAACCGCAACGGCGAGAACTGACAAAAGCGGTAAGAGAACTCCGGTGATCAAAAAGCCAACTGCAGCTGGTCCCCAATGACTACCAGCTAATTGACCAAGGTGTAATGGGAAAATCAAGTTTCCGGCCCCAAAGAATAAACCGAAAAGCAATGATGCAACGACTAAATAGTTTTTGAATGTTAACTTGCGCGATGTTAAATCTTGCATGTTTTCTCCTCCTAATCTGATCCCAACAAAAAAGTCCCTTAGCCAATCTGGCTAAGGGACGCTGAGCGTGGTACCACCCTATCATTGTACTGCTATTGCTAACAATACCTCACGCGTACGGCCATAATGGCGATACGCTGACACGATAATGGGTGTAACCACTACAGCTTACTGGTATTTAAGCTGTAGACTCGAAAGTGATTTTCAATTAGAGTTAAAACTGTCTCCTCACACCAAACGAGACTCGCTGAAGCTATCGTCTAACATACTCTTCTTTCTCATTGCGATCGAATAATTAAATTGTTGTTATTAATATTAACCATTTTCTCATAAAAGTCAATAGTAAATTAAAAATTATTTATAATTTTCCAAATCTTCGCTACTTTCGGCGTATGCAGGGTCACCATTTAATGCCCGTGCTATTGCTCGTTCAACTGCGGTATTTGAGGTTACATTAGCAATTGCAAGTGGCTTTTCATATCGTTTAGCATGGTGGTTTGCGAGTTGACTAATTCGATGATGAATTGCATCGATGCAGACAATCACAAAGTCCGCATCTCGAATTTCACGTTTTAATTTACTGCTGGAAACTTTTTCTTCTGCAGATGCGTCTAATCCGCGGAACAGACCGTGGTGTTTATCAACGACTGGTTTCAGGCCTTTAACCTTGCTACGGATTCCGGTAATAACAAGTACCTTTCGTTGATGGAGGTCATAATCAAGTTTCTTTTCATAATCATGACGAGGATTAGCAGGCTTTTTAACAACTTTTGGTTTAGCTGGTTGCTTAGTTGTATCATAATCTTGCTTTTCATGAATCCAGCGAATCGCGCCATCTTTGGCATCAGTTAGGCCATTTCCTCGATCATAGTAGGCAAAATCAATAACCATTCCAGGCTTAATATCGCGGCCTGGGTACTTAAAGGGATCAATTACGATGGTATTTTCTGGCGCTTTGTCAACGATTGAATTATCCTTAATTGTTTTACTCAGTTGAAGGACATCAGAACCGGGCACGCGTTTTAATTCACCATATTCAATCACATTGACTTTTTTAGGAGTGTAATCGCTAAGATGGTCACCGGTGATCCGCCGAATAACTGGAAGGCCACGAACCTTTTGCTCATAGTCTAGTTGGGCAATGTCGCCATCTTCAACGGAAAATGGTAATGTATGCAGAATTGCTTCCGGGTAGTAACGATGATTAATCTTAGCACCGCTTAATTTCCGGTGTACTAAGTAGCGGTTGTCGGCTGCTAGGCGTTCTTCTTCGGTGATTTCTTTTGGTGCTTCGACTGAAGGAGATGCGGCTGGTCTTGCTATTGATGTTGACTTTTCTTTATCATTCGCTGGTCCAGTAAGCAGTGACTTCAATGTTTTGCGTGCTTGCGGAGGCAACTCGTTTGACGATTGAATTTTGCGTTGAACAAACCGAGGAGCATTTTGTTTAACGGGTTTGCTTTCCTGATAATGATTTAAAATATTAAGAATGGTGGTAAGACTCCGCTGTGTCTGCAGTAAGCTTTGTGGATCATCAGCGGTATTATTTAAGAGGTCAATTAATTCTTGACGATAATCATAAACTTCCATATTGTTTTCCTTTCTTAAAATAAGTTATTAATTTTAATGATAGCAGTTCGTTAGCGGGATGTCAGTAATTAAGTGTGGTTTAACCGATTTTCTACGGTATAATAAGAAACAAAATCAGAATTGCGAGGATCGAAAATGGCACAACGGTTGATAAAATTATTTTCCCACAATGATTTAGATGGATTCGGGGCTCCCTTATTATTAAAAACACTACAACCAGTAATGTTTGAAGACACAGAGTTTGATATGACAAACTGTGGTGCTGGACGAATCGATGAAGAATTAAGTCGGTGGATGCAGACTGCAGAAGTAGGGCGCTTTACAGATGTTTACATCATGGATATGACGCCGGATAGCGATTATTCATTTAAATTATTGAATGAACGTTTTGCTAATCATTGGCTTGTCTTTGACCATCATGAAAGTGAAGCGGAACTACGACAAAAGTATGCGGCCAATAGTATCGTACCTGCTGATCCAGCAGTTAACCCAAGTGCCACAAGCTTGGTATGGGATTGGTTAAAACAACAATCGTCTTTTGCAAAGGTTGATGAACGACGGCAAAAGGATCTTGCTTATCTTGTGGAATTGATTCGGGCATATGATACTTGGGATTGGCAAAATGATCCAGAAATGGATGAGCAGGAACGAATTGATGCTGATAATCTTGATCAGCTCTTTTGGTTTTACCCCCTCCAAGATTCGGAAGAGTTTGTCCAAAATGTTTTTAAGACCGGCTGGCAACAATATCAGAAAGAAAATCAGCTGTTGATCCGAACCTTAAACGAACGGCGGGCTAAATACCTTAAAAGCCATTTGAAAGATGTTTTGATTACAGATATCGATGATCATAAATTTGGTGTTGTATATGCAAGTGACTATAAGTCTGAAATCGCTCACGAATTATTAGTACAACATCCAGAAGTCGATGCGGCCTTGGTAGTTAGTCCGGTTAGTGTATCGCTTCGGAGCAATGGTAAGCTGGACGTGGCTAAGTTTGCTGAAAAGTACTTTAACGGTGGCGGACATGCTGATGCTGCTGGCGGGCGGTTAATAGTTAACCCAATAGAAGTCGGCGAGCAGGCGGTGATTGATGATCTTAAGCAAACTATCATTAATCAGCAAAATGAACAAAAATCAAATGAAAGTACGCTTGCCGATAATCTTGATCCAGAAGTTGCAGCTAAGATGGCGGCATTGTTTGGGAAGAAGTAAGTATATTTTCAGTACATAGTAATGAAATGCTTTTATATGTTTTAAAATTTAAATAGTTTAAGTCATCAATCCGGAAAATTGAGAAGAGAGTGTGGAAAAAACTGAAGTTTTTCCACACTCTCTTCTTTTTTGCTAAAAAAGAACCATGACTCTAAGCCATAGCCCTGTAATTGAAAAGTAAACCAATCATGCGGTTGTGTGACCGTTGTGGGTAACGCTGTTTTCACGATAACCAAAGTAGAATTGGATAGCAGCAATTGCAATGTTGACCCAATTCATTGTAAGGAACCAGCCATTAAGTGCGTTGCCGTCGTGCGTCATACCGTAGTATACCCAAAAACCAATTACGATAGCACATACGTTAATCCATGCGAATGTCTTTTGTAGAATTTGATTGTTAAGGGCAAACCACATCCATATAACGTTTACTACAAACCAGATTGCAAGAATCCAAAAGATAACGTCGAACATAGTATTACTTCCTTTCAACATCCTATCTACACATACCATAGATAATACCTAATAAAGAAGATTTACTTTTCACTATCTATTATAGTCGAATCTTATCCATAACCAAAAGATAAAGCATTATTAATATGCATTAATGATACATTGGAAAAATATTGAGTAAAAAAGTGCAAATCCTTGCTTTTTACGTATATATCTTTATAGAACTATTTAACAGGAGGAGATAAGGATGAATGAATTCTTGCGCAAAAAGTGGGAGATGGCGGACTTAGCCGATGACTATATCTTCAACAAACTGATGCTTGATTATGATATTTGTTTAGAAGTTTTACGTCGGATCTTACCCGACTTGCATATTAAAAAGATTAAGTTGCCTAATAATCAGCAAGAGTTTGCTGTTGCTCCTGATGCTAAGGCAGTGCGTTTTGACATCTATACGACCGACGAACAAGGTAACCATTATGATATTGAGATGCAAGTAGCTGATCACCACAATATCGCTAAACGAATTCGTTATTATCAAACCGCCAGTTTCATGGAGACCTACGACAAAGGACAGCCATATGAACAAGCTTGACGATTCCTATGTGATTTTCTTCTGCAATTTTGACCCATTCCAGCTAGGTCAGCAACGTTATGTGTTACATAAGCATATTGATGAAATTCCCAAACAAATTATAGAAGATGGACAAACCGATATCTTATTTGACGTCCCTTCCTTGCGTCACGATGTTGATCCTAAGGTGCAGGCGTTTTTAGATATGATTGCCCAGCGAGAAGTTGAAGCGACCGATCCGCTTGTCGTAAAATTAAAGGAGA
The DNA here is from genome assembly GCF_002254085.1 of Limosilactobacillus reuteri. GTDB lineage: Bacteria > Bacillota > Bacilli > Lactobacillales > Lactobacillaceae > Limosilactobacillus > Limosilactobacillus reuteri_K. Next base: position 147,834 of record NZ_NGPY01000022.1, on the reverse strand, counting down.
GAATAGCAGTTGTAAAGCGGAACCGGAAATGGAGGTCGGAATACGTGCGACGTTCAGTATATGAAATGGATCAAGAAATGCGCGAGAAAAAGATTCGTGAGGGTGAACGTAAGATACGGGATGGCAAACGGGAGATATTAGAAGGGAAACGTGAAATTAAAGAAGGCCAGGATCGACTCAAAGAAAAAGAACAGCTAATTCAAGAAAGAGAACAAAAATTACACGAAAATTAGCAGACGATAATTAAAACATCTATTGTGGCAATGAGAGAGCTAAATATTGATGAAACAACAATCAAGAATAAAAGAAAAGTTTGACTTGTCAGACAAAGAAATTAAGGATTATTTTGCTGAATAAAATGAAAAGGAAGTCTCCAAATCAATTATGGAGGCTTTTTAGGTAACTCCTAAAGATTAAGGTATAATAAGAATCTAAATATAAGATCTGTGGGGAGTATCTTTATGAGAAAAATAGCCCTAATTTTGATGCTTTCATTGACGATGATGGTCATGGTAGCTTGTGGGAAAACATCCTCAAGTACTAATAGATCAACTAGTAGTATGACTAGTTCTTTATCGAGTACACAACAAACAAGGGGTGATGCAGCACTAAATGCTGAACGATTAACGCCTGAGCAAACTGCTGCGCTTGTGTTGTATTATCGTGATGCGCATATGCCGGGAGCAAATGATTATGATTATTCTGCTGATATGGAAAACAATGATCAGGGAGCAACGGTTAAGATTTATGATAAAGGTGCAGTGCCATGGGGAGAAGGACCCTCTGCTAAGACTTATCCTAAGGGCGCCAAAGTTTTATATACTATTAAATTGACTTCCAAAAGTGATGAAGATGGCGATCGTTTAAACTCAACCTACTATACAATTGTCGGGAATAAGGTTTACTATGCGAACAGTAGTAACGGTATTCGCAAAACAGGCGTAACACTCGCTGAAATGGTGACGTATGCCAAAACTCATGGGGAAGTTAATCGTGTTTTGAAAGTAGCAAAAAACACCCAAATTATTGATATGCGTGGTAAAGTTACACTTACGGATAAGGACGGATTAACTACCCAGCAGCTAGGAACATTAGTTGCATTGTTAAAGGACCCTGATTGGTTTAAGAATGAGATTCAAAATGGTGAAATGTATTACGGAACACATTATGGTTATGATGAAACTGCGGATTATCAATATGTAACAACACAGGGTGATCCGACTAGCTATATTTGGTTTAAACGTAAAGGCAATGATATCACGATTAAAATGATTGAACCGACTGAAAATCAAAGTGTGACAGGGGCACGAATGACTACTACGCATACTACTGTTACGAATTTGATAAATAATTACTACACAAGTAAAGACCAACAGGATGAGGTTAATACCTATGTGGACCAATTAAAAGCTGAACCGTAAAATTAGATTAATTACTAAGAAGGATATATTATGAGTAAAAAAGATAAGTATGATGTTCAAAAGTTTACCGGGATTCCTGTCGAAACAGATGCTAGCGGAAAGTATCAGTTGAAATTTGACCAAAATGGCGAGGCAAAATTGCATACTTGGCGAACTGGAAAACATACTAAGGGGAAATTTAATCATCCAGGTCAGTTAATGCTGACGGAAAATAACTTGACTGTTGTAATTCTAAAAGCAGAACCAATGGCTTTTAAGGATCGTCATAGTGAAACGCCGCTGCAACGATTTTTAACTGTCGATGTTACAGAAGATGTCTTGAAACAAGGCCTTGCAGAATTAAAGGAGTGAAATTGATGAAAACACTGGTGATAGTGGCTCACCCTCAACTTGCGAATTCATTGACTGAATCATTTTTAAAGGCAGCCGCTGATGATGAGAATAACGTTATGTGGCATGAATTAAAAACACCTTTTGATATTTCTCAAGAGCAGGAATTACTTAAATCGGCAACCCGAATTATTTTTCAATTTCCGCTGTATTGGTATAGTGCGCCAGCGATCTTAAAGCAATGGCTTGATGAGGTATGGAATTCACAACTTACAAGTAGTCATTTGCTAAAGGGCCGTGAATTGGGGATTGTTACGACGGTTGCTCATCCTGCCTCTGCCTTTCAACCAGGTGCCAGTCAAGGATATACAATTGCTGAAATTTTACGACCATATCAGGCTTTAGCGTACGCAATGGGAATGAAGTATTTGCCACCATTGCCGATCTATCAATTCGCCCAACAGAGTGAAGAAGAGCGGCAGTCATTATTTATCCACTATCAGCAATATTTGACCTTAGATAAATTCTTGCATTTTAGCGATCAGACGCAATGGTTTATCGGTCGCCTTAACGCCAAAATTGCTCGCGAGTTAGATCCTCTTCAACAAGCTAAATTAGAACAATTATTATCACTTTTACAAGACCAACAAGAAGAGCTAGATGATTTACACACTTCTATCGGCTGGCTACGAGAAAAAGAGGATGACTAAAAATGAATGAGAATCAACAATGGGCACATGAAGAACTAACAAAATTAATGAAAAATAGCCCAACATATGAAGAGCAAGCTTTTTACCGGGCATTAGATCAGTTAATGCTTAAACAAGCACAACGCATGGTCAATGCCGCCGGTGAGCTCGATGGTCGTAGTTGGGCTGACAAATAATTGATTTAAAAATATAAAGCAGAAGTCTACCTACCACTTCAATAATAGACTTCCACCTTATCAGATAATTGTTTCAAAATGAAACTAGGGGGTTATTGGTACCCGTGATTCTAATTGCACGATTAGAAAAAGTCACTAAAAACTTATAAGGACTTTGGGAATATTGATACCTTATAACTAAGTCAGTGAAACGATGGGTACTAGAGAATTATGAATAAAATCCTCATATATTATTATAAAACAAATTATTCCTAAAAAATACAAAATTATTGATTTATATTATTTTATAGCGAGTTGTAAATCTTTTCGAAGCTTGTCAGCAAGAATAACTGCTTGATTATGTTCTTCATCTTTTGCTCCGTAAAGGAGAATAACGTTTTGGCTTGACAACTGACTTTGGACAATTGCCTTTAATGAATTATAGTAAACAGGATTGTTGGTTAATTCTGCTAGATAACGCTTTTTGAATTCTGGATAGCGAGCGACATCATGACCAAACCATTTCCGAAGCTCAGTACTGGGTCCGACTTCTTTGAGCCACTTATCAAGATGTGCATTTTCTTTTGAAATTCCGCGTGGCCAAATGCGGTCAACGAGGATGCGATAACCATCTAAATCAACAGGTTTAGTATAGATTCGTTCAATTTTTAGTTCCATCATGTCAATCTCCTTTAATTAGTGTTATGTTTAGGATAGTTCTTTTTAGGAGGAAAATAAATATGCTAACAAAATATCAACAATTTTTTACTGGACGGCCCACAGTCGAAATTGCGAAGAATCTTTTAGGGAAACTAGTAAAATACCAAACTAAAAGTGGAATCATTGGTGGTTATATTGTTGAAACAGAAGCATATTTAGGAGAAAAGGATTCTGCATCGCATGCCTTTAATGGCCGACGCACTGGCTACTCGGAATCTTTGTATGGGATGCCCGGGAATATTTACCTATACCAAATCCGTGGACATTATTGTTTTGATATTGTGGTTCAGGATGCAGAAGAGCCTCAAGGAATTTTGCTCCGCGGAATAGAACCAGCACTAAATATCGATAAAATGATCGAAAATCGGCACATGTCAGGGGTAAATATTACTAATGGTCCTGGCAAATTGGTACAGGCGCTTGGAATTCATTCACGAGATTTAGACGGGCAGCCAATGGAAACAAGTCCACTAACGGTTGATTTACATAATTATAAAATTCCTGGAGAAATCGCTATTTCTGCGCGGATTGGAGTTAATTTAAAGGGAAAAGACGGTCTAAGTCCACGCCGCTTTTATGTAAAAGGCAATCCCTATGTATCAAATGTGAAAAAACAAGACATGGATCTGGAATGTCATGGCTGGAAGGGGTAAATAATGGCACTAACTTATCAACAACTATTAACGGCAGTTCCTGTTGTTCTCGATGCGGGGAATGTTCCGAATATTGTCGGGGATGCGGGGATCGGTAAATCTGCTTTAGTTCGTGAAATTGCTGCTAATCTGAATGCGGCATTATTCACTACGGTTGTCAGTTTAAGTGAAAAAGGAGACCTTGCAATTCCAGTTCCCCCATTGACCAGTGAATCCTTTGTTGAAACGAAAAATTATGGCCGCCTTGCAAATGTACAATTCGGCTACTCTGAAACTTTAATCAGCATTATTAAGTATGCCGAGGCCCATCCTAATCAATCAATTATTTGGTTTTTAGATGAATTTAATCGCGGAACGCAAGCTGTTCAAAGTGAATTAATGAATCTGGTCCTTCAACGAAAGATTAATTCTTTGCGGTTGCCTTCCACAGTGCGGATCATTATTGCGGAGAATCCTGATTCTACGATGGCAGGCTTTACTGATCGTGAATATGGTGTTGAGACTGGGGATGCTGCAATTAAAGATCGGACAGTTCGTTTAGTGATGACGAGTTCGACGGCTGAATGGTTAAAATGGGCCAAGGCTGTTGGAATTAATAACCTTGTTTCCGCCTATCTTACGCAATACCCTGAACAGTTATTAGTTATTGATCCAAATAATGAAGATTTGGCTCCTACGCCACGTGCTTGGGAAAGGGTTTCCCGCAATCTTGACCAATTACAGGCGTTAGATCAGAGAACGCAAAAAGAACTTGCTGCTGATATATTTAGTGGTGACTTAGGTGATGAAGTAGGGGTGGCCTTTGCTCAGTTTGTCCTTGGACAGGGTCAAGAGCTTACAGTGGAAACCTTGAAAGACGCCAAAGATGGCAAGGAGCAGTTTGAAAATGCTGATGAAGCAACCAAAATTCAAGTATTACGGTCATGGCTAAGTCCTAAGCTGGCATCTGCAGAAGAGGCAACTCTATTTATTAAGTATCTCCAATTAGTTAGTGAGGATGGGCAGTATGCGATTGTTCAAACAATTGGTGAAGATTTCGTTGACCTCTTGCAAGTAATGTATGAGCAAGCCATCAAACATCCCCAAGGCTCTGTAGCGCAACTTTATCAATATTTCGCGGAGGTTGCGACGCGTGGTGATAATCGATGAGTTTAGGTGACTTCCTGGTACGGTTACATCAAAATGACGGAAGCGATAATCATGTAACGTCCGCGCAACGGATTAAGGAGGCAATTATTAGCATCCTACAAAAACAACGACTTTTTGGTGAGGTGTTGTTACAGCTTCCACGAGAGAATGATTTACAGTTACCCGCAATGATGGGATTGAGGTGGGAAGACAATCGCCTTGTACTGGTTATTAATCCAGAAAAGTTAGCGCACGTTCGTAATGATGAACTTCGAAGTTTATTAGAACATGAAGCCCTTCATCTTATCTGGATGCATCCATTACGTTATGCTTCTTATCCTCATCGAGATTTAGTCCAGATTGCAACCGATGTAGCGGTAAACCAGTACTTAACTGAGCCACCCCAGGGAACAGTAACCCTTAGCCAATTGGAGAAAGTGCTTCGTCAAAAACTAATGCCAAAATTAGATTCGCAGGATTATCTCAATATATTAGAACAGCTACCTGCTGAACAGCAAGAAAAATTACATCGGTCAGGCCTTAAATTGAATGGCAGCAAACAAAAGGAAAATGCAACGGCAGATAAAGTTAAAACAGCCGATACTCATAACGGCTGGCAGGAACCTAAGACAAGTCAGCAGGTCAGCAATCAAGTCGTACGCTTAGCGAATATTAAGCAGATTTTGAATCGTTCTTGGAAACAAACCCCGCAACGAGATCGTGGGTTATTACCGGGTAACATAAAATCACAGTTGAAAAAAACTTGCCAAACCAGAATAGTTGATTGGCGGCAGATTCTTAGGCGGCAGTTTGGATTACTTGCACGAGGACAAGTTGAGTCGCATGCTCGCTTTAATCGTCGACAGCCACTAAGAATGGATTTGCCTGGCAAAGTTACGAGATTGGATCCGGCTGTTGACATTTTTGTTGATAATTCTGGATCAGTTACCGACCAAGAAATCAGTCAAACACTAACGACGCTTGAAAAGATGCTTAAGAAAACAAAACTGACAGCTAGCGTTTACTCGTTTGATGCCCAGGTGACTGCCAAGCAAAAACTACATGATGGTAAAAAAATTGATTTTAGACGAACCGGTGGCGGGGGTACAAGTTTTCAGTGTATTTTTGACTATCTCCATCAGCACCACCTCACTAAACGTAATCGTATAATTATAATTATTACTGATGGGTGGGGAGAGGAAAGAATCAATAATTATCATTATCAAAATGTTTATTGGCTAATGATGACAAAGGCTAATCAATTATCAGTTAAAGAGCCACCGGGAAGAGTATTAGAAATGAGGGGATAATTGATGACGACAATTTTAAATCCACAGGCCATGCAAAAGGTACTTACCCATAGCAAGGAATATGAGCGAGCAATCGGTCTTCTTAATAAACGGTGGGATCCAGATGAGCAGCCGATCTTTCGAAATGTTCTCCAGTCGGCAGATGTTCAATTTGCTCGGCAGCTCCAAATTGCTGGATTGATTAAAGGAAAGCTTGACTTAAGCAGTTACCAGGAAGTAAATCAATTACTGATGCAACATGACTCATGGTTTTCAGAAAGTGCCCGGAAAACTTTATTAAGTCCTTTTATAGATTGAAGCAAATTTACATGAATTCCTAGTAAGCATAGTATAATAGTAAGTAATGTAACCTTTTAAGGAGGCCCTGCACATGGCAGTGAATAACGAATTAATTAAAGACGACTTATACGAAGCAGTGAACGGGGAATGGCTAAAGACGGCGAAGATTCCTGATGATAAGCCAGCTACTGGGGGCTTCAATGACCTCGTTGATGAGATTGACAAGCAGCTAATGGATGACTTTGATGCCTATGCAGCGGGGAAGGAAAAGTCTGATGATTCTCGGTTTAATGAGATGATTAAGCTATATCGCCTCGCTAAAAAGTTTGATTGGCGGAAGAAGGTTGGCCCACAACCGCTTAAACGGATGTTAGCAAGCGTGGAGAATCTTAATTCATATGAAGATTACCAATCTCAATGGAAGAACTGGATTTTAGCGGGGATGCCTTCACCAATTAGTTTTGATATTGACGCTGATATGAAGAATGCGACTGTTTATGCTTTGTTTGCCTCATCACCGTCGCTCATTTTACCTGATAAGAGCTACTATGAAGCAGAAAAGAAGGCTCAGCACGATCAACTACTCCAACTATGGTCTTCAATGGTGGAAGCCTTGATGGATAAGCTGGGGTATAGCAAAGAAGAAGCAAAAAAGATTATTGATGATGCAATCAAATTCGATGCCCTTCTTGCGCCAAATGTAAAGAGTGCGGAAGAAGCGGCTGATTACAGTAAGATGTATAATCCACAAACGGTTGCAGAACTAGCCAGTGCGACTGACCAACTTGATATTGCGGCAATAATTAAGCAGTTAGTTGGGGAAGAACCGGAAAAGGTAATTGTGACAGAACCGGAATACTTTAAGGCCCTGGATAAGATCTTACAAGATAACTTTGAGCTCTTTAAAAACTGGGCATTAATTCGTGTTATTCGCGAAAATGCTAGTTACCTTGATGATGAAATGCGTGAAATCAATGGACGTTATGGTCGAGCACTTTCTGGAAGCAAGAAACCAGTTAGTCAGCGTAAATTTGCGTTCTATCTAGCACGTGACATGTTTAGCCAAGTAGCTGGGGATTATTATGGGAAGAAGTACTTTGGACCACAAGCTAAGGCAGACGTGCATCACATGGTTGAGCAAATGATTAAAGTCTATAAGGGACGCTTGACCAATAATCAATGGCTTAGTAAGGATACTCGTGATAAGGCTATTCTTAAGCTTGATAAACTGGGCATTCAAGTCGGATATCCAGATAAAATTCCCGCTCTCTATGATCAATTTAAGGTTGATGAAGAGGAATCATTGATTGCAAACTTAAATCAATTAACAGTGACGGCTAATAAAGAATTATTCAGTCGTTGGAATAAACCTGTTGATCGGATGCGGTGGGAAATGAGTGCGGCCACAGTCAATGCTTACTACCACCCATTTAAGAATATCATTGTATTCCCAGCGGCAATCTTACAGGCGCCGTTCTACTCGTTGAAGCAAAGCAGCAGCCAAAATTATGGTGGAATTGGCGCAGTAATCGCTCATGAAATTTCTCACGCCTTTGACAACAACGGGTCATTATTTGATGAGTTTGGAAATCTTAATAACTGGTGGACAGATGAAGATTCTGCACACTTTAAGCAATTAGCTCAAAAGATGATTGAAGAATTTGATGGGATCCCATTTGCTGGGCAAAAGGTAAACGGGAAGCTCACGGTTTCTGAAAACATTGCTGATGCAGGAGGCCTTAGTTGTGCACTTGAAGCAGCAAAAACTGAAGCAGACTTCAATGCCCAAGAATTCTTTATTAACTGGGCAACTATTTGGCGAATGAAGGCAACTGAACAGTACATGCAATTACTGCTTTCAATTGATGTTCATGCACCGCAAAAACTGCGTGCTAATATTCAAGCAGAAAATCTCGATGACTTCTATACGGCATTTGATATTAAGCCTGGGGATGAAATGTACCGGGCGCCAGAAGATCGGGTTCATATTTGGTAAATTAATATTCGCAGAAGGTTGGAATTTTCTCCAGCCTTTTTGTTTGCTATGATTCTTAGCGTGACAAACTTCGCCTTCTTCGGTAAAGTTTAAGCATAGTTAATTTCCCGGGAAATAAATTTAATTGAAGGTAGGAGAACTTATTGAAATTTGCCGATAAAATGAAATTATATCGTCGTCAAAAAGAATGGACTCAGCAGGATGCAGCAGAACGATTATTGATCTCGCGTAAAACAATTTCTAGTTGGGAAAATGGTCGGAGTTATCCTGATATTTTTATGTTGGTTCAAATAAGTGATCTCTACCATGTTAGTTTGGATGATTTATTACGGGAGGATCATGAAATGATAAATAACTATAAAGAAGAGCACACTATGAACAAACGAGTAGATAAAATTTTTGTTCTTTGTTATTTTTTGAATATTATTGGCGCTGTAGTTATAGTACTAAAACCAATTTTACCTTTGTTAAGTAATTACTTACCAAAACCGGTATTTACGATTATTTCTTTTGTTATTGTTTCCAATTTTATTATATTAGTCAGTTATGCTGACTGGTCTAAAATAAAAAATAAGCCTGGATTTTGGATAACGTGGCTGATTATAACGCTATTAGAAGTAAGATTAACATTTCCGGTCAATGTCCCAATAAATGACAATGGAATTGGATATATCTTCGGTGCGTTAACAGGAAATGTATTGGCAGCGTTATGTTTAACTTGTATTGTCTGGCTATTTCCGCAATTTAAAGAAAGAAGGGCTAAATAATGCCGCAAATCAACGTGATCAAAGGAGATATTACCAAAATAAAAGCTGATGCAATCGTTAATGCTGCTAATACAACTTTAATGGGTGGCGGTGGTGTTGATGGTGCAATTCATCGAGCAGCTGGTCCAGCGTTATATGGCGCCTGTGAAAAATTTCATGGATGTCCAACGGGAGAAGCACGGATAACTGGCGGCTTTAACTTGCCAGCTAAGTTTATTATTCACACGCCTGGACCGATTTGGCATGGTGGTGATAATGGGGAAGATCAATTGTTAGCCAATTCTTATCACAATAGCTTACTGTTGGCTGATAAACATTTATGTCGGACGGTTGCCTTTCCTTCTATCAGTACAGGAGTGTATGCTTTCCCGCTTGAAAGGGCAGCAAAAATTGCGATTAAGACGATTAAAGATTTTCTCCCGACTGCCAATTATGTTGATCAAGTAATGATGGTTTGCTTTGATGATAAAACCTTTGCTGCTTATCAATCACAACTTTATTAAGCTAAATAGTTCAAAACTATTGGAAATCAATTGTTAAACGTTTATAATTTTCTGGATTGACTTTTTCCAGAAAATTTTTTGTTTTAAAAGGAGGTTTATTATGAAGCACACAACATTACGATCGTTCACTTTTATTCTTGTTGCATTTATGCTGGGATGTAATGAGTTTATGGTTGTGGGGGTTTTATCAGATATTGCACGGAGTTATCATGTTCCACTTTCCACAGTTGGTTTTTTGGTGACAGCTTTTGCAGGAGTCTATGCGATTAGTACGCCAATTATTACTACCTTAACTAGCAATTGGAATCGATATAAGCTTCTTATGCTATTAATGACCGTCTTTTTTATTGGTAATACTTTAACTGCAATAGCACCAACACTTGGCTGGCTCCTATTTGCGCGAATTATTACTGCTGCCGTCGCTGGAACCATTATTTCATTAATTAACTTGTTAGTTAGTATAATTACACCAATGGACAAGCGGCCAATGGTTTTAGCGTGGGTCGGTGCAGGTTTTAGTATTGCATCGGTCATCGGAGTTCCACTTGGTACAACAATTGCTACGTTACTTTCATGGCATGATAGTTTTTGGATCATTTCGGGATTAACATTAATTGTGTTTGCATTGTTAGTCTGGCTTACTCCTCGTGATACACCTCAAGTTAAAGGGAGCATTTTAGAACAGTTAGCGTTATTAAAAGATCACCGTGTTTTATTAGGAATTGGAATCACGGTGGCTGTTTTAAGCCTCCAGTATACTTTCTATACTTATGTTCGGCCGCTAATTACTACTGTGATGGGCTTTAGCTTAACTAGTCTAAATTGGCTGCTGCTTCTTTTAGGGGTAATGAGTATTATTGGTAACGAAATTGCTGGAATCGTTGCGAGTCACAATGGGGTTCAGAAACTGCCGATTGTCTTTATTCTCATGACAATCTTAAGTCTTGTTCTTGCGATTGCATTAGGAAATAAGATTACAGGAATGCTTGTTCTAGCAGCTCTTTGTGTCGTTGTAATTATATATGGAACAACTATTCAACTGGTATTTATTAGTGTGGCAGAAAAAGAATATCCGCAGTCATTAGCTTTAGCAACATCATTAATTTCAATTTTTGCTAATGTTGGGATTTCACTTGGATCCTTTACGGCTTCGACGACTGTTAACTTTGCTAATTTAACGATGCTTGGCTATGTAGGTGCAGTGTACGGACTTTTAGCGATCGGCTTATCTCTAGTTCTTCGTCGTTTTTACCGAAAATAATCTCTGAACCTGCTGAAAAGTAAGCAAATAATGGCTATAATGAATCAGTAATACTACTAGGGAGATTATTAAATTATGGATATTGTTTGGACATGGGATGTTGTTCGCCGCATTATTGAAGTCCTATGGTTAATTAACATTGCTTTTGCAGTATGGACTGTTTTTCGTAGTCGTCGGGATATTGCATCAACTTGGGCCTGGCTATTAGTCTTAACTATTTTGCCAGTAGTTGGATTTATCCTGTATCTTTTTGTGGGACGACAATTATCCCATGATGAGATATTCAGTATCCAAGATGAACAAAAACAACTACGGACCAAATATCTTGAAAAGCAACGAAAGCTAAGTGAAGAACATGAATTAATGCCAAAGGGAAGCCGGTTGTCGCGTGATCGCCAGTTGGTTAACCTTTTTTTGAGTTTGAATGATTCAGTAGTAACCTTTAATAATAAAGTTCACGTATTTATTGATGGGAAAAAGAAGTTTGATAAGTTAATTGATGATATAAATCATGCAACTGATCATGTATATATTGAATACTATTCCTTTTATGCTGATAATCTAGGGAAGCGAGTGTTGGTAGCCTTAGAAAATGCAGCTGCACGGGGAGTAAAAGTCCGTGTTCTCTATGACTTAAGTGGGTCTCATGGGACTACTTTCAAATTTTTTAAGCATTTAGAAGAGTTGGGTGGAGAAGCACAAGCATTTATTGCTGCTGCCAAAGCTTATTTTCAAACGCCACGGTTAAACTATCATCTTCACCGTAAACTGGCTATTATCGATGGCAAGATTGGTTACATTGGTGGATTCAATATCGGTGATCAATACCTTGGCGAAGATCCTAAGTTTGGTTATTGGCGTGATACCCACCTCCGTGTCGTCGGACAAGCAACGATGATGATGACGGTGCGGTTTGCGATGGACTGGAATACAACCTGTCGGAAAACTCATAAAAAGAAAATTGACCTTGAAAAAGAATTTAAGAATTTTGAACTGGTTGCACCAGATGGCGATCAAGATGAGGTTCCAATGCAAATCGTATCTTCTGGACCGGATAATGAAAATTATTCAATTCGACGGGGATATGAATCAATTATTAGCTCAGCACGAAAATATGTTTATATTCAATCGCCCTACCTTATTCCAGAAGATTCAGTGCTGGAAGCATTAGTAATTGCCGCAAGAAGTGGAATTGACGTACGAATTATGATCCCATGCATGCCCGATCACCCATTTGTTTATCGGGCAACGGAATATTATGCTAAATACTTAGTGAATAATGGGGTAAAAGTTTACAAGTACAATAATGGTTTCATCCATTCAAAAACGATGGTTAGTGGGAGCAACATTGCTTCTGTTGGTTCGGCAAATACGGATTACCGTAGTTTTAGACTTAATTTTGAAGTCAATGCATTCGCGTACAATGAAAAACTAACAGCGCAATTAAAGCAAGACTTTGAAAATGATATGAAAAAGAGTACGTTACTTACGCCTGAGTATTTTGCTAATCAATCAAAGTGGCAGAAATTCAAGCAATACTTCTCGCGCTTGCTTTCACCAATATTATAAAATATAAAATGACCAAGGTTCAGCAACTGTGCGACCTTAGTCATTTTTTGTTAATAATAGTCTTCAATACAATAGTTTTTTTGATGACAGTTGTCACACGTAAGGTATCTCGTATTAGGAGTGTGGTGTGCAAAGAGCCACTTACTAAGCGATACCCTAAACTGATGAGAACAATGAGGACAAATATAGCAAGTATGATGATAATAATTTATGGTACTATACCAAACTAATATAACAGTAATAAGGAGACCTAGCAGGCCCCATAGTAAATTCTTTTGGTAAAAAAGAAAGTAAAGAATGCTCCCCCCAAAGAATGAAGTCGATAGTGATACCAATAAGAAGCAATTTAATTCGTAGCTGTTTTAACTTTTTTGTATTTTTGATCTTATCAAAAATACTTTGACTAATATTTCCTGGGAAATCAGAATGTTTATTCAAAAAAGTTTCTAATTGAGATAAACTTGCTAATTGTTCTGAAGCATCTTTAATTTCCTGCTTGATTTTTCTTCGTTGGTTAACAATTAGGCTTTTTAGGGTATTATTGCCAGTGTCATTAATAATCTGTTGAATATCTTTTAAGCTGAATCCTAGTTGTTTATAAATTAGAATTTCTTGAAGTTGTTTAAGGTCTTGATCATTATAATGGCGCAATCCGTTTTCAGTTCGTTTAGCATGAAGCAACCCACGGCGGTCATAATATTGGATTGTTCTGATTGAAACATTACATTTTTTTGCTAATTGACCCGTTGTATACATGCTATTCCCTCCTTTCATACTAGTAAGTGTAGCTAATAACGTAAGGTCGCGGTCAATAGAAAAAAGGAAAGAGACTAAAAATATCTTAGTCTCTTTCCTTTTTTAATTTTTAATAATTAAATAATTCTGTTGAAAGGTAACGGTCACCGCCATCAGGAGCAACAGTAATAACTTGCTTACCCTTACCAAGCTTTTTAGCAACTTCAATCGCACCTTTGATATTAGCACCAGCCGAGATACCAACAAGAATTCCTTCTTGATGCCCGACTTCACGTGCCGTTGCAATAGCGTCATCGCTCTTAACTTCAAGGATCTCATCGTAAACATTAGTATCAAGAACTTTCGGAACAAAGCCAGCACTGATACCTTGAATCTTATGCTTGCCACCTTTTCCTTCTTTTAATACTGGAGATTCTACTGGTTCAAGAGCATAAATTTGAACATTAGGATCAGCTTTTTTCAATGCATGACCAACCCCAGTAAGTGTTCCTCCAGTACCAACACCAGCAACAAATGCGTCAGGAATATCATCGCCAAATGCTTCAAGAATTTCTTTTCCTGTAGTTTCTTCATGAATTACTGGATTTGCTGGATTATCAAATTGCATTGGCATAAAGTAACCTTTTTCCTTACCTAGTTCTTCTGCTTTTGCAATTGCACCTTTCATTCCGTCGGCACCGGGAGTAAGAATAAGTTCGGCCCCATAACCTTGCATGAGTTTCCGGCGTTCAACACTCATTGTTTCTGGCATGGTGATGACAAGATGGTATCCCTTGGCAGCGGCAACCATTGCTAACCCAACGCCAGTGTTTCCAGAGGTTGGTTCGACAATGGTGCCACCTGCTTGTAATTTACCAGCTTTTTCCGCTTCTTCAATCATGGCAAGGGCAATCCGATCCTTAATTGAACCACCAGGATTAAAGAATTCAAGTTTTACATAAACGTCTGCTGCATCTTCAGGAACAACGCGATTTAATTTAACAATCGGAGTATTACCGATTAAATTTACGATTGAATTAGTGATTTTCGTCATATTAATTACTCCTTTACAAATTGTTGTGTAACTATGTGGTCCGCAACTGAATGAAGCCAATTATCAAAGAATACTCGTTGAGTAGTTGCCCAGCTAAATTCAGGATCTTTCATATGAAGCGGATCGCGAAAGTAGTTTTGCGGCTTGATGTACTCAACGCCAGGATAAGCATTCCGTTCTCGTAAGTATTCCTTTAAAAGGGCGTCCTTTCCGTATTCAAGATGGGAGAAGAGAAAGTATTGGTTCTTTTCTCGAGCACGAAACGAGAATAAGAGATTATTTTTGGTCACAGCATTAATAACTAATCGTGGATCTTTCATAATCTTGTCAATATCAAGTTCGGCATAGCGAGCATGAGGAGCAAGAAAGCCATCAGGTAATCCTTTTAAAAGGGGATCTTGCGCGCGCAAATAATTGTGGAAGACGCCAAAAATTTTTTCAGGTAATTGAAATTTTGGAATATCATAAAGGTAGTTAGCAGCGGCCATTGCTCCCCAGCAGATGTAAAGTTGCGGTATGTTATTGGCAACTAATACGTCAATTAGTTGATGAATCTCATCAAGATAAGTAATTTCTCCAAATGAGAGCTGTTCGATCGGTGCGCCGGTGATAATAAAAGCATCCATTGTGGCAACTTGTTTTAAATCTAAAGGCTGGGAAATCTCTTGAACAAGGTTAGGGACAGGGCGAGACATATAATGCATTTGGGGATAAAAGTATTGTACATCTACATTGTAGGGCCCCTCAGAAAGTACTTTTGTAAATCGCAGTTGAGTATCTACTTTGTCATGCATTAAGTTAAGAATTCCTATTCTTAATGGAGTTGCCGTCATGAAATCACCTCAATATAATTTGAACCAAACTAAAAGCTGTCACTAAACAATAACATAGGTTAATCTCGCCTAAATAAGGGCAGTTTAATCTGTCGTGAGTCGTTTAGCAACAGCTTGTAATTTTTTCTATGATGGTGGTGTTAATAAAAATCATGAGCGACATCTCCTCATTTTATCGGCCGTACTTATTTATAGTAATTAAAGTGTAACCGTTAAAATAAGAAATGTCAATTTATAGTACTTAACCTTGCTCAACGATTTTACGGTACATCCTGGTGGTAAATCCGTAAATAGCAAAGTAAAGGCATAGGAGGACAAGAGTGATTGAGACAGCAATTATTGCCATCAATCGAACATTATAGAAATTAAATTGAATTAGAATTTGCCGAATTGCAGGGATCGCAAAGCAAAGATTAGTTATTGCACCAACGATTGGCAACATAAAGACCATCAGTACTTGACTGTGAATACTCTTGGTTGTTTCTTTCTCGCTTAAACCAACTTGTTGCATAGTTTTAAAGCGATATTGATCTTCATAACCTTCAGTAATTTGTTTAAAGTAAATTACAACAGTTGTCGTGATTCCCAGGGCAAAGCTAATAAGAATTCCTAAAAAGACGATTCCGCCATAGAGACTGGTCAATTGACTGCGAAGGTTTGTCCGGGAAGAATATGCTTGGTTTGGCAAGTGGAGCTGGTATTGAAGATCATTTTCAAAATTAAGATGGGCTTTCTTACTGCCATTTAAGTGATAATTAATTCCTGTAAAGTTAATTGTGGCAGTATTGGCTGGAAGTTTATTTGTGATTATAAAGATTGGTGAGTAGATAGCGTGACTTGGATTAAAGTAGTAGTTAAAGTTATAGATAGGAGTAGCTTGATATTTTTGTGAACCAATCTGTAAAGCACCACGATGCTCTTTAGCAGGGGAATAAATCAAAGCCTTATTTGCTGCTAATTTAATATGTTTATCTGCAATCCGATTATAAGTTGCAGTTGACATGGTAATGACTGTATTGGTAGTTTGATTAGTCATCTTCTCTAAATTGCCCTGGTTGATGAAACGATTATTTTCCCAGTAGCCATATTGCGGAGTGCTCGTTGTAAAACTAACGGGCTTATTAAGGTGAGCATGGTGTTTTTTGGCAACAGAATTGATGGTCGATTCTTGTTGGGCAGTGAGTTTCTGTGAGGTGATAATTGTAAGGTCGCATGGGGCAAAAGAATTAACCGTATCATTAATGCCGGCATACATAGTTAAGGATGTAAATAAAATTACAAGAACAGAACTGCATAGTAAACAGATCGTTGCAAGACTAGCACCATTTTGTTCCATCCGTTGCAGCATGCCAGAAACCGCAATAAAGTGGCGAGGGCGATAGTAATACCCTTTGTTTTTTTGTAGGAGTTTGAGGACAATGATGCTACCAGCAATAAAAATGAGGTATGTTCCAATCACAACTAAAAAGACGGCAGTCATGAATGTTGTTAAAGCGGATATTCGCGGCTTAACCGTAATTGTAAGATAATAGGCGTAGGCAAGAACTGCAACACCCAAAAGTCCGGCAAAAGTAAAGAGCTTACCATGATGCGCGATTTTAGTTTGTTGGGGATGCCATAATTCATTTGGATTTAGCCGGAATAGTTTGATCAGATCAATGACCATTAAAATTAAGAAAAAGCCACCAATGATGACGATTGTATTTATCACAGCGCCCCATTCAATACAAGGTTGGGATAAATGATCGATTTGCAAGAGATGAGCAAAACCAAGAAAAGCGAGTCGATCAAAAATAACCCCAAATAAAATCCCAAGGAAAAGGCTAATTACTAAAAGATAGCACTTTTCAATGACGGTTAACACTTGTAAGTTACGTCTCGTCATCCCCAGCATACTATAAAGGCCCATTTCTTGTTGACGCTGTTGCCATAAGAAGCGGTTGACATAGATCATAAACGCAAGTGTTACAAGGATAATAAAAGTTGATCCTGTCTGCATTAATGCCTTAGTAACCGCCGCGCTTGGTAAATCTTTAAGACTGCGATTAATTTCAACTGCCTTAAAAATATAGTTAATAGCGACTAGCATTGTCATTGATATAAGGTAAGGGACGTAAACTTTAAGATTACGCTTAAAACTCGAATTAATCAGTTTGAAAAAGAGCATCATTATTCACCGCCATTCGTTAAGGCCATCATTGTCTGGCTAATTTGTTGTTGGTAGTCTTTAAGTAAAAGATCACCACGATAGAGTTCATGATAGATTCGTCCATCCTTAATGAAGAGTGTACGTTTAGCATGACTAGCAGCCGCGGCACTATGCGTAACCATAATAATTGTTTGGCCGTTAGCATTAACTTCATCAAAGAGTTCAAGAATTTCGTTACTGGTATTCGAATCTAAAGCTCCAGTAGGTTCGTCAGCGAGAAGGAGGTCAGGGTGGGTAATTAACGCCCGAGCAATCGCAATTCTTTGTTGCTGGCCTCCAGAAATTTCACTGGGAAAACGATCAATAATTTTATTAATACGTAAGCGATCAATTAAGGGCTTGATCCGTTCTTCCATTGTTGCTACTGGAGTTTTTGCTAGAACAAGTGGTAGATAGATGTTATCGCGATTTGAGAGACTGTCAAGTAAGTTGAAATGCTGGAAAACAAAACCGAGATGTTCCCGCCGATAACGAGCTGCATCGTCTTTGGAAAGCTGCCGGAGATCTTGACCATTAAGGATTGCCTGTCCGTTGGTTGCTTGTTCTAAGGTTGCAATTATATTTAATAAGGTACTTTTACCAGCACCAGATTCTCCCATAATTGCAACATACTCTCCCTCTTCAACTTTAAAGGTAATATCTTTTAAGGCCATTACTGGATTAGCGGAGTTAGGATTATAGACGCGTTGAACGTGTTGAAGGTTTAATAATGTCATAGTAATTTTCCTTTCTGGTAGAGAACTAATTTTGATTATGTCTTAATTATAAAAAGGTTCTGTGCAACTTCCTACTTACGGAAGTGTACAGAACCTTACAGTTTTGTAAGAATTAGTTTGATGATCTGATATTATCTGGTAAGAAAGATAGAATAGCTGTCGTTCCCTGAGATTGAACTGATGAGATGCTAACCTTGAAATTTAAGTACTCAGTAACTTTTTTAACAAGGTACAGTCCCATCCCGGTAGCAGCAGTTGTTTGGTGTCCGTTTTTTCCAGTAAAGCCGTTGTCAAGGATTCGCGGAAGATCATTCATTGAGATGCCGCACCCATGGTCAGCGATCCGCAAAGAATTCATTTCCCAGGAAATATTAATTGTACTATTAGGAAATGAGTATTTAATTGCGTTTGAAAGTAGTTGTTCAATGCAAAAATGCAACCATTTACGATCAGTGAGAACTTTAATTCCGTCCAAGCCGGTTAATTCTGGAATCAATTGTTTATGAATGAAGACCGCAGAATTTTGTTGCAAAATATTATTAATTAAGTTGGCAATATCAATCCATTGAAAATCGTAATCATGATTATTAATTGCTAGTCGTTCGTCATTTAACAACAAATTGAGATAATAGTTAGCTTGATGGATATTCTTTTTTACTTCTGTACTTGCGACAGTTGGGGCATTTTCTGCCGCGGCATTAAGACTTGTCAAATAGTTTTTAATTTCATGAGTAAATAATTCAAGGTGGTCAAGTTGTTCGTGTTGAGTTGCTTGTAACTGACGGATTGTGTCAATGTTTTTTGCTTGTTCATCTTGCAATAGTTCAACAAGTTTTCCCTCAGTCATATTGGTAGGAGTAAATTTATCGAGCTGAGAAACATTTAAATGGCGCAATCGATAATATTTAATTGCACCACTACTGATAAGCCACACTATAAAAAAGGGAAGAGAAAAGCGAATCACATCGCCTAAAAAAACAGTTGGAAGATTATATAAAATTACTAAAAGCCCAACCAGACCTAGGAGAAAAAGATAGCCAATAGTAGGAAGCAGGATTGAGCGCCAAAATAATTTGAAATAATGTTTATTCATTGTTTTCCACCAATCGATAGCCAAGGCCACGTTCTGTGTGAATGCATTGCCGTAAACCAATTGTACTTAGTTTAGTTCTTAACCGACTAATATTAACGTTAAGGGTGTTCTCATTAAGGTATTTGCCACCTTGCCATAACCATTGAAGTAATTGTTCCTTAGAAACGGTTTTATTACGGTGACTGAGTAAAACTTGTAGCATAGCACCTTCAGTTGGAGTGAGCTGGGCAGTACCGTTTCCGTTTGTAAGAATATTAGTAAGGGGATTGAATGAATTATGATCCCACATTATTTCCTCTGCATCAGCCGTTTGCTTATTTCGCCGTAACAAAGCTTGAATTTTAGCTAAAAGCACTGTCATTGCAAATGGCTTCATAATATAATCATCTGCCCCCGCGGCCACTGCATGCATGACATTGGTATCAATTTCAGCCGCAGAAATAACTATAATCGGTACTTGACTATGTTTACGAACCTCTTGAGTCCAATAAAAGCCATCGAACGTCGGGAGGGTAATATCAAATAAGACAAGATCTGGGTTTGTAGCAAGAATTTCATTTGCAACGTTTTGCCAGTCGTTAACTGTGATGACGTCGTGTTGCCATTTATTTAATTCTTGAGTTGTGGAATGGATAATATCAGGATTATCTTCAACGATAAATATTTTAGCCATAATTGTTTCCCCGTAAATAGATTTAAACTCATCATACATTAGTTTGTTCAGAAAGGAAAATTTCGATATTGACAATCCTCAGTTACTGATTAAAGATAAGGAAAGAAAATGATTTTTAATGGATATTAAGGACAACCTATTAACCCTTGCCGATGGAAATAAAATGCCTCAAGAAGGTTTTGGCCTTTATAAGGTAGATGGCCAAGCGACAATGAATCAAGCAGTCAAAAAGGCATATGAAGATGGGTACCGGCTTTTTGATACGGCTCAGTTATACGGAAATGAGCAAGAAGTTGGGACGGCTTTTAAGCAATTAGCCATTCCGCGCGATAATATTTTTGTGACAACTAAAGTGGCAGAAGAAAATCAAGGTTACGATAAGGCCATTGAATCTGTCAAAGAATCCTTACGTAAATTACAAATGGATTATGTTGACTTGTTGCTTGTTCACTGGCCAATTGAACGATCATTTTTTGATACCTGGCGAGCTTTTGAAGAAATGAAAAAAGAAGGGCTGACTAGGTCAATTGGTGTAAGCAACTACCAAATAATTCATCTTCAATATTTAGCAACCCAAGCAAATGAAATGCCGGTTGTTGATCAAATTGAGTTGCACCCGCTATTAACGCAAAAATCACTATTACAATTTAATCATCAACATCAAATAGTAACGCAAGCCTGGAGTCCATTAGGGCGAGGAGCAGTTCTCAATGAACCAGTATTAAAAGATATTGCTGCTGCTCATAATAAATCCACCGCGCAAATTATACTGCGGTGGCATCTCCAGAATGGTGTTTCTTTTATTCCCAAGTCAGTTCATGAAGAGC
This sequence comes from Limosilactobacillus reuteri, assembly GCF_002254085.1. GTDB lineage: Bacteria > Bacillota > Bacilli > Lactobacillales > Lactobacillaceae > Limosilactobacillus > Limosilactobacillus reuteri_K. Next base: position 126,892 of record NZ_NGPY01000022.1, on the reverse strand, counting down.
GAATTGCCCAAAACGCTGATATTTACGATTTTGAACTTAACACCCAAGAAATGGCACAGATAGATGCATTAAATGCTTATCATCGTACTGGTCGTGAACCAGAATTAGTTTATGAATACAATAAACAATATTAAACAAAAAAACAGGGAGCGAGACAGAAGTCACTCGTGACTTCGTTTTCGAGCCCCCGCAAGCAACAATAGGCCTCTAACGTTCGGTTTTGCCGGACGTTAGAGGCCATTGTTGTACTGCGTATTTGCTTTTTATGAAAGTAACTTAACTTATGTCACAGTCCCGTTTTTATATCTATTCTAAGCCCAATTCTTTGGCATAGGCTGCTTCTTCCTTACTGAGACGTTGGCGTTCACGTTCGTTGTACCATGGTGAAATGGTAAAGGCGAGAACATCATTAATAAGGTAAATTGAGCTGTTAACGGCCATTGCTAAAGTGGCAGATCCTTGCTTATAAGAAACAAACCAGAGTACTAGTTGCGCAAGACCAGATGCAAGCCACCAGAAATATTGGTTGTTAAAACGCAAGAAGCAAATAACACCAGCGGAAAGACTGATGGAAAAGCTGATTGCATCAATCCATGGTCGTGGATCGTCAGTAAGATGACCGATTAAATAACCAGAAACGAGATAGACAATAATTGTTGCAATGATGGCAACCGTCCATGAACGAGCATTGAATTTACGGATCTTTGATGCCATGTTAACATTCCAATTTGCGGAAAGTAATACTGGTAAATCGAGGGTAATAACATAGGCGATTTGTTCGGCAATACTTAAATAATTTTTAGCACTAAAACCAGCAATGATGAAACATAATGCCGATAAAATACCTAAGAAACCATTTACCGACTTAGCAGCATTAATTGCTAAAACGCAAAGTACTCCAAGCGTGGTTCCAATAAATGTAATGACAGTTACCCACGTTATTGGAGCACTAACTAAAGTCATTACCTGACAGCCAAGACTGAAAAAGAATAGGTAATAATTTTGTTGTGGCCAGCCCTTTAATTGGTGGGCAAGAAATTTAAAATAATCGCTAATCATTAATCTAACTCCCTCTACTATATGTTGTGCAATTTTGTGGTTACTGCCGGCTAGTAACACAAGATATTGTGGATGTGAAAAAGCAACGTTTAATAGTATACCGGGTCAAAATCAGGGATGCAATACCCAAAATTTTATTTAATCAGTCGCTTAGATTAATTGAAGGGCGGAAAATTAACCCTATCGTTGAAAATAATAAATTTAAAAATTTCCTTTAGCGGATTACGAAATATCGAATGACTTATCAACACTATAATTCAATTTTAACAATTTTAACTTTATATGAAGATTGCGGCGCTTCAACAGTTACAGTGGTCCCAGCTGTTTTGTGAAGAAGGGCTTGACCAAGGGGAGAATCAAAGGAGATTTTTTGTTTGGCAAGATCAGCTTCCTGCTTTCCCACAATATGATAAGTTTCTTGTTCATGGTCATCCTCAAATTCAATTATCACGGTTGTCCCTAAATCAATAGTGTGATCATTCTTGGGGGTCACAATTTCAGCATATTGAAGCTGTTTATTGAGGTACCGAATCCTGCTCTCAAGGTGGCGTAATTCACGCTTAGCAGTACTATATTCTGTATTTTCGGATAAGTCACCAAGCGCACGGGCTGCTTTTAATTGTTCAATTTTTGCAGGTCTTTGCTGTTGTAATTTTGCAATTTGTTCTTCAATTTCATGATAGCCATTTGCAGTCATTTTTTGAAAATAGACATTTTTCATTGCTTCTTGGATCTTTTTTCGTTGCATTGGTATAGTTTCTCCTTGTATATTAGCAATCTTGTTATATTTACTAGATATAATTATGATATGATAGAAAGGAAAATTCAATTTGGAGACGGAGGATATATAGATAATGAACGAACAAGAACAACATATTAACCAGTTTCTTACTTCGTCCAACTATCGTCAGTTATCTGCTAATCAGCAAAAGCATGCACAGGATATTTTGACGCGTTTTAATAACCAAATGGCAAATGATCAGCATTTGACCGATACTACTTGGACACCAGAAGCAGTAAAAGCGGTCATGGTCGGGGAATTTATCGCTGATCCAGCACTAACTAATCAATTTGGAATTGCGGTTGTTCCAGTTTTGCGAGCTTATCAAGAATTTTTGAAAGTTGAAAATCTTGCGGAAGTTGTAAAAGCAATGGAAGAACAACGGACAAAGATGAACGAGTGTCGGAAAGCACATAAGACATGGGCACAATTACATGGGGATGCGGAAAATGACGAAGCAGAAGCAACCCCGGTTCAAGCTAGTCCTGCTAAAAAAGAAATTACGTGGACACCGGAGAAGTTCAAGGACTTATTAGCGAATGTCCAACAAGCTATTAAGTCAGCTTCCCAATTCAATAATCTTGAATTAGATGATGTTGAATTGAACTATGTTGTGCAAGAGTTCTTGGAATTAATGGTTCAAGAATGCAATGAATATCCAGGTCAATGGACTTTCGGCAACTTGCAACGCGTATTGGGCATGATGATGCCATTAGATCCACATATTTCAATTAAGCAAATTCATAACATCGTACCGAGCGCGCAGGCCTTGTTTGAATACTTGAAGCAAAATGATTACATCAACATGGATCAATACAAGTTGGGCTTAAAGGCAATTGCTAATATGCAACCATCAGAAGACATGCTTGCCTCATTAAATCGTGATGAGCGTGAAACTCAATTAGTTTTATCATTCATCAATAGTAATGGTATCGATACTGATGATGCAGATGTAGCAGAAGCGTGGATGGACGATCATAAGCAGGAAGTTGCTGACTTTATGCGTGGCCTATTGAATCCATGGGGCGAATATGAACGTAAACGCCTGCTCAAGCGTCAACGCGAAATGCAACAAAAGCAACAAGTGGCTAAGCGTAGCGATAACAAAATTGATTCACAATTAAAGCGGAAAAAGAAGTCCCTTCAAGGAATCAAGTTTAGTAAAAAGGCTCGGCGGAAATTACGTCGCCATTAATTTTTTAAGAGGAGGAATCCATAATGAGCGTTGAAATTCCAGAAAATATGGAAGAAGTAGCAATGCAGCTGGCTCAACATCAAGTACGTGGTGAGCAAGTTGACGAAAAGACTGTTATTCAAAATGCTGTTCGGGATATACTCCAAGCATTTTTTGATGAAGCTCTTGAAGGTCATTACGATGATGTGAAGTGGGATGGGGATGACCTAGTCGTTACGGATATTATGGGTGATGAAGCAGGACGCATTCAACCACAATCGAGCTCATTTATTGATGACTTTAAGAACGATGCTGATTCATTAATTGAACGGCTTGAAAATGCGACAGCTAAAATTGTTGGTGGTCGTTAAGATTTTTATCGAAATAGAAAATGACCCGTGGAAATTTCCGCGAGTCATTTTCTATTTTAAAGCCGATTTTTAATTTCGTAGGGCTTTGATTTTTCGTGCTCAGCTGGTAAGGCATCCTTAGCGTAAAAAATTGCGTATTCTTTATCGTTAGGATCTTTGGCGATGACAAGTTCGTCATTGTGACGTGCTTGTTTAAAAATTTGTCCCTTTCGAACAGCTTCATTATAGTCATGAATATTAGCGACTGAATCGCCTGGATTAAAGAAAATTCTTGTTTCCATTATAAGTTCCTCCTCATGCACGACTTGGCAAATCGATTTGTGCTTTTGCTAGAATATGACCCTTGGCCGCGTGGATAAAGTCATTAAGCCAGTATTTATTTTCTAAGGGTAGAGTATCGTCTAACGCAAACACCATTAAAGTATAATCATGAGTTTTGTCGGGAGGTTGTGGACCCACATAACCACTAGTAATCAATGGGTTTCCATTAACCAACGAGCCGGCATTGCTATTATTCCCCTGCACAAATTTATCTGCTAATTCTCGACTAGCATTTGCAGGAATATCTGTTAACGTTGCTGGAATGTTGGCAGCTAACCAGTGGATCCAAGTAAAACCACAGACAGGTGTTGAGTCATAATCAATAAAGACGATTGCAAATGTCTTTGTATCTGCTGGTGCGTCGGTAATTTTAATTGGAAATGACTTAATTGGATGGTCAGCTAGCATATCAGCTGCTGGCGCATATTTACCATATTCATCTGCTAACATCCCATTAACTAATGGTACTGAGATTTGCATAAAAATTCCTCCTTATAAGACAATTATAATCGAGCCTAATCTAAATACAATTTTCGTAAATCTTTTATTTCGGTAGGAGTAATATCAAGGCAGTTGTTGAGATACTGATTAATATTTCCATAAGTCTGGGTAATATTTTTGATTGCTGTATTTAAGTAATCAGGAGCTACTGAGGCAAGGGCAGCCCGATTTGTCACTAGTGCCTCGCTGGCTCCATGATTCCGCATATCTTGCAGCCAGTGATTACGAAAATCCTGAGTAACAGTATTCGTTAGCAGGTAATCTTCCATAATAATCTTTTGCTCAACGCCAAGGGCACTGAGGATGAGATAAGCAGCCATTCCTGTCCGATCTTTACCAGCAGTACAATGAAATAGCAAGGCACCGCGTTCATTATTCAATAAGAGATTAAATAATTTCTGGTAAGCCTGCTTAGCTGAAGCAGCCGTGGTCATTCGGTGATAAACATCAATCATATGGTGATAACCGTTTCCTGGCTGTTGCATCTGTGCGGCGATTTCCTCATCACTATGCGAGGCGTCTGTTTCGTCGGCTTCGAAAACAGGTAAATGATAATATTTTGCTTGGGAAGGCACTCGATCAGGATCTTTCTTTACTTCGTCGGGAGCGCGGAGGTCAATATCGAGCGAAATAGGAATATTATCTAAAACGGTGAGATCATTTTGATCTAAACGAGCAAGTGAACCAGTACGAATAAGACGATGCCATTTTATTTGATGACCATCTGCTGTGGGATAACCTCCAAGATCACGAAAGTTGTACCCATTCTTTATTGGAAGTAAGCGTTGGTTAGCCATGAGAATCCTCCTCGTATTAACTCTTACTACTATTGTACACTGAATTGAGGTAAAAGCGGTTGTAAAGCTTGTGCAAGCATTTTTCCTTCATTAATAGCGCCCGCTTGGTCAGGATGGAGCCCATCAGTAAAGCTATGGTGCCAAGTTTTAGTTTCAATTATCGAACAGTCATGTTTAGTGGCAATTGTGCGGATCGCAGAAGCAAAGGTCTGACTAAAAGGAATTATGATTGCTAAGGGAGTATGAGGAAAAGTTAGCTTAACTTGCTGGATAAAAAGATCGAAAGCGGCAATAAATTGAGTTAGAGGGAAACGACGGTCATTAACGCCTAAATTAATCACGTTGAGATCAGGGTGATTAGGCGTCCATAATGTCTGATTGTCAATTTTTCCTAAAAAGACATCGGCAGTTGGGACCCCGCCAGTAGCAGGTCTTAACACTCCCCCAGCAGAGTAGGCTATTCGAACACTATCGACATTAAGCAGATCTGCACAAATTCCCGCATAGTTAGTTTCTGGTCGGTAGTCAGCAGCAGGATGGTTCCCAACTACCCAACAACCGGCCGTAATTGAATCACCAATAAAGTTGATCAAAGGTCGCTGGGGGGCTGCCGTAATTTCGCCCCTATCGAGATAAATATTTTTAATTGCAAAGCCTTCATTACCTTGCCACACTTCGTCAATATCAGTATTACCGGCTGCCATTATTTCGATGGTATGTAATGTCGAATCAAGTGGAATATCAATTTTTTCTAAGCTAGCTTGTGCCCGTTGCCACTTTCCGCCATCAATTCGAAAAGCAAACACTTGGCTAGGAGATAGGGAATTTTGATTTGGCAAAACAGTAATTTGACACTTTTTAGCATCTGAAACCTTAAAACGGAGGTAGCTTCCAAGGTTAGTAGTGTATAAAGTGGGACTATTATCAAGCTTTTTAATAGTCCAGCGTCCGGTACGTGAAGCAAACTTAATTAGATCAGTTGGTTGATATTTCTTCATTTGAATCCTCCAATTCTTTAAGACTAGTTTAGCATTAAAGAATATATTATGTTTATCAAACTTACTTTGGTGTAATCGTTTTCTTTGTTGTGATGAATTATTTGTAAGCGCTTATTGACGAGGTGATTAAAAAGTAGTAAATTGTATTTAGTAAAAGTTTACTAATGTTTGTTTGATGTATGGAGGTTATGCTGATGGATAAGCAACAATTTTTAGCTGAATACCAAGACGTATTTAAAGAACCGGGTAAGGATGTATTCTTTTCACCAGGCCGGATTAATGTAATCGGGGAACATACTGATTATAATGGCGGTCATGTTTTTCCATGTGCGATCAGTATTGGAACCTATGGGGTATATGGTCCGCGTGAAGATACAACAGTCGCCATTTACTCAGCTAATTCGGCAAAAGAAGAAGATAGTAAGATTATTACTTTTGACATTAATGATACAGAACCGCAAAATGCTAAAGATGAAAAGTGGGTTAACTACTTTAAGGGGATGTTGGTTTATCTAAAGCAACGGGGCTTCAAGATTGATCACGGATTTAACTTATACATCCACGGTTTTCTTCCTTATGGTTCAGGCTTATCGTCATCAGCATCAATTGAAATGTTGATGGGAAATATCTTGAAGGATGAATTTAATCTTGATATTGATGAAATTGAATTAGTTAAACTTGGTCAAAAGACTGAAAATGATTTCGTTGGTCTTAATTCCGGAATCATGGACCAATTTGCTGTCGGAATGGGTAAAGAAAATAATGCAATTTATCTTGACTGCAACACGCTTGAATATAAGTATCTGCCACTTGAACTTGGCGATTATGAAATCATTATCATGAGTACTAATAAGAACCACTCCTTAGCTGGTTCCAAATACAACGAACGGGTCCAAGAATGTGAAGAAGCAGTTAAGCGTCTTAACAAGAAGCTTGATATTAACAAACTTGGTGAATTAGCCTCCGATACATTTGATCAATACACTTACTTAATTGATGATGACACACTGATTCGTCGTGCCCGTCATGCAGTTAGTGAAAATGAACGGACAAAGAAAGCCATTGATGCAATGGAAAAGGGCGATCTTGAAGAATTAGGCCGTCTGATCAATGCTTCTCATGTATCACTTAAATATGATTATGAAGTGACTGGTAAAGAGCTTGACACCTTAGCAGAAAACGCATGGGATCAACCAGGCTGCCTTGGTGCTCGAATGGTCGGCGGTGGATTTGCCGGCAGTGCGATTGCCATTGTTAAGAAGTCAGAAGCAGAAAACTTCAAAAAGAATGTTGGAAAGATCTACCGGGACAAGATTGGTTACGATGCCAGTTTCTATGATGCTGAAGTTGTTGATGGACCACATAAGCTTTAATAGTATTTTAGTGGGGGAATGAGAAAATGAAGTTAATGGAAAAGTTTGCTGACCAAGTAATTGCTAGTGGAACTTATGAACCACTCGACCGGATCTATGTCTTGAACAAGATTCGGGGCTTTGTTGGTGATGAAGATGTTGAAGCTAAAGATGATGAACCAGTTGTGAGCCAACTTGTTGATTTAGCTGTTAAACGCGGCAAAATTGATGATGGTCAAACTGCTAAAGAAATCTTAAACGATCAGCTTTATGATTTGCTGACTCCAACGCCATCAGTAGTTAATCATAAATTCTGGGAAAAGTATCAACAATCTCCAGCCACTGCAACTGATTGGTTCTATCACCTATGTACTAGCAATGACTATGTTAAAGTAGCTGCTATCAAGAAGAATGTTGTCTTTGATAAACCAACTAAGTACGGCAATCTTGAAATTACCATCAATCTTTCAAAGCCGGAAAAGGATCCCAAAGCAATTGCAGCAGCTGCTCATGATACCGCCAAGAAGTACCCACAATGTGCCCTTTGCATGGAGAATGAAGGTTACAAGGGACGCCTTGGACAAGCAGCACGAAGCAACCACCGTATTATTCGGATAACAGTAGGTGGGCAACAATGGGGATTCCAGTATTCGCCATACGCTTACTTCCATGAACACTGTATCTTCCTCGATAGTAAGCACGAACCAATGGAGATCAATCGGCAAACTTTAATTAACCTAGTTGAAATTGAAAAGCAATTCCCAACCTATTTTGTTGGAAGTAACGCTGATTTACCAATTGTTGGTGGTTCAATGCTTGCTCATGAGCACTATCAAGGTGGGAAGCATATTTTCCCAATGATGAAAGCCTCCATTAAGAAAGAATTACACTTTGCTGAATATCCAGCTGTTGATGCGGGAATTGTTAACTGGCCAATGAGCGATATTCGTTTAACTAGCACAGATACTGAGCAACTAATTGATCTGGGTACACATATTATTAAGGTATGGGATCAATATAGTGATGAAAGTCTTAACATTAAAGCTTTTGATGGACAGACGCGGCACCATACTGTTACCCCTATCATGCATCGGGAGGGCGATAAGTTTGTTCTCGATTTAGTTTTGCGGGATAATAATACTAATGATGAATATCCGCTTGGAATCTTCCACCCACATAAAAAACTATGGCACATTAAAAAGGAAAATATTGGTTTGATTGAAGTGATGGGTCGAGCAATCTTACCGGCGCGGCTCAAAGATGAATTAAATGAAGTCAAGAAGTTTTGGCTTGGCGCTGAAAATAAGATTGCAGATAGTCATCTTTCATGGGCAAAAGAAGTTCAGTCAAGGATTAATCTCACCGCGGATAATGTCGATGAGGTTATGGAACAGGAACTGGCTAATGTCTTTGCCAATGTTCTAGAAAATGCGGGAGTCTTTAAGGATGATGCAGCTGGAAATGAAGGTTGGCAACGATTCGTTGATGCCTTAAAATAGTTTTAACCTAAAATGAAGAAAGGGGCGCTGAAGCAGTATGGCAGTAACATTACATGATATCGCGGATAAAGCAGGGGTCTCTATTGCGACTGTATCGCGAATTTTAAATAATGATGTGACGCTTTCTGTAAATGAAAAGACACGTCAGCGAGTGTTAGCCACTGCCGAAGAGTTTAACTATACTAAGCATAAGCGAGCACGCAATAACCAAGTACAACGAGTAGCTGTTGTTCAATGGTATTCTCTTACGCAGGAATTGGATGATTTGTATTACATGGCGATTCGGATGGAAATCGAACGAGCAGCTCAACAACAGGGACTACAGACGGTTCCGGTTTATCAAAATAATATGGAAGAAATTCCTCGCGATGTTACGGGCATCATCGCGATTGGAAAATTTAGTGATTCGCAAGTTCAAGCATTGCGGTTAGTAACTTCTAATATTGTGTTTGTTGATTACGATAGTTTGGCTGCCGGTTACGATTGCTTAGTACCGGACTTTGAAAATGCGGTGCGTTCGGTTATTTCAGAATTTGTTAGCGAAGGCATTAACGATATTGGTATGTTAGCAGGAACTGAAAAAACAACGGACCGACAAATTGTTCCGGACTTACGGCGATTCTATTTTGAAAGTAACTTGCGTCAACAAAACCTTTATCATCCAGAATTTATATTTGCTGGCGACTACACCTCGATGTCAGGATATAACGCGATGAAAAAGGCAATTGCGACGCTTGGTGACCGTATGCCGCATGGAATCTTTGTAGCAAATGATCCGATGGCAGTTGGCGCGCTTAAAGCGATTCAAGAAACTAAAATTAACGTTCCGAATCGAATCGCTCTGATTAGTTTTAACGATACGGCAATCGTTAAGTACGTTTATCCAAGTATGTCAGCAGTACATGTTGCCACTGATGAAATGGCGCATGCCGCGGTTGATATGATGATTAAACGTCTGCAGAATCCCAATAATGATCCATGTAAGACAGTTGTCGGCACTCACTTGATCAAACGGCAAACAACCCGATAGCATATCAAAAATGATTCAGTTTTAATAGTAATGGTGCTAGAACCCTTTACCAATAAAAACTGAATCATTTTATTTTTTTATTCTTTTTTGGTACCACCGATAAGCAAAGTACAAACCAATGATCACCATAACGATGATAGCAACGGTTGTATAATCATTAAAGATAATAACAATTTTATTCCATGATTGGCCCACCCAAGCGCCAAGAACGACAAGCAATGTGTTCCAGATGGCGCTCCCGATAGTAGTAAGAAGGCAAAATTTTCCTAATGAAGTCTGAGCGATCCCTGCAGGAATAGAGATTAAACTGCGGATAACAGGAATACAGCGGCCATAGAGAATGCCGCTTGTCCCATGTTTATTAAACCAATCGACTGCTTTTTTAGCATCATCTTGATGAAAGCCCAAAAGCTTAAATAAGCGATGGCCAAGAAGGCGTTCAAGACGGTTAACAGTTAACTGGCGGCCGAGAGCATATAAGATAAGTGCCCCAATAAGTGAGCCAATTGTCGCGGCGATAATTACACCAATAATTGATAATGAGGTGGTGGTCGTCATGAATCCGCTCATTGTAAGAATAATTTCGGATGGTAGCGGTGGAAAGACATTTTCAAGGGCAATTAGTAAGGCAATTGCAAAATAACCAAACTGATCAATAAATTCCGTTATCCAAGCGTTCATAAATTACTCCTGTTCAATTAAGTACTCTCTAAACACTCTATCATATTAGAGAAATACTTAGTAGCGGTCTTATTTTTCTTTAGTGAAAATTACGAATTATAAATTAGGATTATTATATTGAAGTGAATAAAATACCTATAAAGAGCAAAAAGTGTTCGGATTTAATTAAATAAAATCTTAAAAATTGCTAAAATCTTACTAAAAATGTGCTAAAGTATAATAAGACTACATAAGGGAGATTGATATAAAGTGAAGCGATATCGTTTCGGGCGCCTCAGTATGGGCTGGCAAATTATGATTGGGCTGGCCCTTGGTATTATTTGTGGATTAATTTTCTATCAAAATAAGAGTGCCATCACTGTTATGCAAAGCTTAGGAACAATCTTTATCCGGCTGATTCAAATGATCGTAATGCCAATTGTTGTTTCTTGCTTGACTGTCGGAATTGCTAATATTGGTGATATTAAAAAGTTAGGTCGAATTGGTGGAAAAACATTAATTTATTTTGAAGTTTTAACCACGGTTGCGTTGATTTTAGGAATCGTAATGGCTAATGTTACTCATCCAGGGTCATTTATTGATATTCATAAACTTCATGCAACTGATATTTCGCAATATATGTCCACCGCAAAATCTGCAGAACATAATAGCGGATTTTGGCCATTAATTTTGTCGATTATTCCAACGAACATTTTTAAATCCATGTCTGATGGTGACATGATGCCTGTTATCCTGTTCTCTGTTCTCTTTGGATTAGGGATTGCAGCTGTTGGGGAAAAGGCTAAAATTTTAATTGATGTATTAAATGCAGTTTCAGAAGTTATGTTCAAAGTTACTAATTGGGTCATGAAGTTTGCACCAATTGGGGTCTTTGGTTTAATTGGAATGACAATCGCCGAAATGGGTATTAGCGCTTTGCTGCCATTAGGATTATTTATTTTGATTGCGTATGTGACAATGCTAATCTTTATTATTGTTGTCCTCGGTATTACTGCTCATATTTTCCATTTGCGTTATTGGAAGACGATGCGCGCTATCCTTGATGAGATTGTCTTGGCATTTACTACAGCTAGTTCAGAAGTTACGTTACCTCGCTTGATGAAAAAGACACACGAGATGGGGGTAAGCAAGGGGATTACAGCTTTTGTTATCCCAACCGGTTATACTTTTAATCTTGATGGATCTGCAATCTACCAATCATTAGCAGCGATCTTCTTAGCACAAGCATATGGTCTTCACCTTAGTATTTCTCATCAGATCACGTTGTTAGTAGTTTTGATGATTACTAGTAAGGGGATGGCCGGGGTTCCAGGTGCCTCCTTTGTTGTATTGCTTGCCAGTGTTTCTACAATTGGTGTGCCAATGGCTGGTTTGACATTTATTGCTGGAATTGATCGTTTCGTTGATATGGGACGAACTGCCGTAAACGTGGTTGGTAATTCAATTGCCACACTTGTTATCGGTGAATCCGAAGGTGCGCTTGACCGTGAAAAATATAATGCATATTTAGATAATTACGGAAAAGAGAAGACGCCAACAGAAACGGACGCTGAAACTGAATAATAAACATAAAAGCGAAGATGGGAAAAGTACTCACCTTCGCTTTCATATTTAAACTTCTTCTGAATCGGCAGTATCTTTTGCTGGTGCTAACTTAACTCCCCGGTGGTCCACGCTTGTACTAAATACGATTTGTGTACTTGTTTTTCCAAACCGTTGTTGAATAGTATTAATGAAGTTATCTAGATTCGTGGTAGAAGGAAAAACAACTTCCATAATTTCAGAATAATCACCAGTTACACAGTTACATTCAATTACATTGGGAATTTGTTGGATGTAGGGATAAAATTCTTGCTTTTGTCGTGGCTCGAGTTGCACCTGAATAAAAGCTTTAACATGAAAGTTAATTTTTTCCATGTTAACACTTGTATGATAGCCAGTGATAATCCCATTTCGTTCAAGTTTATTGATTCGCGCCGCAATTGCTGGTGATGAGATAAAACATTCTTTAGAGAGTTCTTTCAAAGAAGCACGGGCGTTTTTTTGAAGAAGATTAATAATCTTCCTATCGATCTTGTCCATAAGATGCGGCCTCACTTTCAAATATTAAAGGTATATTGGATATATTAAGATTACTCTAATTAAAGATTAATGTATAGTATAAATTTTAGGAAATCTTGAATTAATTGAATTTTATCTGAAGTCAGTATTATTCTGGTTTCCTTCGCTTTATTCTTCAAAAAAATGGTATAATTTAAGTAAATATATCACTTGTTTGTTTGGAGGTTCAAACCTATGGATCAAGAATATCAAAACATCCTAGTTCCAGTTGATGGTTCTCAGGAATCAGAATTTGCATTGCACCGCGCAATTGCAATCGCAAAGCGTAATGGTGCCCATATAGATATTTTAAATGTAATCGATACACGAGCAATGGCTTATAATTTTGCTGGTATGTCAGATGGAAGTATTGCCTATCAATTAGTTGATAAATCAAAGCAATACCTTGATGAATTGTTGAAAAATGCCAAGGATAAGGATGGCTTTGATAATCTTGATATCCACATTCGTCTTGGTAATCCAAAGACAATTATTTCGTTTGACTTCCCTCGTGACCACCACAACGACATGATTATTATCGGTGCTAGTGGATTATCACGGATACAACGAGCCGTAATGGGTTCAGTTACGTCATACGTAAAGCGGAATGCGCCTGTTGATGTGCTGGTTGTTCGGACTGATGTAGATCAGGTTAAATAGTCATTGAATATTAGCAATGAGGGTTAGTGGTAGATGTTACCATTAACTCTTTTTTTATAAAAAATGAAGGATGTGTTAGCGTGGCGGATGAGATTACTAAGCGAGTTTCCTTGGTAGAATTATTTTACGATTTAGTGTTCGTTTGCTAATGTCGTAACTTTAACCTAGTTTAGAATAAAAGGAACCGCTCGAATCAGAGCAGTTCTTTTTTAACAGAGAAGATATTTAATTACTTTTTACTAACTTCCATGACGATATCAGTAGTAGTTACCTTTTCACCAGCATCCTTCAATAATTTAATATCAAAGTCTTTACTGTTAGTAACGGTTACCATGACAGTATCATCAAGACCAGCTTTTTTGATTGCCGGGTCCCAGAATTCCATTAATTCGTCACCTTTATCAAAGTGTTGATCCTTATCAAAGTAACTAATGAATCCAGTACCACGAAGCTTAACGGTATCAATACCAACGTGGATCAGTAACATAATACCATTATCGGATTCCAGCCCGATTGCGTGACGAGTAGAGAAGGTTGCTCGTACTGTTCCGCTAAATGGAGCGATTACTTTACCATCAGATGGGTTTATAGCGAATCCTTTACCCATGTTACCAGAAGCGAAGTTTTCATCGTTAACGTCCTTTAAGTTAACAAGTGTACCGGCAACTGGTGATGTAATATCAGTAACACCAGGTTGTGGGGTGGAAACAGATGCTGTTTGTGGGTTGTCGCTGTCAACATCTTCAAGGTGATCTCCCCAAGTCTTTTCAAGTTCAGCAACGATCTTGGCGTGCATCTTTTCATCAAGTTTAACCTTTTTTGCAAAGATAAATACACTAATGAGGATCAAGATAGCAGGGGCTAGGAACATTACTAGCTTAAACTTAGCAGCACCTGCAGCAGTAACTGTTGCTGCAGTCGCACCAGCAGTCATTCCAGCAATAATAGTAGTTGGTCCAATAATCCATCCAGAAACAGCACCAGCGAACTTATCTAGCAGTGGACGAACTGATAATGTAAGTGATTCGTCACGATGTCCTAATTTTAGTTGACCATATTCAACAGAATCAGTAATAGTCATTAAAACAACTAAAAATACTAATGGTTGTGGAATGAAGAATAATTCTGCACCAACTAAAACTAAAATGAGTGATTTACCAGCAAATGCAAAGATTAATAAGCCGAGGAAAAGTAATGAAACTGAACCGTAAAATAATTTACGCCGACTAATTTTACCAGTAAAGAGAGGGAAAGTAAGAACGGAAATAACACCAATAACAGTGTTTAATCCACCTAGAATAGAGAAAGCCCTTGAATCACCTAAAATATAAGTAAAGTAGTAAAGCTCCATACTGTTAACTAATGTAATTCCTGTTGTATAGAATAGGTATGAGAGAGCTATAGCGAATAATTGGTCATTTTTGACAAGAATTTTATAAACGTCTTTTAGTTTAGTTTGTTCTTTGTTTTCACGAAGCAATGACTTTTCTTCATGAGTACCAAGCCCGACACCAACAGCAGTAATAGCAGCAACAGCAGCGGCAATTGCGGCAAAAATAAACCAACCACGATCATCACCGGTACCGCCATTTTGATTTGCCGAGAAGAATAAAACCATTGGCATAATAACAAAACCAACAATATTTCCTCCAACAGTAGAACCAACCCGCGCAAAAGTAGCTATTTTATCACGTTCATGGGAATCGAATGATAGCGCAGGAATCATTGACCAAAAGGCAACATCATTAAATGAATAGAAGATATCCATAATGATATATAAAATAGCAAAGATCAATAGGTATAGGTAAGGATTAGAAAGACTTAAACCGCCCATTGGTGTGAATAAGATAGCTAAAATAATTGCTGAAATGATTCCACCACCGACAACCCACGGTTTAAATTTACCCCAACGTGTGTTAGTACGATCAATTGCGTTCCCAATTAATGGGTCAACTAGCAACTCCACAATTCGTAATACAGCGATAATTGATGTAACCCATAGAACCATGTGATTGTTGAATGCTTTGTTACTAGAATTGAATAAGTGTCCAGTAACATACATAATGAAATACGTTGAAAGTAAAGCATAAAAGACATCATGCCCGAAGGCTCCCATTGAATAGGCAAAACGGGAACGGGCAACATGCTGGTTACTTTTTGCAGTATCAATTTTTGTATCCATGTTAACTCCCCTTTTCTACAACAACATATAATATCTTACACGAATAATAGTAAGCGTTTTCATAGAAAAAGTCAATGCACTTTTAGTAAAGTTTTACGAAAAAAGAAGAAATATCAAAATAATTATTAATTGAAAGCAATTGCTATAACTTGGGCTTGGGCAGTTTCTAAGTCATCTGCATTTAAATTAATATATTTATTTACAAGGCGTTCATTTGCATGAAGATCGTTGACAAGAAAATCGTGGATCGATGTAATGTTTATTCCGGCATGGCGTAAATGGAGAATTGTCATTGTAATTGCTAACTGTTCTGTTTTAGCGGCTGAAAGGGTAGCAGGGGCTGTTTCGATGACCCCTTGGTAATAGCCGCTCATAAATGTTTTATTCATGATAATCACCTCTACTCTAATCAAACCACGTTTCTATGTTCATGTTAAGAAATTTAAAATAAAAAACGACCGAGAACAGATCTCAGTCGTTAAATCAAAATTTATTTGATTATTGTTCTTCGTACCAGCTGTAGTGGAAGTTACCAGGACGGTCAGTACGTTCGTAAGTGTGAGCACCGAAGTAGTCACGTTGAGCTTGAAGCAAGTTAGCAGGAAGCACTTCTGAACGGTATGAGTCGTAGTAACTAATAGCAGCGCTAAGTGAAGGAACAGGAATACCAGCCTTAACAGCAAGAGCAACAACGTCACGAGTTGCCTTTTGGTACTTCTTGGCAATGTCCTTGAAGTAATCATCAAGAAGCAAGTTCTTCAAGTCTGGGTTCTTAGTGAAGGCATCAGTAATGTTTTGTAAGAATTGTGCACGAATAATGCATCCTGCACGCCAGATTTGAGCTAGTTCACCATACTTAAGGTTCCAGTCGTAACGTTCGGAGTCGATCCGCATTTGTTCGAAACCTTGTGCATAACTCATAAGCTTACCGAAGTAAAGAGCTTGACGTACTTTTTCAATCATTTCCTTCTTATCGTCGATTGAAATAGCTTCAGTTTCAACAGGCAATTCCTTACTTGCTTGTACACGTTCGTCCTTCATCATTGAAATGTAACGAGCATAAACAGCTTCTGTAATAACTGATTGAGGAGCACCACCATCAAGAGCAGTCATTGAACTCCACTTACCAGTACCTTTGTTAGCACCACGGTCAAGGATCATGTCAACAATAGGCTTGTTCTTGTCGTCACCAAGGTCATCCTTACGAGTAAGGATATCAGCAGTAATGTCAACAAGGTAACTGCTTAATTCACCCTTGTTCCATTCAGCAAAAGTCTTAGCAATGTCATCAACAGGCATCTTTAATACATTACGCATGATGTTGTAACTTTCATCAATTAATTCTTCATCACCGTATTCGATACCGTTGTGAACCATCTTAACATAGTGACCAGCACCATTTGGTCCAATGTAAGCAACACATGGCTTGCTATCTTCTTCAGCCTTAGCAGCAATCTTAGTAAGGATTGGAGCAACTAAGTCATAAGCTTCCTTTTGACCACCTGGCATAAGTGATGGACCGTGGAGGGCACCTAATTCACCACCGGAAACACCCATTCCAATGAAGTTGATACCAGACTTGTCTAACTTAGCGTTACGAGCCATAGTATCGTGGAAGTTAGTGTTACCACCATCGATTAAAACATCACCCTTGTCAAGTAATGGCAATAATTCGTCGATAAGAGCATCAGTTGGCTTACCGGCTTTAACCATCATAAGAATCCGACGAGGCTTTTCTAATGAGTCTACGAATTCCTTAACAGTGTAGCTAGGTACTAACTTCTTATCGCTGTGGTCGCGCATCATATCGTCAGTACGGTTACGGTGACGGTTGTATACACCAACCGTGAAGCCACGACTTTCGATGTTTAGTGCAAGGTTCTTACCCATAACAGCTAAACCAACAACACCAATTTGTGCTTTTTGATCAGACATTAAAGTCACTCTCCTCAATACTTATGTAATATAATTCACAACCTCGATTATAACAAAAATTAAAGATAGTGCAAACGCTAAACATCAATTTTTATTATAAAAAAGTAATTTACAGCACGAATGCTATAAATTACTTTTAGTAACTAATGATTTAAACGATAAACCCACTTACGTCCATCGCGAGCCAGTAGTTCGTCAGAAGCAGCTGGACCCATGGAACCAGGAGTGTAGTTAGGGAATTGAGGCTTTTCAATATCCCAAAGTTTACGGATAACGTCAACGAACTTCCAGGCATAAGCAATTTCAGCCCATGAGGCAAAGTTTGTATGGTTGCCTTCAAGTGCATCATGGAAAAGACGTTCATATGGTTCTGGAGATTCCTTCTTATCAGAATCACTTTGTAAGAAGCGTAAATCAACAGGCTCTGTTGTGAAGCCTTGACCCGCACGCTTAGCATTTAATTGGATTGCAAAACCTGAGTTAGGTTCAACAAAAATAGTTAATACGTTTGAGTTAAGAGATTGATCACTTTCAGAACGTGGGTTAGCAAAGATATCGATTAATGGCTTCTTAAAGACAACATCAATACGAGTAAATTTGTCTGCTAACTTCTTACCAGTCCGAACGTAGAATGGTACACCAGACCAACGATAGTTATCAAACATTAACTTAGCAGCAACAAAGGTTTCAGTACCAGATTCTGGATCAACACCATCTTCATGACGGTAAGCGTTAGTTCCATCACCAGCATCGTATTGTCCACGGACAAAGTTGGCAGCTGCTTCTGATGGTGTGTAGAGGCGAAGACTACGAAGAGCCTTAATCTTTTCAACTCGAACATCAGCATCAGTAAATGCAACTGGTTGTTCCATTGCTAATTGAGCAACAATTTGCATGATGTGGTTTTGTACCATATCACGTAATGCACCAGATTGGTCATAGTAACCAGCACGTTCTTCAACCCCAAGCTTTTCACTTAATGTTACTTGGATGTTGTCAATGTAACGGTTATTCCAGAGTGATTCAATCATGGTGTTACCAAAACGTAATGCTTGAATGTTTTGAACCATTTCCTTACCAAGGTAGTGGTCAATCCGGAAAATTTGATTTTCACTAAATGTTTGTGATAATTCATCGTTAAGCTTCTTGGCAGATTCAAAATCACGACCAAATGGCTTTTCAATAACAAGACGGTTAAAGCCGTTATCAGTTAATAATCCTTGCTTCTTCAAGTTCAATGCAATGGTGCCGAAGAATTGTGGTGCCATTGACATGTAGAAGAGACGGTTGCCTTCAGCGCCAAATTGTTCATCTAATTCAGCAAGGCGTTGCTTAAGGATTTCGTAATGTTCTGGCTTAGTAACATCATGTGACTTGTAGAAAAAGTGTTTTGAGAATGCTTCTGCTTGGCCATCCTCAGTTTCTGGAATGTTGCTAATAGATTCACGAACGATTTGTTGGAATTCTTCGTCAGTTAATGGACGACGGGAAGTTCCTAGTAATGCAAAATGGTCAGCTAGGTAACCCTTTTGATATAACTTGAACAAAGCAGTATAAAGTTTACGCTTTGCAAGGTCACCAGTAGCACCAAATAATGTAATGACAGCCTTATTTTCTGTAGCCAAAATGTTCACTCCTTCTGAAATTTCAGAAAATTCTTATACCGTGACAATTATATACTCTTAAAGCATAATCTGCACTATCAAAGGAAACGTTTTCTGAGAAGATATCTTAGAAAACGGAAATGGACCATTAACGATAAATGGCTTATTGATTAGTCTTTGGCAAGCGCTTGTCAATTAATGGTCTAGATCAAAAAACTTTTAAAAGAAATTTGTAATTAATTAAAATTGGAACTTACAAAGTTAAACTAAATAAAAAAGCTGAGAAATTCCTCAGCCTTAAAACGTCTCTTACACAAACTGTTTCCGTTCTGCTATTGCACCACAGATTGTAAAAAAGATAGCGGCAATAGCAATTACGACTAAACTTGCGAACCAGTTATGTGTTTGTGAATAAAGGTTACCGACAATGATCGGACCTAATGCAGAAATTAAGTATCCTACTGATTGGACCATTCCAGAAAGATTTCGTGTATCAGCGGAACTCTTGGTCTTTAGTCCGAATAAAGTCATTGCAAGAACAAAAGTGGTAGTTGTACCAGCACCAAGAAATAGGGCAACAAATATATAGTAAACAAGGGAATTTACCGGGAAGAACATCATTCCAGTTCCGATTAAAGAAATGGTTCCCGCAAATAGCATAATTGGTTGCCGATTCTTCATCTTAGTGGCAATTACGGGGATTGCAAAGGCGAATGGCATTGATAATAGTTGTAGTAATCCAGCAACTAGACTCGCATTATCACTGCTTAATCCGGCATCCATGGCAATTGTAGGCAACCAGGCAACAATACTATAGAAGACGAAACATTGTCCCCCAAAGAATAAGAGTAACCACCATGCATTTGCGTTTTTCCACATGTTAGTTCCTCGATTAGTAGAACTACTTTCGTTAATGGCACGTTGATTATAGCGTAAGTTCGGTACCCAGATAATAGCTGTAATTAAAGCAACAATGCTAATAATGATAACAGCTGTTTGCCAACTAGTAGCGTGGGTAATTGGAGTAATTGCGTAAGCGCCAATTGCAGCAAATAAAGTCATTGCGACATTATACATCCCGGTTACACTTCCAATTTGATTTGG
The DNA here is from genome assembly GCF_002254085.1 of Limosilactobacillus reuteri. GTDB lineage: Bacteria > Bacillota > Bacilli > Lactobacillales > Lactobacillaceae > Limosilactobacillus > Limosilactobacillus reuteri_K. The sequence goes on along the minus strand of NZ_NGPY01000022.1, from coordinate 106,743 downwards.
TAGTTTATCAGAAATAATCGCAGGTAATAAGACGTTAATGCAAGTGATGGCAGCCCCGACTAATATTGTTCCGATCATTAACGATGAGAAGTTTAAAATTCGTAAATAAGAACCAATAAACATTAAAATCATTGCTAACTCAATCGTTAATTCATTACCAATTCGTTGAGCGAGTGCTGAAACTACTGATGATAGTAATCCGAAACAAAGTAGTGGAATAGTTGTTAAAATTCCTAAGCTAGTAGTTTCAACATTAAAAGTTTGTGCAATGTCTTTAATGACAGATGGTATTGCTGTAATCGGCATACGCATACAAACTCCAAGGAAAAATAGTCCGAGAATTAGAAGTGGGCTATGCTTTTTAATTTTTTCCAAAAAATTCATCCTTTCATCATAAGATTAGCTTGATAATAGACTAGACAATTATATCATAATAGGTCCCTCGTTATGATTAATATCCGGTTAGAAGTGGCTAATCCAATTGGAAGCTAGTTTGACGGAAAGCGATTCAAAATATATAATCAACAATGAATATTTTTGGAGGAACACTATGACGGCTATATACCCATACCTAACATTTGAGAATGCGAAGGAAGCAATGGCTTATTACGAACAAGACTTTGGCGCTCAAATTACATATCACGAGGCTCTGACAAAAGAGCAGGCGGAAAGTCTTGGATTACCAGTTGATCAATTGGACCAGACAACAATGCGTGGTGAATTTATGATTGCTGGTCAAAAAATTATTTGTGCAGATGCAACGATGGGCAATCCCCAAACATCTACGCTAATTTCAATCTTACTTGATTTTGAAGAAGAGGAAGATAAAGCACGTGATTTGTTTAATCGTTTAGCAAAATCAGACAATCAACGTGTGACGGTACCATTTGGTGATTGGGTCCTAAATAATGTAATGGGACAGGTTGTGGATAAGTATGGGATAACATGGCTGATAAGTGCTAATAAACAAGGCTAAAATAAAAGCGACTTGGATTGGATTTTCCAAGTCGCTTTTATTGTTAGCAGTTAAGCGTTAATTTCGCTCCACCGTTTGGCTAAGATAGTATAAATTCGCTCAATATCTTGTGAAGTGCCCCGTAATTCATAATCTGCGAGAAATGGTGCGTCAAAATCTCGCGCATATTTACGAGCAGTTAAGCAATATTGTTCGTTAAAATTCTTATTACCACTGCCTACTACACCGATACATTGTTTGGCATTATCGTTGTAGGCAATGTATTCACCTAATGCATTTGTCATAATTTCAGTGAAACCAGAATCGATCCCGTTACCACCATTTAAATATGTGGGTACGAAAGCAAAGAAGGGTTCTGTCTCATCGGCAGGAAGAGTTTGGTCGCTAACTTCTTTTAATTCGAGAAGTGGACGATCTTCGCTAATACTGTGCTGTTGTTTAGCATATCCCTGCATCCGCGTTAAGAAGGAACGGGTATTTCCCTCAAGCGAGATATAAATAATATTCATTGGTGCCATGTGAATTTCTTCCTTCTAGTTTAGATTTATTTTAATATTACAGAATTATTTTAGTAGAATTAAGGGTTAAATAAAAGGATAATCTTCTTATTGTTGCCAAAATGTAAAGTTTTATTTTGATAAAGTAGTAACGATAAAGCTATCGATATATGAATGACGATAATCTTGAATTTTTAAATCAAGGTTGGCTAGTTTGATCGTTTCCCCTTCATGAATATTATGATAATTATCTAATACGTATCCTGACAAAGTAACCACATCGCTATCTTCAGAATCTTTAAGTTCAACATGGAAGAAGCGTTCAAAGTCATAAATGGTCGTTTTTCCATCAACCTGGTATTGATTTTCACCAATCTTAGAAATCATGTTATCTGAAACATTGTCGATCTCGTCTCTCACCGTTCCAAATAATTCTTCATAAATGTCCTTGTCAGTAATAATTCCGCTAGTACCCCCATACTCATCAACAACGACGACCATCGGCACCCGGGTACTAATCATTAACTTAAGAACTTCGGTGATTGGGGTGGTCTCAGGAGTAGTAGGCATATGACGAAGAACTTTTGCTAGAGAAACATCCCCGTTAATCTGTTTTTGCCGAATTAAGTCATAGTTAAAAACATAACCTAAAATTTTATCCTTATCATTATTAGCAACCACCGGTAAGCGGCTGTATTTCGTTTTAAGATATAGTTTAATCGCGTCATTCACAGTTTTATTGATATCAATAACTGTTAATTGCGTGCGATCAATCATAATATCTTTAGCAACTTTATCGTTAAAGTCAAATGCTCGTTCCATGTACAGCAAATCATTATGTTCAAGTTCACCGCCTTTGACAGCGTTTCGAGATAGGCTAATGATCTCACTTTGCGAAAGGACGTCTTGACTCTCATCAGCTGGCTTCATGCCTAACATTTTGACAATTCCGTTGGCAGAACTATTAAGCAACCAGACGAAAGGATAAAAAGTAATGTGAAAATAGTGCAGTGGGGTGGTAACAAACATCAAAGTCTTAATTGGAATATCAATACTGATGTTTTTAGGTACGATCTCGGTTAAGACCACTTCAAAATATGTTAGAAGAAGAACTCCCACAATGGCACTTACAACATGGATTACACTATTGTTTAGTGACCAGCTTGGCAGCGAAAGAGCATCAGTTAAGAGCTCTTCAATTGTCCCTTCGCCGACCCAACCGAGGATAATTCCACAAATTGAAACTCCTACTTGAGTGGTCGAAAGATATTCCGTTAGATTGGTGACCATTTTGATTGCACGGTTTATTTTCGCAGATGGTTTATCGCGCTTTGCTTGCATTTCTTCTAGGGCCGTTACCCGTGCTTGCACTAAGGCGAACTCGGCTGCTACAAAGAATGCTGCAAAGATAAACGTAATGATGATAATTATAAAATTTGTGAATAGTTGGCCCTCATTCAAAATAACATTCCTCATTTCGATTGGTAAGTACAATTTATGTATATTATTCTACCATTCAAATAAGGCGTTATAAATTAAAGCATGTTAAAAAGAAAGACATGTTTATTTCGTTCATTACCTAAAAAATGATAAGATTAATAAAGGTAGATAGCTTAGGAAAAGAGGTTATATAGTGAGTAGTATTACAATTAATGATTTAGTCTATGATGCTAAATCAGGAGACCAATTAGATAACGTTTCATTAGAACTAAAGTCACCACAAGTAATCGGAATTTGCAGTAACGATACAGGTGCAGCAACTGCATTAGAAGATTTATTATCTGTCCGTGGAAAAATTTTAAATGGGGATGTAACAATTAACGGGGTCCCATTCAAAAAGTATAAGCGTCAAAGCAAAAATGAAATCGGCCGAATTGACGATGTAGTTTTAAAAGGGAAGACAGTGGCGAAAGCTGTTGACCACGCATTACGTCATCGTAAAAATGCTTTGAAGCCAGAACAAGCACTCCAAATGCTTAAATCATTGAAATTTAAACCTGATCAAATGATTGCTGCATTAAGTGAGGCTCAACAACTAGAACTACGGATAGCACTCCTTCTTACTTGGCAATGTTCAATCGTTATTTTGAGTGATGCCTTTGACGGCTTGGAGGAAGATAAACGGCAAATGATTGGTCACCTTGTTAAAGACTATGCTCAAAAGGTCGATGCCTTAGTGCTTTTCACAAGTAAAAATATTTCAACATTGATGCGGTTTGCTCATACTCTTTATTACTTTAATGGCAGTCATTTGACTTCTGCACGTGATTTATCGATGAATGATGGAGTAGATTGTACTGTGACGGTAATGGGAACTGGTTTCCCAATCGACAATGCAGTAAAGCTAGGGGCACACATGTTAGAAGAGGCAGGTAATGAGACCCGTTTCCTTTTCACTGGAAATATTCAAACATTATTGCCACTACTAGAGCAAAGTACCATTACTGATGTCAGAATTGAAGATGCAACGATTGAAGATGAATTGATGGCTTACTAATAGATTTGGAGGTTGTGATGGGTCGAATAGTTTTTATTAGTCACCGGCATGACGATTTAGTACCAACGATTATCAAAAAGGTTCCAGAAGCGGTTGCGCTCACTAGTTTTAAATTTGAAATTCAACGTGGGGATGTGTTGTGTTGGCTTCCTACTGTTAATGAGTATGTAGATGATGAAGTGCAAGAGTTAGCTGAATTGATCGATCATTCACTGTTTTTACCATCAAAAATAGTAATGCTTTCGATTGCAGGAACAGCAGATGATGCGACCAATCAGCAACTACAGGAATGGTATGGACAACAGGCAACTCAGGCGGTCCTTGCTCATCAATATGCGGTTAAAATGATTGATGAATTTGAGTTACCATATACTATTATTAGGGCTTTGCCAATTACTAATGAAGAAACTTCCCTTAAGGTTGTTAGTGAAGGGGAGGCTTTAGAAGGCAAAGAGATTGGATTAGGACAAGTAGCACAGATAATTGAACAAGCAGTTACTACCGATGATTTTCGGAATCAATCGATTGGAATTGCCCCATAAGAAAGCAGGTTGTGATATGGATAAATTAGAAGAATATCAACGATGGCAAAATAATTTAGCACGGGTGCGATTTCCACGATGGAAAGAATTGCCTACACTAGGTTTGTATGTTGACCAGGTGGTGGCAATTGTAAATGAACAATTGAACCATTTGGGAATTGAACCACTTACAAAATCAATGGTAAATAATTATGTAAAAAAGAAAGTTATTCAAGCACCAATCAAGAAAAAGTATGCTGTTAACCAATTAGTAGATCTTTTACTTATTGGATTATTAAAATCAAATTTTTCACTAGATGATATCCGTGCAGGAATTGCCCAGGTTACTATGAATTCTTACCCGCAAGCTGCCTATGACCGCTTTGTTGAAATTTTGAACGCACTTTTAGCTGGAGAAGAAATTCCAAGCAATAACGTGATTAATCCGCAGAATGATCGATTAATGACATTAGCACTGAAATCAGTTTTAACGCGAATGGATGCTGCTCAATTATTAACAGCAATGCAAAAAGTTGCTCAGCCGGCGCCATTGGAAAATAATTAGCTTTGAATGTTTTGTTGCAATTACAACAAAAACGTTTTAATATTGTAGACAAGGAGAATTTTTATCAATGATTGATATTTTACGTGAAATAGGGATGATTGATCGAGCCCTCGATTCGATTGCCAACATTGAGTTCAAGCAAATCGATTTAGCACGTGGTCAATACCTATATGTTGTTCGTATTTATGAGCATCCAGGAATTATTTCAGAACAATTATCAAACTTGATAAAAGTAGACCGAACAACGATTGCCCGTGCTGTTAAAAAGCTTGAGAAAAGTGGCTTTATTGAAAGAAAAAGTGATCCGACGAATAAGAAAATTAAACGACTTTATGTTACTCAAAAGGGGAAAGAAATTTATCCTTTTATTATTCGTGAAAACCAATTTTCAAATAGTGAGGCATTGAAAGGCTTCTCGGAAAAAGAGGCTCAGCAGGTTCATGATTATCTAGTTCGTATCCGGCAAAATATTGATGGTGATTGGGATACCGTAAAGCATGGGGGCAAACGTCAATACTAATTTATAAAGAGGAGAGTATTTTTATGAAGCAAGTGACGATTGATCCAAGTTTTTGGGAACTTTTTCCAGATGCACAAATAAACATCTTGTTTGCAAATGGCATTGATAACCATGATACTGATAACAACTATGATGAACGGAAGAAGCTATTAGCAAATGCTACTCATGAGGCTGATAAGTTTTTAACTAATGAAACTTTTCGTTTGAATCTAGTTGTTGATCAATGGCGTCAAGCATTTCAACAGTTTAAGAAAAAGAAAGGTGCGCGCTCATCAATTGAGGCCTTATTGAAGCGTGCCAATCAAGGACGGAAATTTGAACCAATTGAACCTCTTGTTGATGTCTACAATAGTATTTCTTTGAGCTACGGTGTTCCAGTAGGCATTGAAGACCGAAATAAGATTGCTGGCAACCTTCATTTGGGTGTTGCAAAAGGTGGCGAAGCATTTCGGCCAGTCGGTGCTGAAGAAGATGAACCTGCTTTAGAGGGCGAAGTTATTTATTATGACGATGAAGGTGCTGTTTGTCGTTGTTTAAACTGGCGTGAAGCTCAACGAACAATGTTGACAGAAGATTCTCAAAATGTAGTTGCAGTTATGGAAGCAATTAATCCAGAACAAATTGAACGCGCTAATGAAGCGATGGAAGAATTGAGCAAGTTAATTAACCAGTACTTTGGTGTAAATACATCGCAAGTTTATCGCCTGACTAAGGATCAGCCTGTTGCAGAGGTTCCAGATAATTTATAAAAATGAAAAAATGAGTGAAAAATGCTACGGTTTTTCACTCATTTTTTTGAATTGTTATTCTGTTTCTTGAATCAGCACTTAATAATTTATAAAGGGCTGCAAATAAGGGAACAGTGAACATCATTCCAAGAATTCCGGAAATTCCCCCACCAATAATAACCGCGGCAAATACCCATACACTCGGTAGCCCAATTGATCTTCCAACAACTAGTGGATAGGTAATGCGGTTATCTAACTGTTGAAGGAGAATAATAAAGATCAAGAAAATACCAGCTTGAAGTGGAGAAACAGCAAAGATGATAACTACTCCGACACTAGCTCCAAGGATGGCGCCGATGATTGGGATTAAAGCACCAAATGCAGTTACAACTCCGATCATGGCAGCATAAGGCATTCGTAAGATCGTCATTCCAATAAAACACGAGATTCCAAGAATAGCAGCATCTTTACATTGCCCAACAATATAGTTACTGTAACTTTCATCAAAAACTTTCAGAATTCTAATTATTTGTGACTGGTATCGGCTAAAGTATGTTGAAAGTAATTTAGTAAACTGACGTTGCAACATTTCTTTATAAATCAAGAGGTAGATTGAGAAGAAAGACGCAATAATTGCAGTTGTGGCAGCCGAAAATACAGATGAGGCTGTTGAAATAACCGTCCGGAAAGTTCCACCAACGCCAGACGTAAGATATTTACCAAGTTTATCCCATTGAATTTTACTAGCATCAAGATTATTGATGAAGCCTTTAAAATCACTGCTATGTTCAAAGTAATCGATAAAATGGTTGATAATGTGACTATGATTTGCAATAAGCAGTTTTACACACGTAATAAGCTCGGGAATTACTAGGGCAAAAACGACGGCGATTATTAGGATGATTGTTAAGTAAGACATCACTATTCCAACCGGTCGCTTGAATTTTTGCGCACTTGGTTTCTTGAATAAAGATAGGTAGAGGTGTTCATATTGTTTTAATAGTAAGTTAACAATATAGGCAAGGATTGCTCCTATTAAAAGCGGCACGGTTGCAGAAAAAATTGTTTGGATAAATTTAGCGACAATTTCCCAATAGGTGATTGCTAAGTAGAGGACAAATAGGGCTAATACTAAAGAAATATGACGGCGATTGATATATTGCTTCACGATAACTCTCCTCTATTATTAAGCTTTTGATAAAGTTTAAGTAAATAGTTATGACTGTCGATTTGTTCACGACAATTATTTTGATCATGTAAGTTAATTTCATAAATACTAGTAGCAGCTGGGTTTAAGTGAGGCAGAACATTAGCCCAGTCAATTTTACCGGTGCCGAGAGTAAGACTATCATGAGTTTTGCCCATTGAATCAACTAGGTGATAGTGAACAGTACGATCTTTTAAGTGTTCTAGGGATGATGCTAATTTCTGGTTGTTCCCATGAAGCTCAATAAAACAATGGGATGTATCAAAGGCAAGTCGATAATCATGCGCAAGAATTTCATCTTCTTGAAGAGGATCGCCGTAAGCAAAGACTGGTGCAATTGAATTTTCAAACATGACATGATCACCGCCAGCATCTGCAAAACGATCCAATCGACGATAAACAGCATTTCGGGCGTCTTCTACACTAGGGTATAGTGAAACAAAGTAACGTGATTCAGGACCGGCATAACCACCGTGGACCAGAACTTGAACATCGAGGTCATCGGCTAAGTAAAGGAGTTTTTCAGTTGTAAATTCGATGAAGCGGTATAGGGCGGGGTACTGTTTTTCCGGGGCTACTACCTCTGAATGATGATCTTGAAATTGCATTGGGTGATGTAGAATAATATTTTTAATACCAGCGTCTTTAACGTATTGAATTGCATCATAGAGACGATGATAACCCTCATCAGTAAAGTCGTGAGCATCAGTGTAAAATTCATAAGTAGCAGGATTATATTGTAAGCGATCATCAATTTGGTTTAGTTGACTGCTTCCCTTCAATCCTAATTGCGGTAAAAACATATACCTTACCTCCTAAAAACTAACTACTATCTTTATCTTACCAGATTTTGAACAATTTCTTATGGTAAGATACCATATTAAGGAGGTGTTTCACATGGAACAATGGTTGCCACGTCAGCCATTAATCTTGACACCAACTATTCCATTGATGTGGACAGTGGGATGGCTTTGTACAATGTCAGCATATATTATTTTAGGTGGCCAACCACCATCCCCCAATCAGTTGCAGGACTCTGTTTTACTGGTTTCAGCTGTTATTTTAGTGATGAACATTTATAACCTAATACTAATTTATCAACGATTAGAAAAATATCGAAATCTTTCCACATATGCACCAAGGGCTTTGTTATTAGCTATTATTTTAATTATTTCAATTGTCTTAGCTTGGGGACAGCCTAAAGTAGTACTAATTCCTAGCTACTTAAATATATGGGTCATGATATTTATTGTTTTAAATTGCTTGCAAGCTCTTTTGGGACAATTTTTTGCTCTCCTAGAACGACCGCAATCACGCCGAAGATTTGCTTCAATGTATTGGCCAATAGTAGTTTTATGCGCTGCAGGGATTGTAACTCCACCAAGTTTAGAATTACATAATGGTTGGACTTTACCGTTCATTATTGGTGATTGCATTTTACTCATTTTCTTTATTGCAAGAAGTTGGCAAGAGATGCCAAGAATACTTGTTAAGGTTCCAGCTAATAACAGTATTATCTATGAACTGCTAGTTGGAATTAATCTTGCAACGATAATTTCAACAGTGGTGAGTGGAGTCCTTTTTATTATGTTTAGCTTTATTAATAATGAAATGAGCGGAGTGTCGGCGTCCTTTGCTCTTAGTCCAACAATAAATGGAATTAGTGGATTAATAATAGGAGCGATGCAACGGTATAATAATGATTATCGGTATGGACATGTAAAAGGACATCCACAAAGATATATTTACTGTGGGATTTTCTTGGTGATTATTTTCTTGGGACTAGGTTTTCTTTTAAAGAAAAGCTAATAATTTATGGTAAGGAACATGATTTTTTTGTGTATTAATTTGTAAAATATTGCCGCTATTGAACAGTTAATACAATAAAGACAATAAAATGCATAATTAATGTGTTAGCATTATATGTATAGAAAACGCATACAATTTGGAAATAATATAAAAAGGTTGGTGTTTAGACATGCATGGATTTATTGGCGAATTTTTTGGCACCATGGTTTTAATCCTATTAGGAGCAGGATGTTGTGCTGGTAATAGTTTGAATAAAACATATGGGAAACAAAGTGGCTGGTGGTTTATCTGTATTTCATGGGGCTTAGCAGTTACAATGGGAGTTTATGTTGCAGGATTTCTGGGCTCATTAGGGCACTTAAATCCCGCTGTAACAATTCCTTTTGCTATTTTTGGCTTATTCCCTTGGAGTAACGTTATACCTTACTTACTTGGTCAATTTCTTGGTGCGTTTGTTGGTGCAGTATTAGTAATTATTCAATTCTATCCACAATTTAAAGTAACTCCAAATGAAGAAGAAGGAAATAATGTTGGTATTTTTGCTACTCGTCCAGCGATAAATAGTCCAATTTTTAACTTTTTCTCAGAAGTGATTGCGACCTTTGCATTTATTTTCATCTTATTAAATCTTGGTAACTTTACACAGGGATTGAAGCCATTTATTGTAGGAATGGTTATTGCAGTTGTTGGTACATGTCTTGGGACAACCACTGGCTTTGCCTTGAATCCAGCCCGTGATTGGTCACCACGGTTAGCATATACCATTTTGCCGATTCCTAATAAGGGAGCTTCAGAATGGTGGTATGCATGGGTTCCAATGTGTGGCCCAATTGTTGGCGGCCTCCTTGCGTGTGCTTTACAAACAGCGCTAGTTTAGTAAATGAAAAAGCCCGATTATTAGTTCTATACTAATAGTCGAGCTTATTTAAAATTAAATTAAATTTTAACCAACTTTAACTGGTGTATCAGCTTCTTCACCATTAATTAATTCAAGATTATTATCAAAGGCATTAAGAACCATGTTGCGGACAGCATGAGTAGTATAGAAAGCGGTATGTGGAGTAACAAGGACATTTGAACGATCGATAAGGTCTTTAAGTCGCTTGTCAGGGAACTCCTTGCCACGCCAATCTTCGTTAAAGATTCCAACTTCATCTTCGTAAGTATCCATGATAAAGCCAAAGATCTTTCCACTATCAAGTCCTTCGATTACAGCATCAGTATCAACTAATGCGCCTCGTGAACAGTTAACAATTACAACATTGTCTTTCATTTTAGCAATTGCATCTTTATCAATCATATGGAAGTTCTCTTTGGTAGCCGGAACGTGAAGAGAAACCACATCAGCTTGAGCATATAGATCATCAAGGTTGTCAACGTAATATCCTTGTTTCTTTAATTCTGGATTTTCAAATGGGTCATATGCAATTACCTTAGCACCGAAGCCTTCCATAATTTGCATATAAACACGTCCAATATGGCCAGTTCCGATAACACCAACAGTTTGGTCACGCACTTCTCGACCAATTGTTGGGGCCCAACGTAAATCGCCATTAGCAATCTTTTCATCTAAGACCTTGGTTTGGCGAAGAATTCGGGCTGTTTGAATAGCAGCATGTTCGGCAATTGCGTTTGGTGAATAAACAGGAACATTGGTAATTTCAAAACCAAGTTCTTTAGCCTTAGCCATGTCAATGTTGTCAACACCAACATTACGTAGTGACATCTTTGTAATGCCTTCGTCAGCCAGTGCTTGTAGCGTTTCTGGTGTGTAATCAAGTTGTTGGTAAACGACTACCCCATCAGCTCCTTTAGCTTTTGCGGCAGTTTCAGGAGTTAAGAGTTCATCCGTATATTCTACTTCTACTTCGGGATGATCCTTAGCCCATTCTTTAACGTAAGGTTCTTCATCTTTTCGGATACTAAAAGCAAAAATTTTTTTAACCATAAATATCTATCTTCTTTCTGTATGTGCCAAAAGTGTGTAATTGCTTTCAAATAATATTCTATCTTATACAAAAGTGTTAATCAAAGGGATTATCAGAATAAAAGCTAATTTTTTAAAAAATCTGTATAATAGTTCAAGATGACTAAAAATGGATGAAGGAAGGATTGTTTTGATACGTATAGCACGAAAAAATTTAGCCTTATGGGCAACAATTGGTGCAGTTTTCTTTTTATTAATCCAAGTTTCGTGTGACCTATACTTGCCGACAGTTACCGCCGACCTTGTTAATCGGGGAATTGTGCAAAAGGATATGGGCGTAATTTGGAATGAGGGAATTAAGATGCTGATTGTGGCTGCGATTGGATTAGTGGCAGCTGGATTAAATGTTTATTTTGCGGCGACCCAATCAATGAAGGTGGGTGAAAAGCTACGAAGCCAGATCTATCATAAGGTTTTACGTTTCTCGAATCGTGAAATGGATGAGTTTGGCGATTCATCTTTAATTACGCGATCAACCAATGATATTGTGCAGATTCAAAATGTCATGGTGCAAATGCTTCGGATGATGCTTCAATCACCTGTGATGCTTGTTGCGGCCTGTGTTCTAGCTTATGTTCGAGAACCACAACTAACTAAAGTGTTTTTTATTAGTCTGCCGATTTTAGCAATTATTGTCATGGCGGTTATGTACTTTGCGGTTCCGCTATTCAAGAGCATTCAGAAAAAAACTGATCGCATTAACTTAATCTTCCGGGAAGGACTGACAGGGGTTCGAGTTATCCGTGCTTTTCGACAGGAAGAGCGGGAACAAAATCGCTTCAAAAAAGCAAACGAGGACTACACGCAAACCGGGATCAAGGCCTTTACAATTGTTTCGACATTATTCCCAGTAGTAACGCTTATTTTAGGGATGACAAATGTTGCCATTATTTTACTGGGTGGCCATCTTGTAGCTAATATGAGCATGCAAGTAGGGGATTTAATTGCCTTTATGACATATGCAACTCAGATTATGATTAGCTTTATGATGCTTTCGATGATCTTTGTCTTTGTTCCACGAGCATCGGCATCTGCTACCCGGGTTAATGCAGTTCTGGACCAGCCGATCAGTATTCATGATGCACCGGAAAAAGATCAAGAAAAGATTTCGATTAATCAACCAGCCTCGCTTGAATTTAAGAATGTTGATTTTCGTTTCCATGGGGCGGAAAGATTGGCTTTGCATGACTTGAACTTTAAAGTTACAGCAGGTCAGACTTTAGCGATTATTGGAGGGACCGGTTCAGGTAAATCAGCTTTGGTTAACTTAATTCCGCGGTTGTTTGATATTGAAAGCGGGGAGATTAAAGTTGATGGTGTCCCAGTTAAAAAGCTTAGTCAGCATAATCTGCATGAGGTTATTTCTATTACCCAACAGCAAGCAGTTCTTTTTAGTGGGACTATTCGTTCTAACCTTCAATTTGGGTATGAGGAAGCAACAGATAACGAAATGTGGCATGCGCTTGAAATTGCGCAAGCGGCAGATTTCGTCCGTGAAGAAGGGGGATTGGACGCAGTTGTTGAGCAAAACGGGAGTAACTTTTCTGGTGGTCAACGCCAACGGTTAGCGATTGCTCGAACAATTATTAAGCCAGCGTCGATTTATGTTTTTGATGACTCATTCTCGGCTTTGGATTTTGAAACTGATGCAAAACTCCGGGCGGCCTTAGCAAAAGACCCACAAATTCAACGTGCCGTAACGGTTATCGTGGCTCAGCGAATCTCTACTGTTGTTGATGCTGACCAAATTATTGTGCTTGATGAAGGACGGGTAGTTGGTCAAGGTACTCATCAAGAATTGAAAGCACATAATGAAACTTACCAACAAATAATTAAGTCACAAGTCGAGAAAGGGGATGTTGATCGTGCGTAGAGGACCACGAGTACCTGAACAAGCTCAACACTTTTGGCTAACCACAAAGCGATTAATTGCCTATTTACGACCATGGCGAGTGGGGGTTATTTTTTCAATTCTCTTAGCCGTTATTTCCGTTATTTTGTCAATCTTAGCACCAAAAATTCTTGGGGAAGCTACGACGATCATTTATGACGGAATGCTTAAAGGGTATGCAGAAATGAAAGCTGGTGCCCACTTAAGTACCCTTCCAATTAACTTTACTCGGATTTGGCAAATTGGAATTACCGTCATTTTGCTTTATTTATTTTCTGGACTATTTAGTTTCCTCCAGTTACAAATTATGACACGGGTATCGCAACGTGTTGTTTACAATTTGCGTCAAGATTTTGAAGAGAAAATGCGCCAGGTGCCAATTAAATATTATGATACCCATAATAATGGCGATATTATGAGCCGAATGGTTAATGATATGGATAATATTGCGGGAACCCTCCAGCAAAGTTTGATTCAAATCATCACGAGTTTGTTGACGCTTGTTGGTGTTTTCATTTTAATGCTTACAATTAGTTGGAAATTAACAATCATTGCCCTTGTCACAATTCCGCTTAGTGTTCTGGTAGTTGCTTTTGTTGCTCCTACTTCACAACGACTATTTGGCCGTCAGCAAGCCGCTTTGGGAAAAATTAATGACCAAGTAGAAGAAACGTACGCTGCTCATACGATTGTGCGGACATTTAACAAGGAACAAGATGAAGAAGAAAAGTTTAATAAAGAGAATCATCAGTACTACCAAGCAGCATGGAAAGCACAATTTTTCTCTAGCTTAATGATGCCAATGATGGTCTTTATTCGGAATCTTGGGTACCTTGTTGTAGTAGTGGTTGGAGCTATTCAAGTTATTCATGGTCAGATTACTCTTGGTAATGTGCAAGCATTTCTGCAATATACCAATCAGCTTTCTCAACCAATTGCCCAAATTGCGAATTTAAGTAACACCATCCAACAAACAATTGCTTCGGCAGAACGTATTTTTGCTGTTTTGGATGAACCAGAGATGAGTGATAAGGTTGAAGATATTCCATCCCTTACTGGAAAGGATATTCCGAAAGTTGAATTTAAAGATATTAAGTTTAGCTATACTGATGAACCGCTTATTCAAGACTTTAACCTTAAAGCACCGCGAGATGAGATGGTCGCCATTGTTGGCCCAACCGGAGCAGGGAAAACGACCATTATCAATCTTTTAGAGCGTTTTTATGATCCGCAAAGTGGCCATATCTATCTTGATGGGAAAGATACGCGTTCAATGACTCGTGATGCCTTACGTAAGCATATTGCGATTGTGCTTCAAGATACTTGGCTCTTTACTGGGACGATTTTTGAAAATATTAAGTATGGGAATGAGAATGCATCGGATAAAGAAGTCTACCATGCTGCTAAGATGGCCCGGGCAGATGCTTTCATTCGTGAACTGCCTGATGGTTACCAAACGGTCTTAGACGAGTCCGCTTCTAATATTTCACAGGGACAGCGACAATTATTAACGATTGCGCGGGCATTTTTAGCTGATCCGGAAATTTTAATTCTGGATGAAGCAACTAGTTCCGTTGATACCCGAACAGAAGTCTTGATTCAAGAAGCGATGAATGCTTTACAACAAGAACGAACTAGTTTTGTTGTTGCTCACCGTCTATCAACGATTCGGAAAGCTGACCAGATTGTCGTGGTTAACCATGGAAAAATTATCGAAACAGGTAATCATGAATCATTAATGAATAAAAAAGGTTTTTACGCTAATCTTTATAATAGTCAATTTGCCGGAAATAATTAAAGAAAAATGTGAGTGTAAAACAACCTTCTCGACAAGGCGGTGGGCTAAGCTAGAATGATGATTAGCACGGCACGGGCTGATTGTCGTTCGGACTTAGCCTCGAGCCTTGTGGTTGTTTTGCACGTTATCTTGTTATTGTTCATAAAAATAGTTGAGGCTGAGAGAAAACCAGAGGGCGAGGTTATAATGCCCTAAGTTTTCTCTCAGCCTCATTTTATTTTTACAAATTCTTATCGATTTGGAATGTTAACTTAGAAAGTTCGAGTCCATTCATTACTAACTCAGCCATTAAAGCTTTTGTTCGTTTAGCCATTTCGGCAACCATTTCATGTGTCTTTGAACTTAAGAAAGCACTGACTTCAGAAGAGGACATCCCCTTAACCTGTGGAGCAACTTCATTTACCCAGCGGTAGAGATATTCACGGGCATCTTTGAGATAATCCAAGTCAGCCTTAGAAAATTCTGCATGGTGTGATTCGACAATCATTGAAAGTGCCCGATACATCCAGTAAGCACTCTTTAAATCCATATTAAGTTTCTCTGGAGTTTCCCGATAGCTTACATCGATATCTTCAGCATTACCAAAGAATGGAACGTATGGGGTAAAGGTTGGAATACCAAAGCTCATCCACATAATCGTTGAAGCGGCTTCCGGTAAGTCATTGCGGACCTGAAGAACGTGGGAATTTTGTGTCCGGTTTAGTGAAATTGGTCGGAACATGTGCTTTTGCTGGTCGGTACCTTCATGACCTAATGGATCGTAAGGGGTTCCTTGGTAGTGGCTACTAAGAATCTTTTCCACGTCTTCAAGGGTAATTCGATGATCCGTTTGCATAATAAATGGAATATCAAAATCAAGCGGATCAAATTCAGTTTCCGGATTTAACACCTTATGGCCGTACCATTGGCGTGGAGTATTGTAGTGTTGATCAAAAATATCAGCAGTTCCGAAAATATGACGGAAATTCCATTCGTACTTGTCCGGGTTAAGGTGGTTCTTTGAAACAAATTCTTGAATTCCGTCAGACCACATAAAGTTAGCCTTATCATTAAAATCAACTTGTTGAATGGCAATTCGATTTCCAGTAACAGCGTATGCATCATCTGGAATCCGTTGTGCAACCCAGTGATGTCCGGTAACGATTTCCATGTACCAAACATCATCTTTATCACTGAAAATAACCCCGTTTCCTTCCGCAGAACCGTATTTAGCGATTAATTTACCGAGGTAAGCAACCCCATCGCGTGCACTATCGATGAAAGGGAGGGTAGCGGCGACGATAAGGTCTTCGTTAATTCCTGTTTCACTATTAAGCGGATCGCAGGCTAAAACCCGTGCATTAGCATAAACACTTTCTGTGGCGCTCATCCCAACGTTCTTTTCATTAAAACCACTTTCGTCAAAGACTCCTTCAGTTTTGTAGTCGACATTAGGTGTGCCTTGGTAACGATAGCCATCAGCAGGCCGGTCAATCACACACTTATTTAAATAAGCTTTAACTTGATTGGGATGATTATGGTATGCCGGATAAGTTACAAAACGTTGTGGTGTAAGTGGAGCGAAAGTATCATCGTTCCGTGCTGCCATGGTTGAACCGTCAATTGTGGCATTACGGCCTACAAGGACGGTTGTACAAGCAGATAGATTTTTCTTCATTTTTTCAGGACCTTTCTATAATGACCTTAAATAAAACTATAGTAATAAGTTTAGTCTTCACACCTAGGGAGGTCAATCAATGGAAAACTACTTTTGTTCTAAATCAGCAAAAGTTGCATGAACTAATCCAGCTAAGTCTTCAGCGTTTAGTTTAACCGATCGACCAATTTTTCCAGATGAAACATAAATTTCACCTTGTTCTTTTGCTTCATTATCAATAAAAATCGGATATTGAAATTTTTCATAGATTCCTACAGGCGTGTTAGCACCATGAACATACCCCGTTGTCTTTAACAAGTTTTTAAGCGGAACCATATTAACTTTTTTGTTGCCGGAAACCTTAGCTAATTTCTTTTCATCAAGGTGAGTATCGACGGGGATGACGCCAACTAAGGGACCAGTCACATTACCAGTAAGAACAAGGGTTTTATAAATAATATGTTCATCAATGCCGGTGTGGTCAACGCTCATTGAACGGACATCGCCATTTTGATGCGTCGGAAATTCAGCTTGCTCATATGGAATATTATTTTTATCTAAGATTTGTTCCACCTGCGTTTTTTTCATTTTACTTTTTTTATTCTTTTTACTCATAAGAAGATCATCTCCTAAATTTATCTGGGTCGCACCAATATTTTATAAAAAGATCCCAATTTAAAATAGGTCTGCTATACTTAAAGTGTATCATTAAAATTCGAATTAAATAAATCCGAGGAGTTAATTAGATGGCAGACTTAGTATATCGCTCAGTGATGCGTGATATAAAACAAAAAATTTTAGATAATGAATACCCCGGAATGCGATTGCCGGACGAACGAAGCTTAAGTGAGATTTACGAGGTAAGCCGTAGTTCAATCAAACGAGCACTAGGTGTATTGGCGCAAGAAGGAATTATCTTCAAAAAGCGCGGATCGGGAACCTTCATTAATCCGTTATACTTAAAAAATCAATCCTTATTCCATTATGAGGGGAGTAATTTGGGAGTTACGGATAGTTTCCGTGCTGATGGGAAGAAGCAAGGGATTAAATTGCTTGATTACCAGGTTGTTCCCGCAAATAAGGATGTACAAGAAGAGTTGTTCCTCAATGATAATGACTTTGTTTACCAAATCAAACGGTTACGACTAATTGATGATCAACCTTTTATGATTGAAACTGGTTTTATCCCGATTAAGATTACACCAACCTTATCTCCTGAAATTGTTAATGGCTCTATTTTTAATTATCTTGAGGATAAGATGGGAAAACGAGTTACCAAGTCATTCATGACCATTGGTGTATCACCGTCAGATAAACAAGACCAAAAATTATTAAAGTTAAGCTCGACAGAACCGGTGGGCATAATTGATGGAATCTTCTTTTTAGATGATGGAACCCCATTTGAAGTATCAAATATGCGGATTCACTATGAATACATGAAATATAGTACCTTTGTTAGTTTAGACCAGGAAGGTTAATATTAATTTAAGTTCATTAGATTATCATAAGTTTACGCAAGATAACCGTAAAATGTGGAAAATAGTGTTAGACTAAAGATGTTAGCCGGTTTGCAAAACTAAAGAGTGGCTTAAAATTATTAATTTTTTATAATTGGACCGTATCAATTTGTAAAAAGGTTGACTTTTTGAAAAAACAGTTTATCATTAACATTGTAAATTTAATGATTTACGTTATGTTGTTAGAAAGCACAGGACGTATTGATTTATATAGAAGGAGTGTTTATTAGATGGCAGTAGATTACGATTCCAAGAAATACTTGGAAAGTGTTGATGCTTACTGGCGTGCAGCTAACTACCTTTCAGTTGGTACATTGTACTTAATGGGTGATCCATTACTTCGCCAACCATTAAAGGCAGAAGATGTTAAGCCTAAGCCAATTGGTCACTGGGGTACTATTGTTCCTCAAAACTTCATTTACGCACACTTGAACCGTGTAATTAAGAAGTATGACCTTGATATGTTCTACATCGAAGGTTCAGGTCACGGTGGCCAAGTTATGGTTAACAACTCATACTTGGATGGTTCATACACTGAAATTTATCCTGAATATACACAAGATACTAAGGGAATGGCTAAGTTATTTAAGCACTTCTCATTCCCAGGCGGTACTGCATCACACGCTGCACCTGAAACACCAGGTTCAATCCACGAAGGTGGGGAACTTGGTTACTCACTTTCACACGGTGTTGGTGCTATCTTAGATAACCCAGAAGTTATTGCCGCTGTTGAAATCGGTGATGGTGAAGCTGAAACTGGTCCATTAATGGCATCATGGTTCTCTGACAAGTTCATCAACCCAATCAAGGATGGTGCGGTATTACCAATCATCCAAGTTAACGGATTCAAGATTTCTAACCCTACTATCCTTTCACGGATGAGCGACGAAGAACTTACTAAGTACTTCGAAGGTATGGGTTGGAAGCCATACTTTGTTTCAGCTTACAAAGAAGCTGACTGTGATGGTGAATTCAAGGGTTACAAGCCTCACATGGAAGTTCACGAAGAAATGGCTAAGACTTTGGACAAGGTTGTTGAAGAAATCAAGGCTATTCAAAAGAACGCTCGTGAAAACAATGATGATTCATTACCACAATGGCCAATGATTATCTTCCGTGCACCTAAGGGTTGGACTGGTCCTAAGACTGACCTTGATGGTAACCCAATTGAAAACTCATTCCGTGCACACCAAATTCCAGTTCCAGTATCCCAAGATGACATGGAACACAAGGACATCCTTGTTGACTGGATGAAGTCATACAAGCCAGAAGAATTATTCGACGAAGATGGTCACCCAGTTGCTCTTGTTGAAGAGAACACACCAGAAGGTAACCGTCGTATGGCTATGAACCCTATCACTAATGGTGGTATCGATCCTAAGCCACTTGTATTACCAAACTACCGTGATTTTGCTATTGATGTTCAAAATCCTGGTTCTGTTGTAAAGCAAGACATGCTTGAATGGGGTAAGTACCTCAACAAGATGGCTGAATTGAACCCAACTAACTTCCGTGGATTTGGTCCTGACGAATCTAAGTCGAACCGTCTTTACGCATTCCTTGATGGTCAAAAGCGTCAATGGATGGAAAGTGTCCACGAACCAAACGACGAAAATGTGGCTCCACAAGGTCGGATTATTGATTCACAACTTTCAGAACACCAAGCTGAAGGATTCCTTGAAGGTTACACATTAACTGGTCGTCACGGATTCTTCGCAACTTACGAAGCATTCGGTCGTGTTGTTGATTCAATGCTTACTCAACACATGAAGTGGTTACGTAAGGCTAAGGATCTTTACTGGCGTCACCAATACCCAGCATTGAACTTTGTTGATACTTCAACTGTATTCCAACAAGATCACAACGGTTACACTCACCAAGATCCAGGTCTATTGACTCACTTATTTGAAAAGGAACGTCCAGACCTCGTTAAGGAATACTTGCCGGCAGATACTAACTCATTAATGGCTGTATCTAATAAGGCATTCCGTAACCAAGAATGTATCAACCTCTTCGTAACTTCTAAGCACCCACGTGCACAATGGTTCTCTATTGATGAAGCTACTCAATTGGCTGACAATGGTCTTGGCTACATTGACTGGGCATCTACTGATCAAGGTGCTGAACCAGATGTTGTATTTGCATCTTCTGGTACTGAACCTACTGAAGAAGCTCTTGCAGCTATTGACATTCTTCATGACAACTTCCCTGAATTGAAGATTCGTTACATCAACATTATCGAAATTATGCGTTTGATGAACACTGACAAGAACCCTGAAGGTTTAACTGATGCTGAATTCAATAGTTACTTCACTACTGACAAGCCAGTTATCTTTGCATGGCACGGATTCCGTGACATGATCCAAGCATTGTTCTTCGATCGTGCTAACCGTAACGTTCACATTCACTCATACGAAGAAAATGGTGATATCACCACTCCATTCGATATGCGTGTATTAAACGAACTTGACCGGTTCCACTTAGCTAAGGACGCTATCCAAAGTGTTCCTGGTTATGAACAAAAGAGTGCTGCATTTGTTGCCAAGATGGACAACATGATCAACAAGCACAACCACTACATCCGTTCAGAAGGTAAGGACTTACCAGAAGTTACTAACTGGACTTGGAAGGGTCTTAAGTAATCAGCTACTGATTGCTAATTAAACACTTAATAAATTAAGAAAAGAGATCGAGTTTAACTCGGTCTCTTTTTTCGATTCAAAATACAAAAATTGGTTAACTTGCTTACTTGTAAACCCTTTGAAATAAGAATAGAATTTAAATAAAGGTAATATTACTTTTGTTATAAAGGATAGAAGGTGGAGCTTATCAATACTAAAAAGAAAAATCCTAAAAAGTTATCGTTTATTTCAATATATTTTTTAGGTATTAATGGTGTTATTGGTTCAGGTGCTTTTTTGCTACCACAAGTTATCTATAAGGATATGAATTTAGCAAGTGTTCTTGTCTTACTCTGTGCCGCTATTACGGTCAGCATGGTTGCATTATGTTATGCGGACCTTTCTAGTCGGTTCACTGGATCGGGCGCAGCATGGCTTTATTCCTATAATGCATTTGGCCGGTTTACTGGCTATGAGCTCGGCCTCTTTACGTGGTTTCTGGGATGCTGTACTTTATCTGCCGAAGTGGTAGCTTTGTTGACTACTCTCCGAAGCTTTTTACCACTTTTTAATACTCACTGGATATACTATGTTTCTGTTTTTGGATTAATTTTATTATTCTCAATTATTAATTTCTTTGGCCGGACGCTTGTTAAGTTGGTCGATAACCTCTCTTCAGCTGCAAAAATGATTACGATCCTTGCTTTTATTGTTATTGGCGTTTTTTGTATTCATTTTGCTAATTTTTCACCGGTAATCCCTCATGCAGCGACTACCGGAGCAATGCCGCTTGCAAAGCACTTTGGAGCAGCTTTTAGTGTTGTTTTCTATATGTTTACCGGCTTTTCCTTTATTCCAATTGCCGCAAAGCAAATGACTGATCCAGAGAAAAACATTCCGCGTGTATTAATCGCCGTAATGGTTAGTGTAACGATTATGTATTCGCTAATGATGCTGGTAGCAATCGGTATTTTGGGAACTAGGATGTCAAAATATAGTACACCAATTGCAAATGCCTTTGGAACCGGCGTTGGTAAATGGGGGTATATTTTAGTGATTGTGGGAATGTTGATCAGTATTTTCGGGGTGGCATTTGCGGCCTCCTTTAACACGCCGTCATTAATTTCCTCACTAGCGAATGAACACGCGATGTTGCCAAAGTGGATTGGTAAAAAGAACCGCCATGATGCACCCTGGGTAGCAATCATCCTGACAGCCGTTGTTTCAATGTTATTAGTTACTCAATCTTACCTCTTTCTTGTTTCTTGTATTGTGCTTGCTTCGTTTGTTCAATATGTGCCGTCAATTTTAGCAGTAATTAAGTTTAAACATACTGATGAATTTCCTAATCATGGGTTTAAACTTCCCGGAAAATATATCATTCCAGTGCTGGCACTCTTAATCTCATGCTATATGGTAACCAATTTTACGATTAAGACGATTACAGTTGGGGTTGTAGTTGCCGTCCTAGCCGCGGTTTCTTACTTCTTTGTTAAGGTGGATGAGAAACACGAGACTCACCATCGTGCAATGTTGGAGAAACTAAAACACTAAGTCAAGCAGTGTATAATAGGCGAGAGGTGGTTTGATGGAAATAACACTCAAACGAGATGGCTTAAAACTATATGGCCTTCTTGAGGGAACAACGACGATTAAAAACGATACAATTGCAATTCTGATGCATGGCTTTAAGGGCAATCTGGGATATGATGATTCTAAAATTCTATATGCTCTTTCGCACCATTTAAACCAACAAGGAATTCCAACGTTACGCTTTGACTTTGATGGGACTGGCCATAGTGATGGTGAATTCAAGGATATGACAGTTTTCAGTGAAATCCTGGATGGAATGAAAATCATTGACTATGCTCACACAACTATGCAAGCAAAGAAGATTTACCTAATTGGTCATTCGCAAGGTGGGGTAGTTGCTTCTATGCTGGCGGCTTATTATCGCGATATTATTACAAAACTAGTACTGCTGGCTCCTGCTGCAACCTTGAAAGATGATGCGCTAAAAGGAGTTTGTCAGGGAAGCCAGTATGACCCTAACCATATACCAGAAACGGTTGATGTGCATGGCTTTACCGTTGGTGGCGACTACTTCCGAACGGCGCAGCTTTTACCAATTTACGAAACAGCGCAGCATTATAGTGGACCCACACTGCTAATTCATGGGTTAGCTGATAATGTGGTTTCCCCTGAAGCTTCAAAGAAATATAATGTAATCATGCCTAACAGTGAGTTGCATTTAATTCCTGAAGAAGGACATATGTTTAATGGCTCACGACGCCAAGAAATTTTGGAACTGGTAGCTAACTTTTTAAAAAATTAGTTTTAAAGGATCGTTAACATTTGAGAGAATGTAACGGTCCTTTTTGCTTGAAATGTACTTCTGCCTGGGCGCCTATTTCATGGTATAATTTAGCGTCAGATTAAATTTAGAGAAAAGGAATGAGTGATTAACTATGAGCTCAATTAAAGCAGCGTGTAAAACCTACTTGGTAATTGGGTCGCTAATTTTTGGAATGTTATTTGGGGCAGGAAATTTAATTTTTCCTGTGCATTTAGGACAATTAGCCGGTAACCAGTGGATAGCAGCAACGGGTGGATTCTTGCTTTCTGGTGTTCTTTTACCGCTATTTGCATTACTAGCGATTAGTATTACACATGCAAATGGATTATATGAACTAGCTTTACCAAATGGGAAAAGGTTTGCCCTTATTTTCCTTGTCCTGGTTCAAATAATTATTGGACCTTTATGTGCAACCCCGCGTACGGCAACTGTTCCTTATACGATTGGAGTTGCGCCATATTTAAGTAAAGGGATGCAAGGGTGGGGATTATTAGCCTATACCGGAGCATTTTTTCTAATTGTTTACTTTTTTGCAACGCGTGAGGGAAAAATCACCGAAATAATTGGTAAGGTTTTAAATCCGATTTTCCTTATTATGTTATTTTTGATCTTTCTTCTCGCCTTTATTTATCCAATGGGAAGTACAACTACTCCCCAACCAACTCCAGAATATGTTAATCATGCCTTTAGTAATGGTTTTATTCAAGGATATAATACCGTTGATGCATTAGCGGCATTGGTTTTTGGGGTTACGATTATTACCGCAATTCGCCAACTTGGTTTTAAATCTCAACAATCAGTTTCACTCGCTACTACCAAGGGTGGAATGATCGGGATTTTGGGAATTGGAATTTTATATATCGGGCTAATTTATTTGGGGACAACGAGTCGGCATCAATTCGCAATCGCAGCTAATGGGGGAACAACATTAAACCAAATTGCTCATTATTATATGGGAGATTTTGGGAATGTATTATTGCTAACCCTTGCGACAATCACGTGTATGACAACGGCGATGGGGTTAGTAGTCGCTTTTGCTCAGGACTTTCACTATCGTTTCCCCCAGATTTCTTATAAAGCCTTTTTACGAGGCAATTGCCTATTGTCATTTCTAGTTGCTAATATGGGATTAGATCGGATCGTTTCATGGTCGATACCAGTTTTAATGTTCCTTTACCCGTTAGCCATTGTGTTGATCCTACTAGGTATTTTTTCGCCCCTATTCAAGGGAGCTTCGTTAATTTACCGAATCACGACAGGTATAACAATGATTCCTGCGTTTTTTGATATGATAAATGCTTTCCCACCGGTTTTACGGGATACCACATTTAGTATGTCATTAATTCATTTTGCAGAAAAATACTTTCCCTTGTACCAACTTGGTTTTAGTTGGTTGCCTTTTACCCTGGTGGGCTTATTCATCAGTATTTGTATATGGTACCCTCAACAGCGGAGTCGTGTATAATATAAGAGAGACGAGGTGAGGAGTTATGCAACGACAGTATTTAAGTATTGATATTGGTGGGACAGAGATAAAGAGTGCTTTAATTGATCACTCTGGTAACATCTTTGAGAAAAATCACGTTCCAACTCCTCATCAAAAAGAAGCGTTTCTGGCTGCAATCTTTGCTGTTGTGGAGCCGGTTTTAGACAAGGTGACTGCGATTTGTGTCAGTCTTCCAGGAGTCGTCAATCCGGCGACGGGAGAGGTAAGGTTTACTGGTGCCCTTGGCTTTATGGGGACCTTTAATTTTGCGGCGTATCTTGAATCACGAACTCATTGCCCAGTATATGTTGGTAATGATGCTAATTGTGCGACATTGGCGGAAATGTGGCTTGGCAATCTCAATGGTATCAGTAATGGTGCTGTGATCACATTAGGAACTTCAGTTGGCGGCGGGATTGTTATTAATAACCAGCTCTTGCACGGACCACATTTTCAGGCCGGTGAATTAAGTGCCATGATCATTGATAATGATGCTCCTGAACTTCACTATTCGACAATGGGGGCTACTACTTCAGCAGTTAAGATGATTGAAACCATGGCTGACATTTGTGATATTAAGGATAAAACTGATGGCCGGCGAGTATTTAAAGAAATTAATCATCATAATCCAGTTATTTGGTCCTTATTTGAAGGCTTTTGTCGGCGAGTAGCCGTTTTGATCTTAAATATTCAGACGGTTGTTGACCTTGAACGTGTGCTCATTGGCGGTGGCATTAGTGCACAAAAAATTTTAATTGATGAAATAAAGAAGCAATTTATGATTCTGCAAAAGGGTGATTACCGTCTTCATGATGATGTCACGATGCCTGAAATAATGACCGCAAAGTTTGGCAATGAAGCTAATTTATTAGGTGCATTGTATGGATTGCTATTAACAATTGAATGAAAAAAGAGGGGTTAGAAGAAATTTTTCTTCTAGCTCCTCTTTATTTATGGCAATATCAACAACCTATTTTCTATACGGATAATGCGCCATTGCTGGGACTTCATTCCATGGAACGGGGAAACCAGCACCATGCGCACAGAAGACGGAATCAGGAGTGTTTTCTAGGTCAGCAACCGGATCATAATTAACATTTCTAATGACATCTTCAGCATTATGACATGGATAATAGCCAGCAACAACAAGCTCAAGCTGACCCTGGCCATGAGTATAGGCGCGAACGCTTTGGGCGTAATCGCGCATGCCCACAACAGGAGCGGTTCCCGTAATCAGGGTTAGGTCTTGACTATTAGCTTCATTAAGCTCGAACGTACCATGCATTTGTTGAATATCATTAATTGCACGTCCTACTTGGTCATTCGGGATTTTAAGGTGGAAAGCATACCAAGGCTCTAATAATTGACATTCGTTTTGTCCCTTCAATTCCATCAATCCTTGACGAACCGCTCGCCAACTAGCCTGACGAAAATCTCCACCAACTGTATGTTTAATATGGCCGCGACCACCAACGAGGGTGATTTTGACATCGGTAAGGGGAGCACCTGTAAGAACCCCTAAATGTTCTTTGGCCTGTAAACTAGTTAAGATCTGGTGTTGCCAATTGCGATTAAGGATATCGAGACTGCAATCACTGCTAATGGTAATTCCAGAGCCTTGTTTTCCCGGTTCTAAAAGAAGGTGGGCTTCGGCATAGTGACGTAATGGTTCAAAGTGACCGACCCCTTCAACTTTGCTAGTAATCGTTTCTTGATAGAGAACGTTTCCCTCATCGAATGTAACTTCCAATTGGTAACGTTCTTGAAGCAATTGTTGCAGGATTTGAAGTTGAACTTCTCCCATAATTTGAACGTGAATCTCTTGGATGTGAGGATGCCAAGAGATCTGTAGTTGTGGATCTTCATCTTCAAGCTCTTTTAAGGCTTTGAGACAAGCATGAAGGTCCTCTTTATCAACTTTAACGGCATAATTTAAGACTGGTTTTATGACTGGTGCCGGGAGTGGCTTTGTTTTACCAAGGCCAAGTCCAGGGGATGTAGAAGTTAATCCAGTAAGAGCACCGACTTGACCTGCGCTTAAAATCTGACTCGGGGTAAATTTAGCCCCGTTATATATTCGGATTTGGTTCACTTTTTCTTCGTTTAGTAAAACTGATTTAGCTGGAATTTTGCCACCGAATACGCGAACCCAACTAAGCCTGTTGCCCTTGTCATCATGGGAAATCTTAAATACCTGCGCCGCAAACTCATCAGCGAACTCAGGCGTAACAGTCCATTTCTCAAGTCCCTTTAAGAAATTAGTGATTCCAGTTAACTTTAGGGCTGCTCCACGATAACAGGGGAACACTTTACGTTGTTTAATCAATTGTTGAATTGTTTGATCGCTAAGGCTGCCAGTACCGAGGTAGTTTTCTAAAACTGTATCATCCTGCATGGCAATTGTTTCACGAACTTCATCAGTTAATGGATCAGCAAAATCAAGGCAAGCCGGCGAAAATTCTTTTTGCAGTTGCTCGATAACACCGCTAGAATCAGCACCAATCACGTCTTCTTTGTTAATGAAAATAAAGGTCGGGATATCATAACGTGCAAGAAGATCCCATAATGTGCGCGTGTATCCCTGAATACCATCGGTGGCTGAAACGACAAGAATTGCATAATCAAGAACTGGTAAGACTTGTTCTGTTTGACTAGCAAAATCGACGTGTCCCGGGGTATCGAGAAGGGTAAGCGCAAGGTCATTGTAAGTTAGTTCAGCTTGATGGGTAAAAAGAGTGATTCCGCGCTGCTTTTCGAGCGTATTAGGATCTAAAAAAGCATCTCCATTATCCACGCGGCCTAGCGTTCGAATAGCGCCGGTTTCATACATGAGGGCTTCGGTTAAAGTCGTTTTTCCAGCATCGACATGAGCAACGATGCCAGTAACAATTTGTTTCACCGTTTTTCACCTAGTTAACATGGTCGTTTTTGCGAACAACAAGAACATCACATTTTGCCATCCGACTAACATAGTGGGTAACAGAACCAAGAACAAAGCGTTCGAGGCCAGATACACCAGTCGCACCGAGAACAATCAAGTCAGTATTGTGGTCTGATGGAAATTCATGGGCAATAACACGTTTTGGATTTCCAAACCGGATATGAACGTTAACGTCTTCAACCCCAGCATCGACCGCGCGCTTTTTCAAGTCATCGAGTCGTTCCTTGGTGGTTTTAACAATGTTATATGTTTCTTCGCTGCTAAGGGCCGCATTACTATAGCCATCAGTTAGTTGCGTTACTTGAACAATTCGTAAGATATCAAGGCTAGCATGATTTCGTAGTGCAGAATCAATGGCACTTTCTAAGACGTTACTGGTAATTTTTGAGCCGTCGACAGCAACGAGAATGTGTTTGTATGGATAAATTTCTGTCATAATAGACACCTCCGAAAGTTTATACCTTTATTATAAAATGTTTTCGCCCTAAAAAGATGTAAAAAAGAAAGTATTTTTTACTTTGTCGATAATATATTGCAAACGCTTACTAAAAGACGTACACTACAATTGGATGACTAAATGACAAAAGTAAAACTTTAGTCTATTTATGTTGATGTTTTTATAAGAGGGTGCTAGTTATGCGTTATGTTTCAATGACTTCTCATAATATTGGAATGAATTTAGCTACAGAACAATATTTAATGAATAATAAGGATTTTGGGAAAGAGCCTTTAGTACTATTTTATTATGAAGAACCATGTATTATCGTGGGCCGGAACCAAAATACGCTTGAAGAGATTAATCATGATTATGTAAAAGAACACAATATCCGAGTAACCCGTCGTTTATCAGGCGGTGGTGCTGTTTATCAAGACTTAGGGAACCTTTGCTTTAGTTTTGTGGTTCCAAGCGATAGTGAGGAATTTGGTGACTTTAAATCGTTTACCCAGCCAATTGTTAATGTCCTTCATCAAATGGGTGCTACTAGTGCAGAAGTCAGCGGTCGTAATGATATTTTAGTTGATGGTAAGAAATTCTCGGGAAATGCGATGTATTCACGTAATGGAAAGACATTCTCCCATGGAACATTAATGCTTGACGTTGACTTAAGTGTCGTCGCGGATGCCCTTCATGTGGCAAAAGATAAGATTGCTTCAAAGGGGATCAAATCCGTTCGATCACGGGTTACGAATCTCCGCCCATACTTGGATGAAAAGTACCAAGATATTGATGTGCCAACATTTAGGGATGAATTGATAAAGGGTCTCTTCCATGTTGACGACCTTGAGGAGATTAAGGATAAGCAATACGTGGTTACCCCCGAGGATCAAAAAGAAATTGATAAGATCTATGAGCGGTACTATAACAACTGGGATTGGGTCTATGGTAAGTCGCCAGAATTTACGGTTAAGCGGCGGAAACACTTTGATATGGGGACAATTGATGCCCGCTTTGATGTTAAAGATGGCGTAATCAAAAACGTGAAATTCTATGGTGATTTCTTTGGCCCACAGGATATTAACCAATTAGCAGAAAAGCTCCAAGGGGTTAAGTATGACCATGATGAGATTGCCAAAGTCCTTGAAGAGGAAGGAACCCAACAATATATTACGGGAATTCCAACCGCTGAAGTAGCTGATTTACTCGCATAATTGAGCTTTTTAACTTAATTTAGTAAAATGGAGGCTGGGAAAAAACTTCGTTTTTTCAACAGCCTCTTTATTTATACGAACATTGTTTAAGATATCGTGGAAATTAACCACAAGGCTCGAGGCTAAGTCCGAACGATAATCAGCCCGTGCCGTGCTAATCACCGTTCTATCCTTAGCCCACCGCCTTGTCGAGAAGGTTAATTCCCACTCACTTTTCGTTAATTAAGGGATGTAAAAATATTGGTCATCCGCGGGGATAGCAAAAAAGAAAGTTGGCAAAATAAATGAAAAATAATGAAAAAGTTGTTATTGTAACATCAGTAGCAGCAGTAATTGCATTAGTCCTTGATGCTTTTATGTTTGTTCAGCATGGTCACTCGCTGACATCATCATCTGTATGGCCACGACTGCTCCTCTTTATCGTTTTAGCAATCATTGTTAACGGATTATCGTTTTTAAAGATGCGTTTTTGTGGATATGCAACGATTTTAGTAAACCTTTATTTTGCAATCGCTAGTTTAGCCGCATTTCAAATGGTAAGCCCACGAGAAAGTGCCTACGGATTATTTATTCAAGCACTAAGTATTGTTGGAATTTTAGTAGGAGCTGCTGGTGTTTATTATGGTGCAAAACAGCGTGCAGACTATACAAAAGCTAAAATTGAAAAAATGAAGGAGCAAATGAAAAAATGAAGATGTCAGTAGCTGATTATTTGTCACAGTTGACGAGCGATCAGGTTGTGACAGAAGAAGTTGAAAAAACTGCTGCTCAATCACAGCAAAAAACAGTATTAACAACTGCGATTAATTTTATGATTGAACAGCTTGATACGGGACACCTCGGTCAATATAAGATGAATATTAAAATGAAAAAAGGTGACCCGGTTAGCTTTCGCTTAGAAACCAACCTAATCAACATACCGATGGATGAGGCAGAGCGATTAGATGTTAAATTATTAGATAAAGAGATTGAGTATCCTGTTAATCTTTATTTAGTAATGGAGAGTGAAGATATTAATAAAACGGGATTGCGGATCGATGAATTAGCAAATGAAACCGATCAAGGCGGAAAGACAACTGATTTGGTTACTAAAGCTCAAGAATGGGTAGCCGAACACCTTGCAGATATAATGGAAGCAAGAGCATAAGAGTTGCATCAAGAGCTCAGATATGCTAAATTATAGTTTGCGATGAGTCGAGAGGTCTGGTAGCGACCCTAAGAGCTACCATTGACATTTTGACAAGTGGGACACATTAACTCACCGGATTGTGAGGTGTTCAGTCAATCGGCCATGTGGACAGTGCTGATTGACTTGAGATAGTATCAATACACGAAAAACCGGAATACTTAGTATGTTTAGTACTAGGTATTCCGGTTTTTTTAATTGATTAATTTTCGATAGATAAAGCCAAGCCAAGGTAGCAGAGTAATAATCGCAGTTACAAATAGTAGCCCAAGATGACTAACCGATAGATGATCAAGGTCGGCATAAAGATAATAAGTTGGAAATAGCTTTTGTATATTAGTAAAAAAATCAATAAAAGAATTAGCTGGTAAGAGGTGTTTCCACGGAGTAATAAAAGTTGCGATTATAAATAGGATTGGGGTTCCAGCGGCATCAACAGTTGGTGCATCAAAAGAAAGCCCAATTGCAAACCCGATCACGCTTAGATATATTCCGATGATATTGGTTAACAAAATACTAGTGATAGTAATAAAGTTGAACTCGATAGTATGAAGAAAAATAGCAAGAACCATAATTACGATGGTGATGAACAAATTGATGATGACTTGGGTAATTAATTGCGAAAATAAATAGTTCCACAGAGAGTAGTGACTAATGTGCGATTGAAGAATGTAGAAGTCTTTATTACTGCAAATCCGTTTGCTGAAAGTAACGATTGAATTACCGAGTATTCCCATCAGGAGAGCAAGCAAGAGTAAAGCAAGCCGGAAGTTGCCAGTGGCGGGGAGGGATGTACTAGCAACTTGAATCATAAATACATACCAAATACCTGGCAGGAGAATAGTAAAAAGAAAGAAACGACGATTGCGTAAAACTTGTTTTAGTTGAATTGCTATGATATTCATAAGAAAGCTCCTAACGATTATGTTGACGATACCATTGTTCGATTGTCTGATTATGTTGGTGGATTTCTTTAACAGGGATGTCTTGAGAGATTTGGCCATCTTTCAGGAGCAGAACACGGGAAAAGAATTTATCAATTTGATTGAAATCATGAGTAATAACTAAAATACTTCCCGAAACCTTTTCAATAAAATGCCAAAAATAGTCAATTGATTCTAAATCCATCCCAACAGTCGGCTCGTCTAGGATCAGAAGCTTGGACTG
The DNA here is from genome assembly GCF_002254085.1 of Limosilactobacillus reuteri. Taxonomy (GTDB): domain Bacteria; phylum Bacillota; class Bacilli; order Lactobacillales; family Lactobacillaceae; genus Limosilactobacillus; species Limosilactobacillus reuteri_K. Next base: position 75,187 of record NZ_NGPY01000022.1, on the reverse strand, counting down.
ACGGAGAACGCTAAGTAAGAGCGAAAGGCGACGTTTTTGTCCACCTGATAATTTCGCAACAATTGTATTTTGCTGGGATGATAATTTAAATTGATCAAGAAGATAATTGATTCGTTGTTTTGAATCAACCTTAGTTATGGCGGCTGTCAAGATAATCTGCTCTTTAACTTTTAGGGTCGGAATTAAAACATTTTCTTGGGACATGATATTTAAAGAATTATTTTTATTAAAATACCATTTAATAGTACCTTCGTTGGGCTTCAAAGCACCTTCAATTATCTTTACTAAAGTTGTTTTACCAGCGCCATTACTACCAAGGAGGGCAATGCGTTCATTATTATGAATAGTTAAATCAAGGTTGTTGAGAACTGGTGTGTTAAAAGTTTTAACAATATTATTAAGTTTTACCAGTGGTTGATTAAAGTCGTTTGTTCCCAGAATGAGGCAGTCTAATGAAACATTAAAAACTTTGGCAAGCAAAATTAGCTTGTCGATACTTGGTTCAGCATCCCCGTTTTCCCATTTAGAGACGGCTTGGCGGGAAACGAATAGACGCGTAGCTAGTTCAGCTTGTGATAATTGTTTTTCAGTCCGTAGTTTAAGAAGTTGATGCGGAAAAGAGTACGGCATAACAAAAAGCTCCTTTTCAAAATTTATATTTAGAATTTAATTGGATCTGCTTAAAAGGTCAATAGAATCCTTAGATAACAACAATTGCTCACCCCGCTACTATTAGTTGCATATGAATTTCCTGGGAAATAAAAAAGCACAGATAGAAAAATCTGTACTCAAAGTTAAGATTAATAATTGCGCATTCCCGTATATTTTTTACTCAGGACGATGACTAGTATTGTTGCAAGAAGCCCATAGACCGCGCCAACATAACCGAGGTTTTTCATGGCAGTGAAGGTGACAGCCTGAGAGGCAGTAAAGGAGCCTAGTGAAATACCAATATTAGCAAAAATCGAGTTTAAGGATGAAGCTAAGTCAAGTGATTGAGGATATTGTTTTTCGGCAATATCAAGGAACATTAATTGGGTGGAAGAACCATAGCATGAAAAGGCAATACATAAGACAGCCACAATAATAATGGCACCCCACTTGAATGGTAAGACGGGACCAAAGATGAGGAATAAGATTGTCATTGCCGCGTAGATTCCACTGAGCCGGTGGATTCCGCCACGGTCAGCCAGGTATCCACCAAATTTATTACCAATAATAAAGAAGATTCCCATTCCGAATAGGAGCCAATTCAACCAAGTATTATCAAAGCCCATTTCGTTAGTGATTAAAGGACGAATATAGGTATAAATTGTGTAGTCAGCCGCACAAATAGCAACAATGAAACTAACACCGAGAATGATTCGTGAATCCTTAAATAACACAAACTGTTTACTAAGGGTGCTCTTAAATTGAGGCGTATCACGTGGAACGAGCCAGATCAAGGCGACAAAAACAATGATCGTAATTCCAGAAATCATCCAAAAACTGTCGTGCCAAGTAAGGGTGGTGCTGATAACTGTCCCGATTGGAATGCCGATAACTGACGCGATACTAAACCCAGCAAAAACCCATGAAACCAGGCTTGCTCTTTTTTCACGCGGCGCAACATAGCTCGCCATTACGAGGACCATTGAGATAATCGCACCGGCAACACTAGCAGTTAGAATCCGCGAAAGCAACATTGAAATAAAGTTTGGCGCCATCGCTGTCCACGTATTGCCGATAAAGAAGATGACCATGAGAACTAGTAAAACATGATGTCGTCGCCACCGATTTGCCATTGAAGTAATAATTGGAGTAAAAATAGCATAAACCAAGGCAAATACAGTTACAAGTAGGCCTAACTTACCAAGCGAATCATGGTATTCATGGGCAATATCAGGTAAAACGCCGACAATCATATATTCGTTACACCCAAGCATAAAGGCAACGAAGACAAAAATAATAGCTTGTAAACGATATTTCATAAAACGGACCCTCTCTAATAAATTAAACTCATCATACTGTAGCAAATTTCTGAATGGATTTCTACAGCAAACGCAAATAAACCTTTTGTCTTGCTAAAAAGACTGGTCTTAGGGAAAATATAGGTAACAGTTTATTCGATGGAGGGAGTAAAACATGCTTCAAGAAGTTAATGCTATTTTTCAAACTTTTGGCGCGAGTGTAGTTGTCCCAATAATAATTTTTATCATTGCTTTATTACTACGAGTGCAGCCTAAGACAGCAATGATGAGTGCCTTCTATGCTGGTGTCGGTTTAACCGGTTTTACCTGGATTATCACAGAGTTTACGCCAGTGGTGACTAAGATTGTCCGCCAAATGGTTGATAATACGGGAATTAAACTGCCGGTGGTTGATATTGGCTGGCAAGCAGGATCATTAGCAGCATTTGGCTCAACAGTTGGTTTATCGTTTTTTGTTTTTGGGTTACTAGTTGAATTAATTTTATTTGCGCTTGGTGTTACCAAAGTATTTTTGCCTTCTAATATTTGGAATAATTTTGGATATATGATTTGGGGTACGCTAGCATTTTATGTAACTCATAATTATTGGCTATCATTAGGGTTGGAATTTTTTATGCTCCTATACTCATTAGTTTTAGCTGAGATTCAAGCAGACCGGTGGGCCGACTATTATGGAATTGAGAATACCACCGTCGACTCCTTACATAATATCGAGCAAGTGATTCCAGCGATTATTTTAGATCCATTATGGAATTTATTGGGCTTTAATAAAGTGAAAATGACCCCTAAAGACTTTCAGAAAAAATTAGGTGTCTTTGGAGAACCAATTACAATGGGAATTATCCTAGGATTAATAATTGGAATCCTGGGGAATTTATCTTCACTGGGAAAAATAAGCGCGTGGGGACAAATTACTAAATTTGCGATTCAACTAGCTGCCGTTATGGCGATCTTCCCTCTCGTTACAAACGTATTCGCAAAGGCATTTATTCCCATCGCGACTGAAATTGATGAACAGCAAAAGAAGCGACATGGCGAAAATAAAAATAGCCGTTATGATAAAAAGCGGTGGTTCCTAGCCGTTGATGATGGAGTTGGTTATGGAGAATCAGCAACTTTAATTTCAGGAATCATTTTAATTCCGATTATGGTTTTAATTGCTTTTATTCTTCCTGGCAATAAGACCCTTCCGGTAGTTGATTTAATTGCGATTCCTTACATGATTGAATCAATTGTCGCGGTCACTCGTGGAAATATCTTAAAAGTAATTGCAACGGGAATTGTGTGGTTTAGTTTGGGCTTATACGCGGCCAGTTGGCTCAGTCCTGTCTATACTGCCGCAGTGGCTCACTATGGCGTTGCAATTCCAACCGGGGTGGTCTTGGTAACAAGCTTTAATTTAGTGGCACGCCCATTGAATGCATTGGTTTTTGCTGCCTTTATATCAGAAAGTCCTCTTTGGATTTCACTAGCAATTATTATTTATCTAGTGATGTTATTTGGATTACGAAAATATCGTTCGCAAATTTGGCACTACCTTAATAAGATGGCCATGAAGAATGCTTAGGCAAAGTGCTATAATAATTGTCATAAAATTAAGGAGAGCGAAAAAATGAAAGCATTAGTAGTCGAAAAAGCGGCAGATCGTTCATTGCAAGATTTGAATTTTGCGGAAGTCTCAGTTCCTACGCCAGCTGAGCATGAAGTCTTAATCAAGGTGCATGCTGCTGGACTTAATCCGGTTGACTACAAAATTGTTGAGGGCGGCGTTAGTGCTTGGCGGTATCCACATATCCTTGGATTGGACGTTGCTGGGGAGATTGTTGGTGTTGGTCAGGGGGTTAGAACTTGGCATGTTGGCGACTAGGTATCTGGACATGGTGATTTAACGCAAAATGGTTGTTTCGCCGAATATGTGACTGCCCCGACTTATGAATTAGCTAAGATTCCGGATTCTATTTCCTATGAACTTGCTGCTAGTGCTTTATGTGGGGCTTTGACAGCTTATGAAGCAATAGAACGCAAAACTAATTTTGCCAATGTTAATACCGTGTTAGTTCATGCTGGTGCGGGTGGGGTTGGGAGTATCGCTATTCAACTTGCTAAACTTCATGGCTGCAAGGTATTTACGACTGTTTCATCGAGTAAATATGACTACGTAAAGCAGCTTGCTCCAGATGCAATCGTCAACTATCAAACTGAAGATGTGGATAAAGAGTTAGTCGATCTCACCGATGGGCTTGGCGTTGATTTGATCATTGATACGGTAGGCAAAAAAGAAGCAGAACTTGATTTGCGACGGTTAGCCTATAATTGACGCTTAGTAACGATTGTTGACATTCCTTCACTTGATAATGTTCCAATGTTTGATCGCGGTCTAGGGCTGGATGTCGTTAATCTTGGTGGGGCGCATCTCAGTGGTAACCCATATCAGCAGGCTGATTTAGGCCGAATGAATGCGGAAATGTTAAAATTAATAGCTAATGGGGATGTAAAGCCTTTGATTAAGAAAGTGATTCCGTTTGATCAAATTATTGATGGTTTAACCGCGATTAAAAAGTATGAAGTGGTCGGAAAATTAGTGGCTAAAATTGATTAAATAAAAAGTTGAGGTTAAGAGAAAACTTTTGTTCTCTTTTAACCTCAACTTTTTTATTTCGCTAGATAAATCTGTTCATCAATCAAATCAAACGAGTGCAAGTTAGCATTAACTTTCTGTAATTCATCGTCTTGACTCAATTGTGCCTCATGCCAGAATTTCTTAGAGTTAGTTGCGCCATCTTTTTCGCCAATAACTAATAATTTGACTTCGGGATATGTTGAACGAAGAAGTTCCAGGACATCCCAGTCAATTTCACCTTTGTCGGGAGCCCATGACATAATGACATATTCGACCTCGTCACCGTATTTTTTGATTGCTTCTAGAGCGTCCAACTTCTCAATCTTAGTGACAGGGTGTTTGCCCGTTTCGTTTTCTTTTACCCATGCCTGACTATCGGTAGTATAAATCTTTTGGGTGGCATTGTTATTGCGTAATCCCTTAGAAATATAACCATTACCGGCCATAATCTCCAGTGTCGGCGCTCCGCCTAAATAATCAGAAAGTGCTTTGGCAAAAGGTGCATTGACGTATGACCACATTCCGTATGTTTCCTCGAGATAATCACGATAGTTGCGCAACGCCTTATCTAATTTTGGCAACGCCTCACTATATTTGTTCCAAAGTTTATCGCCGCGTGGATCACCTTGGGGGAACTGTTCATTAACCTTTTTGAAAATGGTATCTTGAATGTTATCCGGCAATAATAATTTTGGTAGAGGTTGTGGCAATAAGCCGTTTTTGAGTAGTCGATCACTTTCTAAAACGTTATTAATGAGGTATTTTACAGGAGGAAAGTCATCGAATAGGTCACGGTAAGTATTTAGTTCTTGAATATAGGAAGGCTCATTAACAATTTGATGAGCTTTTTTTACCCGCTTTTTTAGCTGTTTTAATTTTTTAGGATTCATCACAAACTCCTTATTTAAGTTTTAAATCTAGTTGTTCTTGCTTACCATAGAAGGTGTCTGTATCTCGGCGATTATGCCGTCCCTTTAAGTAACCATCAATTAGTTGGAAAATTTCATATCGATCATCACTTGAAAGTACAGTTTGATTAAACGACAGGTTCTTACTAGAGAAAAATAATTTTGCTAAATCAAAATCATCACGATCAGTTTTTCCGGTAAGATAGTCCAGACTGACATCAAAGAATTCGGCTAGTTTTCGTGCTTCAACGTATGACGGGGTCCGAATACCGCGTTCCCAGTTACCGATTTGCGAAGCAGTGTTTGGCTTTTCATTGGGGCCAAGGTTTTCATTGAGATGGGTAGCAAGCTCCTTTAAGGTTATCTTTTGTCCTTTGCGAAGTGCTCGTAGGCGTTCTGGAAACATTATTTCACTCCCTTAATATATCATTATCTATTTTAACATTAGCATCACGATTTTGAATGAAAAGAATATGCAAAATAACAGAAAGTGTGCTAAACTAGGCGCATTGATTAAATGATATAACATGGGGTTAATTATTTTGAGAACAAAGACAAAAAAGAAACAGTGGCATCCTTGGCGATGGCTCATTGGAATTGTAGTTTTAATTACAGTGGCAATCTTTGCCGCTAGTAGCTATTTTTTCTCGGTGGCAATGGTACCGGGGCATAAGGATTTTATTAATAATTCAACTAAAATTTCACGAAATGATCCATTGTATGAGCAGAAAATGTGGTTTAAGCATGCCAAAAAAGAAAAATGGACAATGAAATCGGCTAGTGGAAATTATAAACTAGTTGCTGATTACATCCCTGCTGCTAAATCGACAACTAAAAATGTGGTAATTGCCCATGGATTTATGGGTGACAAAGAGAAGATGGGCGAATATGCCGCGCTTTTCCATCAGATGGGGTATAATGTTCTAATGCCAGATGCGCGGGCTCATGGTCAAAGCCAAGGGAAATACATTGGTTATGGATGGCCAGAGCGTTATGATATTCGCAAATGGATTAATAAACTTATTCGGCATAATGGGGAAGAGAGTCAGGTAGTCTTGTTTGGGGTTAGCATGGGTGGTGCGACAACAATGATGACTAGTGGCATTAACCTTCCATCACAAGTAAAAGCGTTTGTTGAAGATTGTGGATATACGAGTCTTAATGATGAATTAAATTATGAAGCTGGTAATTTATATGGGATTCCGAAGGTTTTACGGGTGCCATTAATAAGTACGATGAGTTTAATTAATCGGGTGAAGAATGGTTTTTACATTCATGAAGCTAGCTCCTTAAATATGTTGCATCATAATCATCGCCCAATGCTATTTATCCATGGAGCAAAAGATAATTTTGTTCCAACTGAAATGGTTTATCGCAATTACCGTGCAACAAAGGGAAGTAAAGAATTGTGGGTAGTGCCAGGAGCAGCGCACGCAAAGTCATATGCGACCCATCCCAGCGAATATCACCGCCATTTGACAAAATTTTTAGATCACTATATTAAATAGTTGGAGGAAAAAAGATGCTTGCAATTATTGTTACGATGTTTGTTGCAATCGAACATTTAGGTATTATGGCCTTAGAAATCTTTGGTAACCCGGCACAGCAAGCCAAGGCGTTTGACTTACCGCTTAAGTTTACGCAACAGCATGAAGCACGGGTTTCATTCGCTAACCAGGGTATTTATAACGGAGCCTTAGGAGCAGCTATCATCGCCAGTTACTGGTTATTTAGTGGGGCAACCTTAGTATTGGTATGGCAAATGCTCTTGGTTTTTGTGATGGTTGTTGCATTATTTGGTGCGCTTACTGCAACCAAAAAAATTATTCTAATTCAATTTTTACCAGCGTTGATTGCGTTTTTACTTACATTTATTTAAACATAAAAAGGAAATTGCTTTGCAAGATTTTGCAGCAATTTCCTTTTTTAGTCTAATGATTGAGTGTAAACCAATTCATCAGTTGAGATCTGTTCGTTTAATGCGTTTGCTAATTCTTGTGAAAATTGGTCATCAGCAAGTTGCATTTGAACATAACTGTGCTCAAGCTGAAATGCCTCAATAAATAAAGAAGTAATGAGGTCGGTATCCATCGAAATATCGTGCAGGAAGAATCGTTTTCGTTGGAAGTATGTCCGTCGTACCATGGCAACTTCATTCGCGTTTTGTGGAGTTTCAATCGAATGAAGATATTTATCGATTTCACGATTAATTATTTCTAGGATCTCAGCTGTTTCAGCGCGCTGTTCCTTGGTTAATTGATATTTTGGCCCCACATTGTAGCGGGAACCTTTTTTGAGATGACGGTAGCGAATAAAACGCCATTTTAATCGGTGCCATAAGATGACCCATAATTCAAGAAAGCTGTGTTTATTTACGCGGAAAATCGACCGTGTAACAAAATTAACGAGGAATTTGGCCTCCTTGTCAGAGATTCGGCCTTCTTCGTTAAGGCGGTCTAAGGTAGCCAATTCAATTTGATGAGCTTTCCCCATTAATTGACTATAAACATTGCGATTGAATTCATGGTATTGCGTCATTTGACTACTCAATTGGTCAATAACAGCCGCTTTTTCTGGTGAATATTTTTCTGAAGTTCGTAGCTCATTAATAGCATATTGAACTGTTTTAATAAGTTCTTTTTGAAATTCACTCTTCGAATAGCTCTTAGATTTAGGCGGTAAAATAATTGGATAGCCAATTGCGCCGACAGCAATGCTAATCAAAATAACAATCGCGGCAATCAAGATCATTGAATTACGGAAGGCAAATTGATGGTTATTAATCAGTACTGGCAACGAGAATGCTAATGCCAGAGTGATCGTTCCGTGAATTCCTCCTAACGCCATTAAGAGACTATCACGGTTAAGGTTAGTCGATTGAATGTTGACGAACTTAAACCGGACCCATAAGAATCTTAAGAGGGTTGTAATAATATAGATAGCAAAGGCTAAGGCAATGATTGCACCCAGATTTTGCCAAGAAGTCCTTCCAAGTACCTGCGGAAGCATCACCCCTAAAAGGACAAATACTAACCCGTTTAACGCATCGCTAATGATGTTCCAAATAGTGGTAGTAGACATTTGCACTTTAGTAGATGTAAGTCGCATTCGATCATAGAGGATACTATGAACAACTCCCGCTGCAACGACGGCTAGGATTCCTGAAAGGTGTAGTTCTTCAGCCAACCAGTAGACAACGATGGGAGTCATTACGTTGATCGGAATAACGATGGAGCCAATATCAACGTGCTTCCGCATCAAACTAGTACGGAGACTAATTAATAGGCTTCCTAGTACTGCCCCGAAGATAATTCCGCCGAAGAAAACGTAAACAAAGATCCAGATTCCATGACTAAGCGAAAATTGTCCAGAACGGTAGGTTTCCAGCGCCAAATCTAAAAGCACAATTCCCGATGCATCATTAAAGAGGGATTCATATTCCAGAGCACCATTAACGTTTTTTGGGACCTTCATATTAGTAGTAATCGACTTTACAGCGACCGCATCAGTCGGCGTAACAATCGCGGCTAGCATAAAGGCAAGTGCTAAGGAGAACGTTTCTGGTTGAAGCAAATGTAAAAAGCTACCAGTAATCAAGACCGTTACAAGTGCTAATCCAACAGTCATTGATAGGATCGATCTGATATTGCTCGAAAGATAACGGAATGATTGGTTCTGCCCGTCATTAAACATTAAAGGAGCAATGACCACCATCATGAATAATTCTGGATGCATGGTAAAGTTAGTGGCTTCAGTAGGCAGGGATGCTAAAAGAATTCCTGCAATAATTTGATAGATGGATAGTGGAATCTTAGGGTAAACAAGATGAACAACATTAGCTGCAACAACAGCAGTCAATAGAAGAACAATGCCTAAAATCATTTCCATCGATTAATCACCTCACTTGATATTTTGGATAAAAAATGAGAGACCGGGAAAATACTAGCATTTCCTGGTCTCTACTCTCTTAACTTACTCACGGCCAATCAGCATTTTCACGGCCATGGCAATATTATAAATAAATAACAAAAGGGCTAATAAAAGAGCAAATGTTAGGAGAATTCCAAACAATGCGCCCCCGTGGAAGTTAGCGGGGTTTAATGAAAAGACACTAAAGACTAAAATTGCGCCTATTACATATAACAATGGGAAAATTTGACTCCAAAATGCATAGCGAGCGTTTTTAGCAATAGTTGGTCGATCACTGCTTTTGGCAATTATCCACACGATTAGTGGAAAGATAACTGGTAAAAATAAGATGCTTAAATAGGATAAAGTGTTAACGATCCGGTCCGTTAAATTATTATCGTTCACTATATCAGTCCTTTCTTTTTATATTATTATCGCATGAAAACTCAAGGGAGCGCAATTACAATTATCTGTACAAGGCAAATAATACTAAAAAAAGAAAGCCAATCGTGGCTGGTAATCGGGATATCCACGGTAGCTGTTCGTGCTTGTCCTTCTACGAAACCGTGTGATTCCATGGCTTGCGCTAATTGATCCGACCATTGAATTGCAACCAGAATCGCTTTGAAGTAGAGCGTTGGTGACCACCAATGTAAATTAACACCCCGCATTTGTCCTGCCGTATAAATAGTTGTAACGGCTTGTTTCATTTTTGGAATCAGATTAAGAGCAGCGAGCACCCCATAAGCATATTTGCTAGGAAGGTGACAATTTTGTTCTAATGAGCGAGCAAGCGTTAAAGTATCGGTCGTAAACGTAAAAACTGTTCCAAGGCAGACATAAACGTAGAGTCGACTGAAAAGAACGGTTCCATCGAAGAGACTATGACTAGGACTAAAGAAGACAATTGTAATAAAAATAGCTAGTGCCGGAAAGAGGGGGACAAAAGCCAACCAGCAAAATTGTCGCCAGTGAAATCGCTGATGGATAAGGATTAATAAACACACCACAATGACAATCAGGTTAATCCACAGCTTAGTCACAAAAGTTAGCTCAAGTGAAAGCAAAATAACAAGTAATAATTTTAAACTAGGATTCATAACGCCCTCCAACATAATTAAGACGTTGATGATTCATTGTAAGGTGATAGTCAATGAAACCATCAAGTCCGCTTAATTGATGACTAACAATCAGCAAAGTTTGGGGTTTCTCTTTTTGGGATGCTTTAATTAGTTGCAGGACAGTCTTTAAAGATGCTGGATCTAAACCAGTAAATGGTTCATCCAGTAATAGTGTTTCCTGTCCGCGCATTAACATCAGCAGGATTTGTAACTTTTTCTTTTGACCACCACTCAAAGAATAAACAACCTGATCTTCTCTTCCATTCAGACCAAGAGCTGCTAATGCTTCGTTGACTTGTTGCTGATTAAAATAGGGATTCTGGCAAGTTTTAAAGCCTAATGCCAGTTCTTCGCCAACGGTTACATTTAGGAATTGATCATTGGCATGTTGGAAAATCAATCCCAGATGCTTGTAATATTTCCCAGGTGATATTTTTTGAATGTTTTCCTCCGCATAGTCAATCTTTCCTTCATATTTCAAAAGTCGGGCAATTGCCTTTAGAAGGGTAGATTTACCAATCCCATTTGGTCCGGTTAATAAAGTTATTTTATTTTTAACAATGCCTAAATTGGTTGGTAAAAGTAAGGAATGATTCTCTCGTTTTATTGCTAATTCATCAAATTTGATAATCGTGGGCAAGGTTGACGGAGGAAGGGCAGTGGTAATTTGGGGAGTCGCGCTCGCTGTTAAAAGTTGGCTACTATTTTTACTGGAAAGTTGAGCAAGGTGCCCCTTAGTTAATTGCCAAACCAATGGATGTAGTCGCTTGTAACCATGCAAATCATGGTCAGTAATGATAATTGTTGTGTGATAGTCACTGTTGAGGCGGACTAATTGTTTAAGGATAAGTTGCCGGTTTTCTTCGTCAATATTGGCAAAGGGTTCGTCTAATAAAAGCACGTTCGGTTGCATTGCCGTAGCCGCTGCTAAAGCCACGCGCTGTTGTTGTCCACCGGAAAGCGTGGTGATTAACCGGTTAGCAAGGTCGTCAACTTTACCGAATCGTAAAGCTTCTTTAACGCGTTCTGGAATTTTGTCAGTTGGGACTTGGCAATTTTCCAGAGTGAATTCTAATTCGTGACGTGGCGTATCAAGAGCAAACTGCATTAACGGATCTTGGAATACCATCCCGATATGGGCATCTGTTGGTACATCGACTGCTCCAGCAACTATTTCACCACCATATTTAGGTAGGAGACCAGCGATTAACTTGAGAATGGTGGATTTACCACTCCCGGAGACTCCGGTAAGTAAGTGAATCTTTCCAACAGTGAATTTGGCGGTGATATTTTTAAGAATCGGTTGCTGATCAAAATTAAATGAAAGATCATTAAATTGTATATTTTTCATAGTCTTAGCGCTTGATTAAGTGGGCTCGTTGGAGAAGGTTAGTAATCAATTTAACCAGAATTCCAGAGAAGACAAACATTGAAATGAAACGGGCGATGAGCATAATGATTAGCATTTGTCCGCTGAAGTGGTTATAGCCATTGCGGAACCAATCCCAGCCAAAGGTAACAAATGTAAGGGTGAGGGATGAGATGAGGAGGGTCAACCAGTTATACATTTTATAGAACGTAAAAGTAAAACCTAACTCAGACCCGATACCTTGAACCGCTCCAGAAATTAGGTTGGCTGCTCCCCACTGATCGCCGAGAAGCATTTCAACGGCCGCTCCCAAAAACTCACCAAGGAAAGCTGCTCCTGGTGTCCGGAGTAAAAAGCCGGCAAGTGGTCCAGCCATACACCAGATTCCCATTGTTAAATCATTCGCCATTGGACCATAACCAATTGGTGTCAGTAGAACAGTTAAGCCGTTATAGACAAAACCGGCCGCAAAATAGATTACACCAAAAATAATTCCAATCAGGGCAAGCAAAATAATGTCACGCAAATGTAGTGAACGTTTAATCATAATAAAACTCCTTAAGATATAAGGGCAAAAAAACTCCATGACAAAAAATCATGGAGTTAATCATTAAGTTAATATCACTGAATCTCCCTTCGCTGGTATTAACCAGAGCAGGTTCAATGGGTATTATCTCAGCCGTTTGGCACCCCAGATTTGTTTTCTATTATCATAGCTAATATTATAACGGAATGCAAATCGTTAATTAGGTTACTTATTTTTAGGAAAGTGGTTTACAATTAATACTAGTTATTTAAAGGGATGGTTTTAAAATGAGTGGAGTAATTTTTATTTTATTATTGCTAGGAATTGGGATTCTTTCGGGGATTATTAGTGCAGCCGCTGGTTTAGCATCACTAGTCTCGTACCCATCACTGCTTGCACTAGGATTACCACCAGTGATGGCAAACGTAACGAGTGCTTTTTCGACAATTACGGGTAATTATAGTTCGGTCTTTTCATCGTTTAAGGAATTAGAGCATAATCGCCGGCAATTATGGATTATTTTGCCATTGGTATTTGCTGGTTCCATTATTGGAGCTTTTTTGCTATTTGCTGTCCCGAGTAAATGGTTTGCGGAACTGGTACCATTATGCATTGCGTTAGCCGGCATTATCCTGCTGTTTCCTCATCATCCGAAGCAAAGTGTGGGGACGATGGCAGGAAATAGTAAATTATTTGGTAAATCACGGATCGGTCAATTTTTATCAATCATTGGTATTTTTATTGTCGGAATCTATTCGGGCTTCTTTAATGCCGGTGCCGGAGTGTTAATGTTAACCTTGCTGACAGTGATCAATCGGCAAAAGAGCTTTGCAGTTAATAATGCGCTAAAAAATGTTGCGATGACTGTTACAAATACAACATCCTGGATAGTGTTCGCACTTGAGACGACGATTTATTGGAATTATGTTATTCCGTTGATGATTGGAAATGTAATCGGGGGCTACTTAGGACCGATTATTGTTCGCCACCTGCCTGGCCGTTTGATGCAAATAATTGTCGGGATTGGCTCATTGATTTTGGCAGTTTCATTGGTAATTCGGAATTTAATGTGAAGCAAAAGGGACTGTGACATAAGCCAAGTTATTTTCATAAAAGACAAATGGCGCAGTACACCAATGGCCTCCAACGTCCGGTAAAACCGAACATTGGAGGCCTATTGTTGCTTGCGGGGGCTCGAAAACGAAGTCACGAGTGACTTCTGTCTTGCTCCCTTTTGTTTTGTTCTTTATGAATATTATTGAGCTGTGTAGCCACCATCAGCGACAAATTCTGAACCAGTACTAAAGCTTGATTCATCTGAAGCGAGGTACAAAGCAAGGTTAGCAATCTCTTCTGGCTTTCCAAGACGGCCAAGGGGATGAAGGCTTTCTAGGTGTCCTTCTGCTTTTGGATCATCCTTGACTAAATTATCAACTAGTGGAGTTGAGATATAACCAGGATGAATTGTATTTACACGGATATCATAGCCTTTCCGGGCACAATCAAGCGCAGCGGACTTAGTTAAGAGGCGGACACCACCCTTAGAAGCATTGTATGCGAAGAGGTCAGGATCACCAATTAGTCCTTCAATGGATGACATATTGATGATCGAATTCTTTTCCCCGTTGTTCTTCATTGCTTTAATACCGAGCTTAGTTCCCCACATCGTACCGGTGAGGTTAACGGCAATTGTTTTATCCCAAATTTCAGCATTTGTCTTTTCAACATCGGCGTATTCGGCAATTCCCGCGTTGTTAACCACAATATTGAGCTTCCCAAAGACTTGGACAGTTTGACGAATTACCCGGTCCCAGTCTCCTTTCCGAGCAACGTCTTGTTGGATAAAGATCGCATTGTCACCTAGTTGGTCAGCGACTTTTTGTCCCTCATCCATCTTACGAGCGGTTAAAACAACCTTTGCGCCTTCTTCGATAAACTTTTTTGCGACAGCAGCTCCAATTCCTTTAGAACCACCAGTAATAATTGCAACTTTATTATCTAAACGACCCATTGATAAGACACTTCCTTAGTAAAACCAAAAACAATCCTTTACAAATTTTATTATAACAACTATCGAAGAAAAACAGGAGAATAACGCCTTACAAAATAAAAAGAGACTGGAGAGTTATTTTCAACAGCCTCTTAATTAAATTTAGTTTTCTTTGAAAAGCTTGTTTAAGCGGTCCATGAAGGCCTTGAGGTAACGTTCTTTGTCAACGTTAACGGCAACCTTAACATTAGGGTTAGGATCGTTTAACTTAGCGTTGTCACCGATTGTCCGACCATAGTAAGGTCCTTCTTGGTAAACAACCTTCATGAATAAGCTAATAGTTGAAACAAATGATGGATCAATACCAACACCAACAGCTAATGGATCATGGAGGGCACAACCACGCTTATCAATATCAAGGTTGTAGTAAGCATCGATGTAGAAGTCGGTAATATCAGCAAAAACCTTACCAGAAGCAGTGCCTAATTCACGCCATTGCTTTGTTTCGTTCTTAGTAAGGAGAGTTCGAAGAGTAACATCAAGACCAACCATCGTAAGTGGCAAGTTGGACTTCATTACTTCATCGGCAGCCTTTGGATCTTGGTTAATGTTAGCTTCTGCGACAGGAGTAACATTACCTTCAACAGTTAAGGCACCACCCATGAATGTGACATTACCAATCAAGTCAGCAATTTCAGGATCCTTCTTCAAGGCAGCAGCTAAGTTTGTCATTGGACCAGTAGGGATGATGATTAAGTCCTTGCCATACTTGTGAGCGGCTTCGATGTAGAAATCAACACCGGATTGTTCTTCAAGAGCCCGACTTGGCGCAGGTAATTCAACATCACCGATACCGTTATCACCGTGGATATCCTTTGAAACTTGCATTACATCAAAGTGGTCAGTAGTGCATGAATGTGGAAGACCCTTAAATACTGGAATATCAGTGTGACCTAATAATTCCAATAACTTAAGGCTGTTTTCGGCACAAACATCTAATAAGTTGTTACCGTATGAACTTACAATTCCGATTAGATCAACTTCTGGGTCAGCAAGCGCATAAGCAATAGCTAAAGCGTCATCAACACCAGTATCTAAATCAAGAATCATTTTACGTTTTGCCATAGTATTTATTCCTCCAATTTTAAGCAAAATCAATCTCTGTATATAATATGTTAATTTAAATTTGAAATAATTACAATTAAAATTTGAGACCGCTTACGAAATTTTAGAAAAATAAAGATGATATAATACTTCTAGAGATGAAAATGAAAGGATCAGAGGAGAAATGGCAGAGAAAATTTATGATGTGACAATTATTGGTGGAGGTCCAGCAGGGATGTTTGCTTCATTTTATTGTGGCCTTCATGAATTAGATGCCCAGCTGATTGAAAGCCTTCCACAGCTTGGTGGACAAGTAGGGGCACTTTACCCTGAAAAACAAGTTTGGGATGTAGCGGGAATGCCAGGCGTAACTGGACACGACCTGATCGCTAAGCTAGAAGAACAAATGGCAGTGGCACAGATTGACCAATTCCTTGGCGAAACTGTTGAGGACGTTATCAAAGAAGATGATGGAACCTTTACCATCAAATCAGCAAAGCGGGTATCCCGGTCACGAGCAGTAATCATTGCTCTTGGTAATGGAGCGTTTACTCCCCGTAAGCTCGCTTTAGAAGGAACAGCTGAGATTGAAGGCAAGCAACTTTCCTACTTTGTTAATCATAAAGCTGATTATGCGGACAAGCGGGTTGCCATTCTTGGTGGGGGAGACTCCGCGATTGATATTGCCTTGATGCTTGAACCTGTTGCCAAGGAAGTGCACCTTGTCCATCGGCGGGACCAGTTCCGCGGCCTTGAACATACCGTAACTCAGCTTAAACAGTCATCTGTGCAACTTGATACCCCATTCTTACCACGCGCATTAACGGTGGAAGATGATGAAACGGTAACGCTCGATCTTAAGAAGATGCGCAGTGACGACGAAGCACAATTGAATGTGGATAAGATTGTGGTTAACTATGGGTTTACCTCTAATAATGCGGCCTTGAATCAGTGGTCCCTTGACTTAGCAGCAGAACACAACTTGATCAAGGTTGATTCAATGATGGAAACTAGTACTGAAGGGGTATATGCGATCGGGGATGGTGTGACCTACCCGGGGAAAGTTGCATTGATTGCGGCCGGCTTTGGTGAAGCGCCGACCGCGGTAACCGCCCTAGCTAAGAAACTCTATCCCGATAAGCGAATGGCAATGCACAGCTCTTCAATGGGGATTACTAAATGAAAAAATGTCCCTACTGTAATACATTAAATCTAGACAATTCCGAAGTTAAGCTAAAGTAATCATCATAGCGTTAAGTAACAAATAAGAAAATATGAAAAGAGGGGTGAGAAAAAGTTCTGGCTTTTTCTCACCCCTCTTTTCATAAACAATAGCAAGATAACGTAGAAAATAATTACAATGTTCGAGTCTAAGTACGAATGATAACCAGCTAGTATAGCCAACCACCTATCGAGAAGATTGTTTTTCACTTACTTTATTAGTTTAAATTGCTAACAAATCAGCCGGCTTCATTAATGGAAAGTCCGCATCTTTAATACTATCGGGATTTGCGGAAGAGTAAAGGGCGCCTGCAAACTTGGCACCGGCTGCATGGGCGGCTTTCATATCATTGATTGTGTCCCCAACATAAACAGTAGTTGCGGGATCTGCTCCCATTTTATCCATTGCCGCTAAAATAGGATCTGGAGCTGGCTTATGCTTTTTAGTGTCCGCAGACGTAATGGCAACCTTAAATAACTTCGCAAAGTCATATTTGTTAACAAAGTATTCTTGGTATTCGTCAGCGAGTTTTGAAGTTGCGATGGCGATTTTTGCATCTTTACGATTGGCAAGGGTATTAAGCATTTCAGGGATTCCTTCAATCACTTTTGCCCGATCAGCACGTTGGTAAGCAAGGTCAAACCAGTCTTTTAACATTTCAGGAATTTCTTCCTCACTAATTCCAGCGAGGCGAAGAGCATCTCGACCAGTAATACCAAATAAATCATGCTTAGTTTGCTCTACTTTGTCGGGTGCAACTAAGTGACCGTGTTGAGCTAACGTATCAATCATTGCTGGCATATACATATCAATAGTATCAATTAAAGTACCGTCAATATCAAAAATAAAATTCTCAATCTTCTGTGCCATTTTATTCATCCTTTATAAAATATAAGTACGTTCTTAATTGTATAACAATTTCAGAAAAGATTGAGATTAGAATAGCTGATAATTTACCTTTTTATTTGAAAAAGACTATAATATAAATGGAATTATAAAATTTATGTGGGGTGGTCATTATCAGTAATCAAAAATCAGTACCTAAAAAGCTGTCTTTCATCTCAATTTACTTTTTAGGGATTAATGGAGTAATTGGCTCAGGAACATTTTTACTGCCATCTGTTATTTATCGGTACATGAACTTATCGGCTGTAGCAGTTTTGCTATGTACAGCAATAACCGTCTCATTGATCGCCCTATGTTATGCCGATCTTTCTAGTCGTTTTACCGGCTCAGGGGCAGCATGGCTTTATTCTTATCATGCATTTGGAAGATTCACCGGTTATGAGCTAGGAATTTTTACCTGGTTCTTAGGCTGCTGTACTCTTTCAGCGGAAATTGTTGCTTTATTAACTACCCTCAAGAGTTTTTTGCCAATCTTTAATCGGCCGCTTATCTATGGGGTTGCTGCTTTTGGCTTAATTGTACTCTTTGCGGTTATTAATTTCTTCGGCCGCGGTCTTGTTAAACTGGTTAATAATGTATCAGCGGCTGCGAAGATTCTTACGCTGATCATCTTTATTGTCGTTGGGGTCTTCTTCATCCATAAAGCTAACTTCTCACCAGTGATTCCCCAAGCAGCTTTAAAGGGACCGATGCCATTTATTCATCATTTTGGTGAAGCCTTTACCCCGATCTTTTATCTTTTTACTGGTTTTTCATTTTTACCAATTGCTGCTAAGCAAATGAAGAATCCAGAAAAGAATATTCCTCGGGTGTTAATTGCAGTCATGGTTAGTGTAACTATTTTGGATGCATTGATGATGACCGTTGCCGTTGGACTTTCCGGGACTAAATTAGGCGGGTACTCGACACCACTAGCTAATGCGTTGGGAGGTGCCCTTGCGAAGGGACTCGGAACCACTATTGGTAAGTGGGGATATGCCTTTATTATTTTTGGGATGCTTGTAAGTATCTTTGGGGTTGCCTTTTCAGCTTCGTTTAACACGCCATCGTTAATTGCTTCAATGGCCAATGAGCACGGGATGTTGCCAAAGTTTATTGGGAAGAAGAATAAGCATGATGCCCCATGGGTCGGAATTTTATTAACATCCATCCTTTCTGCTTTATTCGCTACCCAGAGTTATCTCTTCTTGGTTAGTTGTACAGTCTTGGCCTCATTCATTCAATATGTTCCCTCGATTCTTGCCGTCATTAAATTTGAACATAGTAACGAATATCCAACACACGGTTTCAAATTACCCGGGAAATATCTTATCCCCAGCTTTGCATTGTTAGTTTCTTGTTATATGGTTACCAATTTTACGGCTAAGACCCTGCTTGTCGGAACTGTCATCGCCATTCTTGCCGCGGCGGCATACTTCTTTATCAAGAAAGATCGTAGTTATGAAGAAAAGCATATGAAATGGCTTGAGGATTTAAGAAATCGGGATAAGAAAGAAGAGCAACTTAATAAGTCATCGGTCCAGAAAAATTAACTGTTTAAAAATATGGGAGGCTGAGAGAAAATAAAAGTTTTCTCTTAGCCTCCTAGTATTAATTATCAATTTCTGGTGCCTGATCTAATTCTGCTTGCAGCATCCAGATTTTCTTTTCAATTGCTGTCTTAAACCCAATGAAGATATCTTGGGTCGAATAATCTTTTTCAATATCAGTCACTTCAATTCCATGCTGATAAAGGTCCTCAAGATAACGATAACCAGTGACTAAATGCGCAAGCCGTTCTGGCGTTGTTTTATCAAAGTTTCCTGGCCAGTCTTTAATTTTCGTATGGGTTGCGATTTCTTTAAGGGTCGAATAAGGTTCACCGTCGAGAGTTAATAATCGTTCAGATATTACATCAAGTTGATCGTTGATTTCATCCATAAATTGGTCCATTAATGGGTGAAGCTTTAGAAAGTTAGTGCCACGCATATACCAGTGAGTTTGATGAATTATCATTGCCATTTGACTCAGATCAGCAACTAATTGATTAAGTGTTTCTTTGGTTTCTTGATATTTCATGATATGAGACTCCTTTTCTATGTGTTAGGTGTATCATATCAAATTGCGGAATGCGCTTACATAGATTTGATCAAAACATTACGAAAACTTACGAAATAGAAAAACGACACTGAAGAAGATGAAATCTAATTCAGTGTCGTTAATTTTACCGTCGATTTAGACGGAAACGAATCATTTTATCGGATTCAGTACATAAGAAGATTAAGCAAGAGAAGACAATTACTGCTAGCCATTCCAGCAAACTAATTCCGGTCACGTGGAAGGCCGCCTGCATAAATGGAACGTAGGTAAAGATCAATTGGAAAAGAATCATCAATCCAATAACGCCCCAGGCTTTCTTGCCAATATTTCCAACTTCTTTTAGTCCATATCGTTCAGTTCGAATGCTGAAGAAGTAGAAGGCCTTACTAATAACAATGGTATTAACCATCATTGTTGTAGCATTGACAACGTCTGCCCCAGCACTGATGAACCATTCGTAACCAATTAAGGTGAACAGCGCCATTAAGGCTGAGACATAACCCATCTGGATTAAATCATGCCGATTCATTAATCGTTGGGTCACTGGACGAGGATTGCGATCCATGATGCCCTTTTCTGCTTTTTCAAAGACGAACGCAAACTGGATAGTGATTGCGGCGATTAAGTTAATCCACAATAACTGCGCCGGTTGGAGGGGAACTTGCTGGCCGGTAAGAATGGAGAAGGCAACCACTAATCCTTCCGCAAAGGAGGTTGGTAATAAGAATAAGATACTCTTTTTGATATTATCGTAAATTCGCCGACCTTCTTTGATAACAGCCGCCATTACCGCAAAGTTATCATTTCCTAAGATCATGTCAGCAGCATCTTTAGCGACGTCCGTTCCCTTGATCCCCATTGAAATCCCAATATCGGCTTTCTTTAAGGCGGGGGCATCGTTAACTCCATCCCCAACCATCGCGGTGATCTTTTGCCGGTTTTGGAGCGCTTCAATAATTTCAAGCTTGTTTTGTGGAGTTGTCCGCGCAAAGACTTGGTTGTTTAAAGCAGCCTCTTCTCGTTCACTGGCAGAAAGTTTATCCCATTCTGCACCTGTGATTGCGTTGATTGGACCGGTTGATAAGCCTAGTTGTTTACCGATTGCACGGGCAGTTTGCGGGTCATCCCCTGTTATCATCTTAACGGAAACACCAGCACGGTTCATTTGCTT
Source organism: Limosilactobacillus reuteri (assembly GCF_002254085.1). Taxonomy (GTDB): domain Bacteria; phylum Bacillota; class Bacilli; order Lactobacillales; family Lactobacillaceae; genus Limosilactobacillus; species Limosilactobacillus reuteri_K. The sequence goes on along the minus strand of NZ_NGPY01000022.1, from coordinate 54,292 downwards.
TAATGCAACGATCACTTCTTCACGCGGGGCGTCTTGAAGAGCAGCTAAGCCAAGTAAGTGAATTCCTTTGTAGAGGTGGTCATGTTCGACTTCCATTAGGTTTTCGCCATTAACTGGTTGGTAACCGACAGCAATAACTCGTTTTCCGGCTTTGGACCAGTCATCTACCCGTTGTTGCCACTTAGCAGTATCAAATTGTGGATCTTCCTTTGTGGCCATTTCAAAGAGCTTATCTGGCGATCCCTTAACAAAGATAACTTGCTGCTTATCTTCCGGATCACGAGTTAATTCAGCGATATAACGGTAATCAGAATCAAATGGAAGGAGGTCAACTGCTTTATATGGCGATTGATATTTAGCCCCAAACGCTTTGTGGTAAAGAGTTAAGAAAGCTCCATCAGTTGGTTCACCATTAATATGCCAGGTGCCGTTTTCATCAGTTAAAACCGTATCATTTGCTTGGTATCCAGCTTCTAAGAAAAGTTTGAGTTGATCTGTCAGTTGAGCTGGTTTACCATCTAAGAGAATCTCACCATTAGGAGCATAACCAGTTCCGGTAACCGTGTAGTGTTTATCGCCCACCCATAACTCAATGGCGGTCATTTCGTTTTTGGTAAGAGTTCCTGTTTTATCAGTAGCAATAACATCGACCGAGCCTAATGTTTCAACAGCAGGCATTGATTTGATAATCGTCTGATGCTCTTTTGCCATTTTGCTAATACCAAAGGCTAAGATAACAGAGGTGATTGCAGGCAAACCTTCTGGGATCGCACCAACCAACATTGCCACGACTGCGAGCGCAAGGGCAGGCAAGGAGTAAATTTCGAGGAAGAAGCCGACAATGAAAACAATCACTGAAGCAGTAATCGTAATATAAGAAACGACCTTTCCAACATGGTCAATTTCTTTAGTTAATGGGGTCTTCTTTGGCTTGATTTGCGCAACTTCTTGGGAAATCTTACCAATTTCGGTTTGTTCACCAGTTGCGACTACAACTCCTAGGCCACTTCCGCTTGTAACTGAAGTGGAAGCATATGCCATATCAACACGATCAGCGAGAGGAACGTCTTGGTCGGTAATTGCTTCATCAGTTTTGATAACTGAATTGGTTTCACCGGTTAAAGCCGATTCCTCAATTCGTAAGTTATCAGCTGAGACGATCCGTAAGTCAGCTGGTACATTATCACCGGCTTCGAGGAAAACAACATCCCCACGGACAAGATCCGCGGCATCAATATCTTGTCGTTTCCCATCACGGTAGACGGTGGCATGTTGCGCCATCATCTCTTTAATTTTGGCGAGGGCATTTGCTGCACTTGATTCTTGGAAATAACCAATGAGCGCGTTTAGAATGACAACCGCACCGATAACAATCGCATCAGTATAGTGACCGATTAAAATGGTCAATAAAGTAGCGGCTAATAAAATGTAGATAACAATATTGTTAAACTGGCGTAAGAAGAGTTTCCACTTTGGCGTTGGTTTTACTTCAATGATATTACGTCCTTCATCAGCAAGCCGTTTTTCGACAGCTTGGGTTGATAAACCTTGAGTAAAATCAGTTAATTGGTATTCTTTCTTTATTTCGTCAGTTGTTAGTTGATAATTTTCTTTCATTTTTCCCCTTAAATATATAAATTGAGTAAAGTAACTAATGCTTAAAGGTCCCACACCTTAAGCGAACAACATCAGTGAAGCCGTATTAAGTTTTTGCTTTAATCATTCCTTCGTATTTATCGTATAAATATCGTACCATATTCATTTAATATTTTAGTTCTAGTTAAGATATTTTTAAAATATGATTCATGAATTATTAATAAAAAGACCGAGAAACATTTCCCCGGTCTTTTTATTAATTATTAAACGTATTATTTTCAACATTCCGAATAAAGTCAGCGAGGTGCTTGTAATATACATCGGGGTTATCTACCATGTGGTGGTGACCACCATCGGGAGTAGTAACTAGCTGTGAATTTGGAATGAGACTATTCATTGTCTTAGCAGTTTCGATTGGCATCGTTTCGTGTTCACCAAATGTAATTAAAGTTGGCACCTTAATGTTCTTCAATTGGTCACGGAAATGCCAGTCTTTAAGCTTACCGGTAATCACAAATTCGTTATCACCTTGGAAGACGTTGTAAACCGCTGTACCGCCAAGGTCTTTAAGATGATAAAGCTTGGATGGTTGCTTCCGGTCAACGTATTGTTCATTCATTACTTGAACGTATTCTTGATACTTAGGATTACTGTAATCGTTCTTGGCTTCGCATTCTTTCATAAAGGCAACTGCTTCTGGAGAAAGAGTCTTTTCCCGTAATTCATTAACTCGGTCGACATATTCGTCAATCTCGTCAACCATTGAAGAAATAATTGCGCCTTTAAGATGTTGACCATACTTAACAGCGTATTCTTGAACTAAAAGGCCACCCCAACTTTGACCGATAAGATAGAAATTGTCTAAGCCAAGCTTTTCTCGTACTTCATCTACTTCATCAAGGAAATATTCGTAAGTAAGGTACTTCTTCGCAATCTCAGGGTCAGAAAAATCAGGTTGATCAGAATAGAGTGAACCTAATTGATCGTACATTGTTACTTGAACGTTAAGACCTTGCTTCTTTAATTGTTCAGCAGCGTCTTCCCAGTATTCATGATTGCCACCAGGACCCCCATGTAAAGCCAATAAATGAATATCACCTTCACCTTGGGTATTCGTCCATAGATGATAGCCGTTATCAAGGGTAATAATTTTAGTGCCTTGTTTCATTCTCGAATCTCTCCTTTTTATTGGTAATACTAACTATTTTACCGCAATTAGCTGAATTCTGCTAAAACTAGTTTCTATCCGCTGTCTTTTTAGTGAGCATTTAGTTCAAAATAGTAACACCTGGAATACTAAGATGACAGCCACTCAGCGCTAATTGATACTCAATCCGTTCGTTGCCACGAAGCGTGTATTCGTAATCAGTACTATAAATAATGATCCCTAATTGATGGCCAGCTACAATTCGGTGGAAAATTGGTTGAAGATCAAACTTAACAGTGACAAATTGATTAACGGCTAATTCTTCAACTTGTGCTGGATTATTTCGATTTTGCAAATTAATATGTCCACTTGCGATTACCTTATAATTAGTTGCTTCTTTTGCTAATTTAAATTCACGAAGGTCATCTGTCTTCCAGTGATAGCCTAGCTCAAGACCATTACGATTAAACAGAACAGGCGACATTGTAAGGCGTTTGCTGCTGCCAAGATCAACAAGCCGGGCGCTAATCATTCCATAATTTTTCGAAGAAGCTACTTTTAATGTGACAGCCGGTGTTCCGCGGAGAAGCGTATCATCATTAAATACAGCAGTTACAAAGCGCCGACTAAATTGCCCGTTATCATTCACGAGTGCCTTTGCCCATGCTTCGGGGTGTTTACACCATTGAAGGTACTTTTCTTCTGGTTGTTGGTCATTAAAGCTTTGGATTCCTAGTCCGGGCAAATTCGTTAGGCGATGGTCGTTAAATTGGTACTGTTTCTGCTCGCCCGCAGTCCATTGGTCATATGCGGTCCAAGTTTCAGGGGTGGTATTGTCTTGCACAAGAACGCTTGGTAACGTATCATCAGCCTGATTTTCTTGTCCCCAGAGCTTATTAGCAAGCCAGAGATTAACCATGTCAGAGAAATCTAATGAACGAAAGGCATTGATATAAATATGTTGTCCCTGGTGAAGGATGAGTTTACTTGTAATCGGCAGACTTTGAATGCCGTCATAAAGCGCTTTAACGTTACTAGGACGGACATTGGTATCATTAAGGCCATGCACCATCATCACGGCAGCTTTGATATTTTCGAGATCATGCCGGTAATTGCGGTGGTCCCAGAACTCATTATAATTACCAGTCGTCCGATCCATTGCTCCTTGCATTTTAGCAATATATTTATCATTTACTTTTTCAATTCGGCGATAGTCTGCGGGGCGCTTAGTTCGACTAAATGTTTCGTCAGCTAAAACATCGGCGTCTTCTCCTTGAAAGCCACCCGGTGCGCGGACAAGGCCATTTTCTCGGTAATAGTCATACCAACTAGAAATGGCCGCTTCACTAATAATTGCTTCGAGGCCTGGTACACCAGTGGTTGCGACAGCGGTGGCTAGCGTACCGAGATATGAACGCCCAGTCATTGCGACTTTACCATTACACCAGGTCGCCTTGATTGTGGTACCGCTATGACGGTCAGTAAAGGCTTGGCGATCACCATGAAGCCACTCGACGACCGCCTTCATCGCATCAGTCTGTTCTGGAGAACCACACGTTTGCAGGCCATCCGAATCTTTAGTACCGATTCCGGCTGAATAAACAACCGCATAACCACGAACAGCGAGGTAATTATTTAGCGTGTATGCTGGCGTGGTGCTAAATGTTTCTGTTGCATGTTGGCTTTCACCAGTAACCTTTTGTCGGGAAAAATTAGTCGGGAATGTGTCTTCAGTTGGGGCCTGATAATCAGGATCCTTATGCTTCAAAGGAAGGTTGACGTTATGTGTTGCTTTTTCGCCCCATTCGTCGTTTGTTCCTTGATTATAAGGACTGGCAGTAAAGACAACGGGAACTTTTAAGCCATGGTCTGACTCAATTGGCCGCATGATTTCCGCTTTAACTAAATCTGCTTTACCATCAAAATCGGTATCCATATCGGTCTCAATATAAACAACCTCACGAATGAATTTGGCAGGATCAAAACTGGCAAGCGGCTTCCCGTTGAAAAAGAGTGGTTTTTGTTCAGCTGGAAGCTGGTAACTCCAAGCCATAAAGCCCTCTGCCGTTAAATGATCAATAAGCGATTGACCGGTTTTGTTGTGAGTATTTAAAAGAAGGTAAAAAGCATCGATAACGTTGGCGGTTGTCCATTTTTGATGTGATTCGACTGGCAAACCAATTTTCTTAACTGTAGCAAGGGGATCTGTAATATCAAAATCAACTGCGGCCTCAAAATCGAGTAGTTGGAGGACGACGAGGTAAAATACTTCATCAGTTAATATCTGATTCTGGTCAAACCAATCATCAAGAGCAAGGTCAGGAGTAGCTAAGAGGTCATGAAGCCACTGTTTAGTGACGATCGGCTGGGCACTTGCCATATGAATGCGTGCTAAGAAGGTTTCAAACATTGCGTTTGGTGTTAAAGTTTGTTCTTCGTTTTTCCGCAGCAAGTGAATCTGCATTAATTCTTGGCGCCGTGCTTGTGGTGTAGTTGAAGTAATACTAAATTGATTGATTTTCATCTGGAACACCTCGTATAAAATTTGATATATTAATTATCGCACTTTTATTATAATTTGCTTAGGATAAACAGTGTTGCGATTTAAGGCGTATACTTTATACTAAGACTTAGTTTAAAAAATGATGATTGGGGAAACGCTGATGGTAAAAAACATAATGGAATTTCAGCATGTAAGCAAACAGTATGATGATAACGTTGTGTTGCGTGATATAAGCTTTGAAATTGAGACCGGTAAATTCTATACCTTATTAGGACCATCGGGATCAGGAAAGACAACAATTTTACGCTTGATTGCTGGCTTTGATCATCCTAGTAGTGGGAAAATTTATTTTGATGGAAATCAAATCAATGATATTCCAGCCAATCAACGGCAAGTCAATACCGTCTTTCAAGATTACGCCCTTTTCCCTCATATGAATGTGGCAGAAAACGTTGCCTTTGGATTACAAATTAAGGGTGTCAAAAAAGCAGAAATTAAACAACGCGTAAAAGAAGCTTTGCACCTGGTTCAATTAGATGGCTATGATGATCGGGAAATCACCGCAATGTCTGGTGGACAACGACAGCGAGTTGCCATTGCCCGGGCAATAGTTAATAAGCCGAAAGTACTATTGTTGGATGAAGCCTTGTCTGCGTTGGACCATAAGTTACGAGTTCAAATGCAGACTGAATTGCGGCAATTGCAACGGCGACTGGGGATTACTTTTATCTTTGTTACCCATGACCAAGAAGAAGCACTAGCGATGAGTGACCAAATTATGATCATTAATGACGGTAAGATCCAGCAAAGTGGGACTCCCGTTGATATTTACGATGAACCGCTTAACCATTTTGTGGCTGATTTTATCGGCGAAAGCAACATTGTCCCGGGCATTATGAAAAAAGACTATGTAGTTTCAATCAATGGTCAAGATTTTGATTGTGTTGACGCGGGGATGAAACCAAACGAAAAGGTTGAAGTTGTCATCCGACCAGAAGACCTTGACATTACGACAGTTGAAAAAGGAAAATTAGTCGGCACTGTTGAAACCCAGCTTTTCCGTGGCGTTGATTATCAAATTACGGTGATTGACCAACGTAACCATAAGTGGAAGATCAATTCTATTCATAAAACAAAAGTCGGAGCTAAAGTAGGGATTACATTTGATCCCGAAGATATTCACGTTATGCGGTATAACGAAAGTGAAGAAGATTTTGATGCTCGCCTTGATAGCTACGAGGAGGGGGACTAATGCGGCAAAAAGCGATGTTTATCGTCCCATATGCATTATGGATTATCCTATTTGTGATTGCGCCATTGGTATTGATCCTTTATCAATCATTTTTTAATATCAATGGTCAGCTGACCCTTAATAACTATGCTGAATACCTGACATCAGGTGTTTATCTTAAGATGACGCTTAATTCGGTCTGGTATGCCTTTTTGATTACCCTTGTGACATTGGTGATTAGTTATCCGACAGCCTATGTTTTGAATAGATTGCCTAATAAGCAGTTTTGGCTATTGCTGGTGATTTTGCCAACATGGATCAACTTGTTATTAAAGACGTATGCGTTTATCGGCTTGTTTAGTCGAACGGGGACAATTAACGGTTTCCTCCAGTTTATGGGTCTTGGGAGCCACCAGCTTTTGTTCACGGATGCTAGTTTTATGTTTGTGGCTGCTTATATTGAAATTCCGTTTATGGTTTTGCCCATTTTTAATAACTTGGCCGAAATTAATCCATCCCTAATAAATGCCAGCTATGACTTAGGCGCTACTCATTGGCAAACCTTTCGCCGTGTGATTTGGCCTCTTTCTATGCCAGGAGTAAAAGCTGGGATTCAAGCAGTCTTCATCCCATCACTTTCACTCTTTATGATTACCCGCTTGATTGGTGGAAATCGCGTAATTACTTTAGGGACTGCAATTGAAGAACATTTCCTCACAACGCAAAATTGGGGAATGGGTTCAACGATTGGGGTCGTTCTGATTATCGCAATGTTTATTATTATGTTTATGACTGGTGATAAGAAACAGAAAGGAGGACGCCATTAATGAAAAAGCAACGATGGTCATGGGGAAAAGCATACCTCGCGTTAGTTTTTGTGATCTTATATGCGCCAATTTTGTATTTAGTTATTTTTTCCTTTAGCAGTGGCCAAACAATGGAAAAATACCATGGCTTTTCTTGGCAACACTATGCGGATTTGCTTGCGGATACGCGAATAATTACCATTGTTATCAATACCTTGTTAGTAGCATTTTTGGCGTCACTATTAGCAACGATTATCGGTACATTAGGAGCCTTAGCAATTAAGGATGCACGACGCCCATGGAAGAATAGTTTGTTATCCTTGAATAATGTTTTAATGGTTTCGCCCGATGTAATTATTGGGGCAAGCTTTTTAATCTTTTTCACCATGCTGGGGGTAAGACTAGGCTTTGTCTCAGTCCTCTTAAGCCATATTGCCTTTTGTATCCCGATTGTTGTTTTAATGGTGTTGCCAAAATTAAATGAAATGTCCCCAACATTAGTAGATGCTGCCTATGATTTAGGAGCCAGTCGCTGGCAAGTCCTTTCCCAGGTAATCCTTCCATCAATTGCCCCGGGTATTTTTGCGGGCTATTTTATGGCTTTTACTTATTCACTTGATGACTTTGCTGTGACCTTCTTTGTTACTGGAAATGGCTTCTCAACGTTATCGGTGGAAATATATTCCCGGGCACGACAAGGAATTAACCTTGAAATCAATGCCCTCTCTACGTTGATGTTTATTGTTTCGCTTCTGTTAGTAATTGGCTATTACCTTATTAGTAAACGGGGCGGTCGACGGACACGGATTGTGGCTGTTAAAGAGGGGGATGCTCAATGAAAAAGATATTTACTGCATTCCTCGCAATTGTCGTTATTTGTATCTTGTTAGCGCTTGGGGACGTCGCTCTCAACCAGCAAAAAACTGGTGGTGGTAAACAAACACTGACCATTTACAATTGGGGAGACTACATTGATCCAGCATTGATAACGAAATTTGAACATCAAACAGGCTACCATGTTGATTATGAAACCTTTGATAGCAACGAATCAATGTTAACCAAGATTCGGCAAGGTGGGACTAATTATGATGTCGTTGTGCCAAGTGAATACACCGTTCAACGGATGAAAAAGGAGCATTTAATTGCACCCCTTAACCATCGAAAATTACCTAACCTTAAGTATATTGATCCGCAATTCTTAAATCGTTCTTTTGACCCTGATAATCATTATTCTGTGCCATACTTTTGGGGAACGTTAGGTATTATCTATAATGACCAAAAAGTAAATGGCAAAGACGTCCAACATTGGGAACAACTTTGGAATCCGCGTTTAAAGAATAATGTCATGCTGATTGATAGTGCGCGGGATGTGTTTGCGGTTGCCCTTATTACCCAGCATCATTCTGTTAATACGACTAACTACCATCAATTGAAGCTTGCGCAGGCCCATTTAAAGCAGTTGACGCCCAATGTAAAAGCGATTATTGCTGATGAGATGAAGATGTATATGGAGCAAAACGAAGCAGCAGTGGGTGTGACCTATTCTGGTGACGCGCGCGAAATGATGAATATTAATCCGCACCTTCACTATGTTGTGCCAAGCGAAGGAAGCAATATATGGTTTGATAACATGGTGATTCCTAAAGCAGCGCGTAATAAAAAGGCGGCTTACGAATTTATTAACTTTATGTTAGACCCCCAAAATGCGGCTCAAAATGCTCAATACGTTGGATACGCGACACCAAATAAAGCGGCTAAAAAAGAATTACCCAAAAAAATTACCGATGATAAAGCTTTCTATCCTCCTGAAACAACGATGAAGCATTTGCAAGTATATCGTGATTTGCCATTACGCGTTTTAGGTGAATACAATGATTTATTTTTAGAATTTAAGATGTTTGCTAAATAAAAAGCTACTAGGACTTCTAGCATTAAAAATCATGTTAGGAGTCCTATTCTTTTTCTTTTATAAGGGGATGTGGTTTACTAAAAATAAAAGGCAAAGTGATCGGAGGCTGCTTATGAAGAAAATTTTAGCAATTAACCATGAATTTGTTGCTCGAAGCTATATTCTATTTCCAACGTTGCTATTTGCATTCTCTATCATTGCCCATGCAAATATAATTACATTTGTTTGGCCGTTCATTTTTGTTTACACCGTTGAAAAAGTAATGCCCTTTATTCTCGATGGGCGCCTAAATTTAGCTTCTTGGTCAGGTGTTACTAAGTTTTGTTCAATCATTGCTTTTGTTGGGGGAGTCCTTGCTTCGATTGGAATTTATTTTCGCTTTGAGTGGCTTGCTAGCTTGGCGGCGATCTTGATCGGTTTTGGTGTGACGGGGTTAAAATTGCTCGGTGATCCTAATAAGGAAATTTCTGGGATTGATTTGAAGCGAGTAAATGTTATCGCGGGCTTTAGTGTAATTATTGGACTGATTGCCCTTGGAATTTTGCTGATGAAGTTGCCGTTAGTTGTCGGTTTTGTTTTTTATACTTTTTTCCTGGGCCTTGAGGTTATTTACGCTTACGTTGTTGTTAAACGAGATAAGACACCGCTGGATTTAAAATTCTCTTTTAATTTAAAAACGGCTTTCCCTGCCATCGCCGTGCTTACCGTGGTTTTTATTATTAGTTTCTTTAAGAAGACGGGGCGAATTTCTGATTTTAGCTGGGCCCTAATCGTGCTCGCAATTATTGGGATTATTCTTGAACTACGAAATATTCTGGGACAACCCTTTAAACTATTTCGTATTTGGCTCGGAGCGATCAAGAATTATGTCATTATCTATACTTTACTATTTGCTTTTCAACAGAATAAAGCTTATTGGATTTTCATTGTTTTTATCGAATTGATGCTATCGGGAATGTTAGTGGGTGCATTGAGTGCTAAATTGCAAAAGATTCCATTAACTACTCGCTATAAAACTACCCTTATCTTTCTTACTCTTGGCTTATTCTTAACGTATACCGACTACCTATATTTGCTTGGGACCGCTATAACAGTCTTTTGCGCTATCTTATTAGGGAAGTGGGCACGAGAACAAGTTCCCGATAAATATAGCAGCATTGATCAAAAACTATCCGTATTTGGTTCGCTTTGTAATCAAATTATTTTATTTGGTGCTTTGGAATTAATTTCATATTTTCAACTTGATAATAAGAGTGCGCTCCTTATCCCGTATATCGATCACCAACAGGAGCTGCAATATAGTCGCGAGATGTTTTACTTGCGAGTTAGCATGATTACTTTATTTGTTATTACTGGTATTTTTGTGATTTATCATGACCGCAAGTATTTATTTGTTAAAAATTGATTAGTCTATTGGATTGATGTTTAAAACTAAAAATGGTCGGTGAAAAATTTGAAATTTTCCCGACCATTCTATTATTAATGTTAAATATATTTTGGTGAAGTTTCAGGTGCCCATAAAAGACAGATAGTACCACCTATAAGTAAAACAAGAGTACAAATTAGCATTGCTAAAATTGGACCACCAAGATGAGTTAAGATTGGTAATAAGAATGTTCCACTAGCAGCCCCAAAACGACTGATAGTGATACAAGTACCAACCCCACTAGCGCGAACCTTAACATCAAATAGTTCTGTTGGATATGGATAATCAAGGACAAGTCCTGAGGATAAGACTATCGCAAAGATCGCAAAAACGCTAATTTGGAAGAAAGGTGAAAAGTTATTGCCAATTATTAATAAAATAAGGGCTGCTGCTGAAAGGAAAAATGTTCTTACCAAAAACATCCGCCTACTAAGAATCTTGAAGATTAAACTACCGAAAATTACACCGATAAGGACGCAACTATTATAGATAATCCCAGAGAGGTTGTTATTACCAAGATTCATACTTTTTAGGAGAATTGGTAAGAAGATACTGATACCGAAAAATGAAAATGCCTGACAAGCATAGAATAGTCCACCAACAATGGTTTTTCGGCGATAAGGGGGATTAAAGAGGGTCTTAAGAGAGACAGCTTTTGGTTTTTTACTACGAATTTGTTTTAATGATAATCCCCATTTTTTCCCAAGGTGTTTTTGAATTAGTTTTTGAGCAGTTTTATTCTTACCTTGACTTGCTAACCAGCTCGGGGATGCCGGAATCCGGAAGATTGACCGATAGATTGCAGCCATCAGTCCTGGAACGACACTTGATGCAAGGATAACTTGCCAATTATGAGCGCCAAATCCCGTTATTAGAATTCCAGCAATATATGAAGTAATAAAGCCAATTGTCCAGTAAACGATTAGTTGGCTCTGTAGGCGGCCGCTTTCTTTTGCTGGTAACCATTCTACCAATAGAGCATTCCCTACAGTATAGTCAATAGCAATCATTAAACCGATTAAAATCCGTAAGCTAAACAGGATAACAAGATTCATTGTTGCTAATTGCAAAAGAGAAAATATAGAAAAAAGATACATATCGAGCATCAACATTCTTCGTCGGCCAAATTGGTCAGCGATTTTACCCATTAAAGCACTCCCAGCAAGTCCAATTAAACTCCCAGCACCAATTAGGCCAACCCAAAAGTCGGGGATATTGATATAATCAGTTGCTTGGGAAAGGGCGGTTCCACTAATTCCAAGAGCAAAACCACAAGCAATTTGTCCAAGAGCGAGGGCAAAATATATTCGAAAGTGAATTGATGATAAAGGTGCTTTTTTGTAATTCTTCTTTGTATATTCCATAAAAAATTAGGCATATGTGATCAAAATTTGGCCTAACTAATTGATTCCTCCTTGTGAATAAAAAAGTAAGTAATACTACCTTAACAAAAAAATGGTATTTAATGCAAATTGCTATCTTAAATAAAAAGGGAGTGGAAAAATAATTTTCTCACTCTCTACATAACTCTTAAATTTTTTGCTATTAATTTTTCTCTGCTAACTTACTGTGCCAGTAGCCGTAAGTGAAGTAGATGATAATTCCGATTCCAAACCAAATCGCTGCTCCAATGTATGTTTCTTTTTGCAGTTGGGTCATCATGCCAAGGCAGGCAAGACCAGAAAGAATTGGAAGGACCGGATAAAGAGGGACCTTAAAGCCACCGCGATTACCAATATCCTTGCGCTTACGAAGAGGAATAATCCCAAATGAAACAAGCATGAAGGCAAACAAGGTTCCAATGTTAACTAAACTTGTAAGTTGATCAAGAGAAACAAGTCCGCCCATGATAGCGATAATAATTGCCACAATCCATAATGCTACTTGTGGCGAGTGACTCTTTTCATCAAGCTTGCCTAAGAATGAAGGAAGCAGACCATCACGACCAATTGCATAGATCAAACGAGAACTAGAATAGATCATTGAAACCATCATTGTGAACATTCCGATCAAAGCCCCAATTGATAATAATTCTGCCAACCAGTCTTGATGAACCATCTGTAAGGCAAACGCCACTGGATTAGCAACATCAAGCTTGGTGTACTTAACCATTCCAGTTAGGACTACGGCAACACCAGTATATAAGATTGTTGCAACAGCAAGTGTTCCGATAATTCCCAGAGGCATATTTCGTTTAGGATTCTTAACTTCGGCAGCCGAACTGGAAACACAGTCGAAACCAAGGTAAGCAAAGAAACCGATTGTTGCCCCGTGAATAACACCCTTCATGTGGTATGGAAGGAATGGATGGTAATTTTTTGGCTTAATGAAGAAGAAACCAACAATAATAAAGATCAAGATAATTGCAATTTTAAGGAAAACAGCAATGTTATTGATACGCAGTGAGGATTGCATCCCCCGTGCAAGCATTACTGTAATCAAAAGAACAATTACAACCGCCACGATATTTATGTAGGTGCCATGAGCTGGATCAAAGGGACCCGATAGTACTTTAGGAAGGTGAATACCAACTCCTTCAAGCAATGTATTGAAGTAGGCTGCCCAACCTGTTGAAACAGACGCAACAGCTAACATGTATTCAAGAACCAACGCCCAGCCCAGCAACCAGCCAAGGAATTCACCAAACACTACATTTCCGTACGAGTATGCACTCCCAGCAACTGGTAATGCAGAAGCAAACTCGGCATAACACATTGCAGCTAGTGCACAGACAATCGCTGAAAACAGAAATGACAATGACACTCCTGGTCCAGCTGAATTTGCGGCAATTGTTCCAGGGAGAATGAAAATCCCGGTACCAATAACAGTACCGATCCCAATTGCCATGAGATCACGAGCATTCATTGATTTAACGAAAAGCTTGTCTTCACCAAGATACCGATCAAGACTCTCTTTTCGCATAATGTTTAAGCTCATCTTTAACCCACCTTTGCTATAATAAATTGTACGTGCCGAAATGGTTCGTCACGTTTATAATTAATAATAATACCTTAGTTAATATTAAAAGTAAATTAGAGGAATTTAATTACAAAAGAGGGATAAAAATGGCAATAGAAGTTACTAGTGGAGCAGTTGTATATCGTCAAGGCGAAAACGGGATCGAGTATTTACTCTTAGAAAGTCAAAATAAGGGACACTTCTGGGGCTTTCCTAAAGGTCACGTTGAAGGCAATGAATCATTAGAGGAAACAGCGATTCGTGAAATAAAGGAAGAAACGCAATTAGAATTACCGATTGATACCAGTTTTAAGGTGTATACCGAATACGACTTACCAAATGGCAATCATAAGCAAATGACCCTTTATACTGCCGAGTTAGATAATAAGGAAGACATTCACCTGCAAGCAGAAGAGATTAAGAACTGTGGATGGTTCAATTATCAAGATGCTCGTGAACGGTTAACCTACGAGAATTTAAAAGAACTGTTAGATCAAGTTAACGATCATTTAAAATAAACAATGATGAAAAATAATAAGTATGTGTTTATTGTGACAGGGGCAACGGGGTCCGGCAAAACAACGGTCGCTAATTACCTTCAAGATCATTATGATATGCACCGGGTAGTCACCCATACGACCCGACTGCCACGTCCGGGAGAACAAGATGGGGTAGATTATCATTTTGAAACACCAACTTCCTTGAAGAAACTCCATTTGCTTGAGCAAGTCACTTATGATCAATTTCAATATGGTTCTTCATTAGAAGGCTTAGCAGAAGGATGGGAACAAGGAAAGAATGACGTGATTGTTCTTGACACAGCTGGCGCGATTACTTACCATCAACAACTTGGTGCCCAAGCAGTAATTATTTTCTTGACTGTTACCCATATGGCTTCTTTAGCAAAGCGAATGACACTGCGGGGCGATAAATTGAGTGCAATTCGTTCCCGTTTACATAGCAAAGAGTACCACCGTGATCTTGCCCTACCAGCGGCTTTAAAAGGGATCGCGCATGTCGTAGTTAATGACCAGTGGAAAAATACCAAACAACAAATAGATATAATTGTTAGGCAGATATTATCCAAAAAGAACTAAAATATGTTACAATATCATCTCTAATCGGGAGGGAAAAATATTGGAGAAATTAATTGATCAAGCACAGACCATTATTAAAGACCATCATTTGCGGTGGACTAAGCAACGTAAAATGATGATTGAATCAGTTGCACGGCATCCTGATCGTTACTTTAATATTGTAGAAATTGACCAATATCTTCGAGAACAATTCCCTGGATTAAGTCATGATACTATTTATCGAAATTTCAAAGAATTTGAGAAACTGGGTATTGTCGAATTGCGTCAACATCATGATCAGATGCAGGTTAAATATTCATGTGATTTTACCCATCATCATCATTTTATTTGTGATATTTGCGGACGAGTTCAAGAGATTCAAATGCCACCAATTGATAAGGAATTCTTTGAAAAGCAGTTGCCAGGAGTTAAAATCACTGGGCATCGTTTTGAATTGCACGGAATATGTGCCCAATGTCAGAAAAAATCTTTACAATAAATTCATATTTATTGGGCCGGTTTTCGTGTATTATATACTCTGGAAAAGGAGAATGAGACATGGGAGCAAAGATACCGCCATTAGTAACCCCCTTTGCACTTGTATCATTGGTACTTGCGTTGGGTGCCACCAATGTAGTGGTTAATAAGGCAACGCATACTTCTGAAGGTGCAAAAGTAACATCAGTATCAACAAGTCGCCAATTTCAGCAATCGGGTGATGACGAAAGCAATCAATCAAGTCGGACTTCACAAAGCGATCGTGATGATGATAATGATGAAAGTGCAAGTAGCTCTTCAACTACCCGGACGAGTAATAACAATGATACAACAGATAATGATACTGGGGATACTAATCAAACTACACGGTCAGCAGGAAACACTGGCACAGAAACATCGACAAATCGATCAGCAAATACAAATGAAAGTACAAGTGCTAATCGAAACAGTACCTCACAATCAACGGGTACAACTACTAACAATAATACAACGACACAGGACACGATTGGTGGTAATACTACCGGAACAACTACGACTGAATGATAAGGAGGCGGGTTATTAATGTTTAGTTTTCTTGATATGATTAACTCGTCATTGAGTTACTTTAACCTTGATGTAAAGTTAAAGAGTCGTATTTATATCATTATTGCTTCACTAGGCGATATTTATTTAGTTTATGTTACGTTCCGACTCTTTATGAATCATGTTTGGCTACGGGCATTGTTATATTGCTTAGCAGTGATTGGATTAACATATTTTATCTATCTTAATTTCGTCTTTTACTTTCTTGAAAAGACTTCACGATTTGATTTTATTTCACCGCGTGTCGCAAAGATTACTGGTCAAAAATTTGAGGACGGCAAGGCTAAGACCCCTCTTGATGCACAGCAACGACTAGCAGCAGAATTGGCAAACCGGTCGAATGGCTTGTTTGCTAATGCCGACACGATTCCAGCAGCAGTAGCAATTGACGAACATGAACAGCATAATTTACAACGTGTTGTTGACCAACTATTAATGGAGGGTGTGTTTGTTAACGGCTATGATGGCCTGAGTGAAAAAGAAATTGTTGAACAATATCAGGCAACTGAAAAACCAGTTACAGCTTTGAATTCACAATCTGTTCCACCGTACTTTGAATTAGTTCATGATGAATTGCAACGCCGTCTTGAAATCTACATCGGGATGAACCAAATGGAACGGCGCCCAGTTGGCCATATTACCAAAATTGGCTTAACGGATGTCCATACTGCGCATGATAAGTATCAATTATATCTTGCGACAGTAGTTGTTACTGGGGGCCCGAATAAGATTGCTGGACGAAGTGGTTCAACAATTTTAACGGAAGAAGATTATGGACTACAGGTTCAAGTAGCTTATAAACAACGAAATAATGCTTAAAAAAAGCTGAGATAGGAATTTCTACCAACCTCAGCTTTTTTGCTGCAATCAATATTATTTTTCTCTGAATTCACCGTCGACGATATTATCATCATTATTAGTCTTATTATCATCGTATTCAGGCATTACGAGGGCAGCTAAGAGGTAGAAGACTCCGAGCGGGAAAAAGCCGGTAAAGACGAAAATAAGAATACCGATTACTCGGACGAGAGTTTCATCCAGACCAAAGTAATCAGCGATACCCCCAAAGACACCAAGAAATACTTGATCTTTTGATTTAGTTAAATGCTTTTTATTTTTTGCCATTATGAAGCCTCCAATCACATAGCTTTGATACTTTTATTATACCGTATTTTAGAGAAGAGATTTAGCAAGTTAATAATTATTTTATTTATGAAAGACCCATAAAGTTATTGACAACACGCTTGACCAGTTAAATTTAGGAGCATATTATAGTTTTCGTTTGATTAAGGGACAAACAAGAGTCTATTTATGAACTAATAACCATTTTTGTCTTATTTTGAAATGATTATCTTTAATTACCCCTGTTGTACTGAATTGCAACAAGTTAGAATAATCATGTTAAATTTGTATTATTTGGGGAGGGAAGAGTTATGCGTGTTACGAGAACTATTCGTGACTTTGAAAATGCATTGATAACGTTATTAGAGAAAAATTCTTTTGAAAGTTTGACGGTTGATCAAATTTGTAAAGAAGCATTGATGCACCGGAGCAGTTTTTATCGCTATTTTAGTGATAAATATGACCTCTTGGAGCAAACGTTAAATGCACAAATTAATAAATTGACGGAGAATACAGATTCTGAAGATGACATTATTAAGCAATTATTATCATACATTGATAAAAATAAGGATGTTATCCGTCATTTAGCACCTAATAGTGCACGAAGCTCTTTGTATACCGAAATTTTAAATATTTTAAGTCAGGTTCTTTTAGAGCGGCGTAATCTTGAGACTAATGATCCAATTGTAACGGCGCTGCAAAAGTCTGATAATCCTGAGATGCTTGCTTATGTATTGAGTGGGGCTATTATCGGGACCTTTTACTGGTGGCAAGGCAATAATTATGACGTACCAACTGAGGACGTTATTAAGTTTGCAAGAGCAGCTACCAAATCACTAACAAACTAAAATTATGAAAGGATAAATTTTGAGGTGAAGTATTAAATGTGGAGCATGATTAAAGGCGAATTTCGTCATATTATTCATAACCGATTACTGCTTTTATCAGTAACGGTTATTTGCTTCATACCTTTCCTATATAGTATTTTCTTCTTAAAATCAGTATGGGACCCGTATGGAAGTACACGTAACTTACCAGTTGCGGTGGTAAACAAGGACATTCCGGTTGAATACCAAGGTCGGAAAATGGATGTTGGGAAACAGACCGTTAATGAATTGAAGAAAAATCATCAATTAAAGTGGGAATTCGTATCCGCTAAAGAAGCAAAGTATGGGATGAGCCATCGTAAGTACTATGCGGTGGTTACGATTCCTAAGGATTTCTCTGAAAATGCAACGACTGTTTTGCAAAAGCATCCTAAGACGATGCAGTTACATTACCAAACTAATGGTTCCTTGAACTACATTGGACAGGTAATTGCCCAAACAGGGATGACACGGCTAAATGAAAAAATTCGTGCCCAGGTTACTAATGCTTACGCAACGGTAATGTTTAAGCAATTACATGTTGTAGGTAAGGGGATGAACAAGGCCGCTGATGGTGCCCAACAAATTGGTACCGGAATGGTGACCTTGAGTGATGGTGTAAACCGTTATGTTGCAGGAGTTTCCCAAGTAAATAACGGGGTTCAAACCTTGCGTGTTAGCGTTGCACCATTAGCTTCTGGGGCGCAACAACTTGCTACCGGGAGCCAAACCTTAGCAAATGGGATCATGCAATATACCGGTGGTGTTAGCCTCCTCGGCAATGGTGTTGGTCAATTAATGGCTAATTCCGGTGCACTTAATTCCGGAGCTAACCAGTTGAGCAGTGGATTAAGTACTTTGATGGCTAACTCTGGTGCGTTAAATTCAGGGGCTAGTCAGTTGAATGCTGGGTTAAATACTTTAATGGCTAATTCTGGTACGTTGAGCTCAGGGGCTAACCAATTAAGTAGTGGTTTGAATACGTTAAGTGGTAATTCGGCTAACTTAAGAAATGGTTCAGGTCAATTAGCATCGGGTGCTAATCAGTTGAATTCAACCGTTAACAGTCAATTAGGAAACATTAACTTTAACGGGATTATGGGGGCCATGGATCAAGCACAAAATCTTCAGCAAGGACTAGGTCAACTCCAGACCGGTTTGGCAACTGCCAAGAATGCTCTTGCTGGTGTTCAAAGTAGTGCGGCTAGTCTTCAACAGGCTTCCGGAGCGTTATCTGGTGCTGCTGGTGCTGGTGACAAGCTTAAAGGCGTTGCCGCTAATGATGGTCAAATTGCTGGATTGGCACAACAAATTCTTAGCGATGATAAAGCTAGTGAACAATCCAAGCAGGCGGCTCAACAAATTGCGCAAAAAGCCGGTGCTAATGTTTCTACTATTCAAGGATTAAGTGGAACCCTTGGTCAATTGAGCAAACTTCAAGGAAGCTTGAGTGGTATGCAACAACAATTAGGTCAGCTTTCACAAATGTCTGCTGTGTTAGATAATGCAGATGGAACTATTCGTCAAGCTAACTCATTATTAGCAACCTTAAATGGCTATAAAGGGACATTAGCTGCAATGCCAGGTGCTGTCGATCAACTTAAACAAGCCACAAGTCAAATTTCCACTGGAGCAAGTACGCTTAATAGTGGTGTAAATCAATACACTAATGGTGTTGATAGTGCTGCCGCCGGTGCTGGTACGCTTAATTCAGGAATCGGTCAATACACAGCTGGAGTCGCTCAAGCTGGAGCTGGTGCTAATCAACTAGCTAGTGGAATCGGTCAATACACAGCTGGGGTCGCCCAAGCTGGAGCCGGAGCTGGTCAATTAGCTAGTGGAGTCGGTCAATATACAGCTGGTGTTGGTCAACTAGGCAGCGGAATTGCCCAGCTTAACGCTAATAGCGGGGCCTTAAACTCTGGCGCAGCTCAATTAGCTGGGGCGCTTGGTCAACTAAACGGTCAAGTTCCTGCTCTTGTTGCCGGTGTAAACCAATTAGCTGCTGGGACTCAACAACTTCAAGACAATTCTCCTGCTCTTATTTCAGGAATTGCGCGGTTGAATGCTGGTGCTTCTCAACTGGCCACATCTCTTGAAGGTGGTGCAAAGCAAATCAATGGTATTAAGACTTCACCTCGGACTGCCAAGATGTTTGCAGAACCAACTGCTCTTAAGCACACAGATTACAGTTATGTACCAAACTATGGTCACGCCTTAGCACCATACGTTCTGTCATTAGCAATCTATGTTGGGGCACTTGTATTTAACTTTGTTTACCCAATTCGCCGGGTTGCTGAATTTGGTAAAGCCCCAATCGCTTGGTGGGCAAGTAAGGTAACAGTTGGATCACTGGTAGTAACTGCAATGGCAATCGCCGAAGATGCAATTATGATGGCTTGTGGACTTACAGTTATTCACCCAGTTGCATTCTTTGCGACAACCATATGCTTTGGGTTAGCTTCAATGGCAATTGTTATGTTCCTTTCAATGCTCTTTGATAATCCTGGTCGATTCTTTGCCATGGTTCTCTTGATGCTTCAATTAGGTGGATCTGGTGGTACCTTCCCAATGGAAATTACAATGAAGTTCTATAACGTAATTCACTGGTACTTACCAATGACTTACTCAATCTTAGGACTCCGTGATTCAATTTCTGGTGGTTTGGGAGCACATTACACGATGTTCTGTAACACTGTTCTTATCATAATCGCAATTGTCTTCTATGCATTGTTACTAGTCGGTATGATTTGGTTACAACATCATCACTATGCTGGTCGCTCAGAATTGGATAATAACCAAGAACTGCTTGGACCAGAAGGCGATTATGACGGTATGCACCTTCAACAACGTCGCCCAAACCAAGGAGATAACGGTGAACAATAATTAAAGATAACAGAGGGAGCGAGACAGAAGTCACTCGTGACTTCGTTTTCGAGCCCCCGCAAGCAATAATAGGCCTCTAACGTTCGGTTTTACCGGGCGTTGGAGGCCATTGTTGTACTGCGCCATTTGTCTTTTATGAAAGTAACTTGGCTTAAGTCACAGACCATTTTTTGTTACTAAAATACTGATGATTAAGTAAAGGAGTGCTAAGCTATTAATGTAAGCAGTTTTTAGGAAAGGAATGGGAAAACTGATGAAATTAATTATGTATAGCGTTCGTGACGCTGAAAAACCTTATGTTGAGGCATGGACGAAGAAGACAGGCAATGACGTCAAGATGGTCACTGAACCATTAAATGCTGATACAGTTAAGCTTGCAGAAGGATATGATGGGGTATCTCTTCAACAGACAACAAAATTGGGGGATAAAAAACTATATGAGCAATTAGCCGCCATGGGAATTAAGCAATTAGCTGCTCGAATGGTTGGCGTTGATATTTTTGATTTAGATGCTTGTAAAGCAAATGGCATCATTGTAACGAATGTTCCTATCTATTCACCACGAGCAATTGCAGAAATGGGTGTCACACAGGCGATGTACTTGTTACGACGAATTGGTGAATTCGAACAACGTATGAGTCATGGTGACTTTCGGTGGAGCGATGATTTAATTAGCAATGAAATTTACAATTTAACCGTGGGAATTATCGGCCTTGGTAACATTGGTGGGGCCACTGCTCAGATTTATAAGGCACTGGGGGCAAAAGTTCTTGCATATGACCCGTCTTACAATGTCGAATATGAACCATACGTTGAATATACCGATTTCGATACTGTTGTTAAGAATGCGGATATTTTATCCTTACATACGCCGTTATTACCAAGTACCGAAAATATAATTGCAGCACCACAATTTAAGATGATGAAGGATAGTGCTTACTTGATTAATATGGCTCGTGGAAAATTGGTAAATACCGCGGACTTAATTTCTGCCTTGGAAAATAAAGAAATTGCAGGTGCTGGCCTAGATACATTAGCTGACGAAACTTCTTTCTTTGGGAAGCAAGTTACACCAGATCAAATTCCAGATGATTACAAGAAATTAGCGGCAATGCCAAATGTTCTTGTTACA
Source organism: Limosilactobacillus reuteri (assembly GCF_002254085.1). Taxonomy (GTDB): domain Bacteria; phylum Bacillota; class Bacilli; order Lactobacillales; family Lactobacillaceae; genus Limosilactobacillus; species Limosilactobacillus reuteri_K. The sequence continues at coordinate 32,554 of NZ_NGPY01000022.1, read as the reverse complement.
CCCCACGTTGCGTTCCTAACCGAAACATCTATTCGCAATATGGTCGAGATTAGTTTGAATGATGCTGTTACGATTTTAGAAGGCAAGCATTCACGAAATGAAATAAGAATGTAATTAAGTTCAAGAATAAAAAGAAACTCTACCAATTTATGAAGGTAGAGTTTCTTTTTAATTAAGACATAAATAAAATTATTAAAGAAAACGTAAGTAACCTATTAAGATATCGCTTTCTTGTTGGGAGACTGTTAAACTTAAAACTGTTGAAAGCACTAGTCATTATAGAAGGGAGCGAAGTTAATAAAATGTTGTCAGCCACTAGTAGCCAAGAATAGATGAAAGGACTGATGATATTGGCTAGCGATAAACATGGAATTAAAGATAAAGTAGTGGGTAAATTAAAAGAGGTTGAAGGTAAAATAACCAACGACAAGACCCGCGAAACTGAGGGAAAGTTGCAGAAAGCTAAAGGAAAAGCTAAGGATAAAGCAACTGATCTTAAAGAAACGTTGGAAGATAAAAAGGAGGGATAATTATGCATTGGATTTGGGTTTTAATTGTTGGTGGATTGATCGGTCTTGCTGCTGGTGCATTAACCCGTCGCGGTGGATCGATGGGTGTTATCAGTAATATCGTAGCTGGACTGGTTGGCTCGTCAATCGGTGAAGCAGTGTTAGGTGCATGGGGACCACAAGTAGCAGGAATGGCAATTATTCCATCTATTATTGGAGCAGTAATCTTAGTGATGATTGTCTCCTTGATTTTCGGAGTAAAAGCAGAGAGATAGACTAACATAAAAAGCAGCGGCCAAAAATTGATCGCTGCTTTTTATGTTAGTTCTTTTCATACTTTCCAAACCGATGATAATCTTGAACTGACATTTCTACTGTTAATAATGTTCCATCACTTTCATAAGTAGTATCTAAAATATTAGTGTGTTCATTGAGGTAAGAAACGACGTACCCATCAGTAAATGGAATTAAAAGCGTGGTAGTAACATAGTCTTTAAAGAGATGCTTCTTAATAACGTCAACGAGAAGATCTAATGAAGCATCCTGCTTTGCTGAAATAACAACTTGATCGTCACCTTCGAGAATAGGAAATTCTATTTCAGTTTTATCTGCTTTATTGAACACATTGATCATTGGGATATCAGTAATTCCAATTTGTTTTAAAGTCTCGTTAGTTGTTTCCATCATTTCCTTGTAATGTGGATCGGAATAATCAATAACTTGGATTAACAAGTCGGCATTAGCGGCTTCTGCAAGCGTGGATTTAAATGATTCAACAAGGTGAGTAGGCAGCTTGCTGACAAAACCGACCGTATCACTTAATAAGAAGCGTTTTTGATCTGGAAGCGTTAGTTGTCGGACACTTGTATCAAGGGTCGCGAATAACATATTCTTTTCAAAAACGGTTTTTTCTTCAGCAGCTCCGTATCTTCTCACAAGACCATTCATGATAGTTGACTTACCAGCATTGGTATAGCCAACGAGAGCTGCTGTTGGAATGGCGCTTTTTGCTCGCTGCTTTCGCTTTGTCTGTTCAGATTTATCAATGGCTGCTAATTCGTGACGAAGGTGGGAAATTTGATGTTGGATAGTTCGACGATCCATTTCAAGTTTAGTTTCCCCGGCTCCCCGGTTAGTAAAGCCGCTTCCTCCACCAGTTTGCTGGTCTAGGCGCTCACTTGCACTAGTTTGCAAACGTGGTAATCGATATTGAAGTTCAGCGATTTGCACCTGGAGTTTTGCTTCTTTAGATTGAGCACGAGTTGCGAAAATCTCTAAAATAAGAGCGGTTCGGTCGAGAATACGACATCCAGTTCCTTCTTCAAGATTACGTAATTGACTTGGTGATAATTCATCATTAGTAATAATAGTAGGAACGTGATTAGCATCAGCCACGTCGCGAATTTCTTCTACTTTACCCTTTCCAAAGTAGGTAGCGGGATTAGGACGATCGATGACTTGATCAATCCGATCGATAACCTCCATGTGATTTGCTTGTGCTAGTTCAGCGAGTTCAACCATTGAGTAGTCAAAGTCTTCTTGACCAGTATTTAATCCAGTAATAATTACTGGTTCTAAAGTTTGTATGTTAGTCTCCATTGAAGAATAGTGTTCCCCCTTTTATGGATATTATTCTGGTAATTCAAGTTTATTGTAAAAGTCAACAGTAGTATTATTTTTATCTAAAGTGAGTTTAGTGATGCTGCCATTACGTGGTGAATCACCTGGATCGTAAGCGTCAGAATACCGTTGGACAATTGAGCGAATAGTGGCTCCATGTGAAACTACTAGTACTTCTGCCCCATCTGGTAATGCCCGTAAGCGATCAAAGCCTTTATCAACCCGTTTCCAGAAAGCAACGTGGTCCTCAGCAGTACCATAATTATCCGCTGCTGCAATCTTATCTTTTAATTTGTCTGGTCCCCAACCGGCAACCATTTCTGCAAAACTGTGATAACCCTCTGGCCCACCAAGAAAGTCAGCGAAATGTTGGCCATCTTCTCCTTCAAAGTAGCCAAAGAATTCTTCACGAAATGCTGGCTCTGGAATTGGCTTGGGATTATTGCCAGGATGTTCAGCAAGCAAGAAACGGGTAGTTGAAGCTGTTCGTGCAAGGTCGCTGCAAAATACATAATCAAATTGAATAGGAGCAAGCGCCCGTCCTACTCGTTTGGCGTCTTCTTCACCCTTTGGCGTTAGCGGACCATCAGCCCAACCTTGCATACGATTGTAGAGATTAAGATAGGTTTGTCCGTGGCGTACAAAATAAACGTTGATTGCCATAGTTACAGCACTCCTTTAAGCGAAATAAAATACTTATTATATTTTAACATGATTTTGCTGAAGAAAAAGCAATTATAGCATTCGGTTTCGCTTAATAATTCGTTGACGAATCGCTTTGATAAGTGCTAACAAGCCAACTCCTAACAGTGAACACACAACAAATGCTAAGAAGATAAGTGAGAAGTGATGACGGACAAACGGAATTGTTCCAAAGTAATATCCGCATCCAGCACCAATCGCTACCCATAATGTAACGCCAATAATATTACCAATTGTGAAACGGTGAAATGGAAACTGCATTGTTCCAGCAATTAAGGGGACAAAGGTACGAATGAGCGGTACAAATCGCCCTAGTGCAACAGCTTTGATCCCATGACGGGCTAAAAATTCTTGTGCTTTCTCAAAGCGGGGACCGGCCATTCTTTTTTTGAGCCATTGCCAATGAGAAAGGGAATGACCAATATAATAATTAACTGTGTCACCAATTAGCGCCGCGAAAAAGAAGACGGGGATGACGATTTCCATTTTTAAGATCGGGTTAAAAGCGATAAAAGAACAAGTTAAAAAGACAAGTGATTCACCAGGAAGCCAAGGAAAAATTACTAATCCGGTTTCCATAAAAATTAGGATAAAAAGGAGAACGTAACTCCAAGCACCCATCCACTCAAACATGGGAATGATTGTTTCCGCAATATGAGTTAGAAAATAAAAAAGATGGCTCATTGTAGTTTTCCTCCTCCTGTATCATGGTTTCAATATATTGTAGCGTTATTATTAGTGGTTTTGATGATCTTGGGATTAAAATTAAACGACATTTAATAATTGGAAAAATAGAAGGCGGAAAGTTAACAGACTAATTAGCGAAAATGATATAATAATTGGATGATTTTAAGATAAATTATTAAACTAGGTCGACCTGAAGATGAAAGGTAGGGAGTATGGAATGTCTACAAAAACTGAAAAAGAATTAGAACAAAAGTACCTTGATAATGTGATCGATAAAGTAAAACAGGCCGAACAAAAAGCAGAAAAAAAGATTAAAACGGCTCAACATGATATTAAGGACATCAATAAGCAAATTGATGATATCCACTTAAACACTACTACTTATTCAGGCATGATGGATACGGCCATGTCTTTTCGTGCTCAACAGCAGATGTTAGATGAACGTCAAAATAGTTGGCAACATGCGGCAGACCGGCTAGCGACTTTACAGCGACTTGAAAAGAAACCTTACTTTGCCCGCATTGATTTTCGTGAAAAAGGGGCTGACGAATCTGAAAGTGTATACATTGGACTAGCTTCCTTTACCGATAAACCAGATCACTTTCTGGTTTATGACTGGCGAGCCCCGATTTCGTCTGTTTACTATGAAGGAAAGCTTGGGAAAGTTAAATATCAGACTCCGGTAGGTGAGCAAGAGGTTGATCTTACTCTTAAGCGCCAATTCCAAATTAAGGATGGGGTAATTGTAACCATCTTTGATACTGACGAACAAGTAGGTGACCAGATGCTCCTTGATGCTCTTGGCAATCATTCTAGTACCAAGATGAAGAGCATTGTAACGACAATTCAACGGAAACAAAATGAAATTATTCGTGATACGAAAAACGAGTTGTTGTTTGTTCAGGGGGCTGCTGGATCAGGTAAGACAGCGGCAGTTCTCCAACGGGTTGCCTGGCTTCTTTACCGTTACCGCGGCAATTTGACATCTTCGCAAGTTGTTCTTTTTTCACCTAACCAATTATTTAATGACTACATTGATCAAGTCTTGCCGGAATTGGGTGAGCATAACATGGTCCAGATGACTTACTTCCAGTTCGCTAATCGGCGAGTGCCAAAGCTTCATGTTCAGAACTTAGAACAACGATTTGAAAGTCACCAAGATAAAACAGCTAAGAATGCGCAACAATTATTAACTAGCTTGCAATATTTCAAAGCAACAGAGCGTTATGCCAATCATCTTGGTCATGCTAATATGCGTTTCCGCAACCTCATGTTTAATGGAAAAGTCTTTTTGAGCAAAGAGAAGATTAAGGAAATTTACTATTCATTTAATAACAACTATAACCTGGGAAATAGATTAGATGGAACCAAGGAAGAATTGATCAAATACCTTAATCACCGGGTAAGTACTGAAATGCGCAATAAATGGGTTGAAGATGAAATCCAAAGCTTAAGTAAAGAAGAAATCGATAACCTATTTAATAATCAACCACGTGAATTTGAAGATGAAGATAAAGAATATAAGTTTCTTGCACGTCAAATTGTTATGCGGGCATTTATGCCAATAAAAAAGGCCATCGATCATAACCAATGGCTTAATATCAATGGGCAATTTTTACACCTTCTCCGGGTAACTCCTAAACTTGTTAATATTGCTGAATACGGTATTTCTGCAGAGCAATGGAAAGATTACGTTGATGGGGTAAAAGAAGAATTAAAGAAGGGTAATATCAGTGCCAACGGAATCACTATTTACCTTTACCTGTATGATTTGATAACTGGGAAGCATGGTCAACGTGATATTCGCTACGTTTTTGTTGATGAAGTTCAAGATTATGACGCTTACCAGTTAGCCTACCTTAAGTATCGTTTTCCCCGTGCTAAATTCACATTGTTAGGAGACCTTAACCAGGCAATCTTCACCCATGAGAATAGTCGGTCATTACTAAAACAATTAGGCACAATGTTTGATCCTGAAAAGACGAAGGTTGTCCAATTGACTAAGTCATATCGTTCCACAAAACAAATTACCGATTTTACGAAGCATATTTTAATTGACGGAGAAGCAATTGAGGCCTTTGAGCGTGAAGGCCATAAGCCAAATGTTTATCAAACTAAGGATGAGCAAGAAGGGGTAGCGACAGTTATTGATATTCTTGGTAAATATCAAAAGGATCATGATGCCGTCGCAATTATTGGTAAGGATCTTAAAGATAGTGAAGAATTGTATCAAAAGTTAAATGCGAACAACATTAAGGCCACCCTTATTCGGACAGAAAATCAACGGTTAGTAAAAGGACCAATTGTTGTACCATCATATCTAGCAAAAGGATTGGAATTTGATGCTGTTATTGTCTGGAACGCAAATGATCAGCAATACCATGGTAACGATGAGCGACAATTGCTCTATACAATTTGTTCCCGGGCAATGCATGAGTTAAGTTTAGTATCAATTGGCAGCCCGACTAGTTTGCTAGCCCAAGTGCCGACAGATGAATATGAAAAAGTTAATGTTGACAAATAAATGGCAAGAGTAATATTGCACTTTATCATATTAGCTTTATAATTTAATTGTGTATAAAAAAGTGAAGAATAAGTTCGATGAGGAGTAGTTCATATGAGGGTTATTATTATCGGTTGTACCTTTGCGGGGATGACAGCCGCGTCGCAAATTTTAAGAAGTCATCCGGAGACAGAGGTTACGATTTATGACCGCAATGCTGTCGTTCCCTCAATAACGTATGATATTAATGACTATGATGACCAAGATGCGGAACAACCTCGTTTACGAACTGAATTAAGCTCGGATCAATTATCAATTAAGGGTGCTGATATCAGGATGGGTTCCCTTGTAATGGGTGTAGATCCGGTGCAAAAAACGGTCAAAGTTATGAGAATGCTAGATGATACTACTTCCGAAGAGCATTACGATAAGCTGATTATTGCTACCGACTCAAGAAGTGAAGCACCTGCTTTAAAGGGAATTGATAGCAGTAATGTAACCTTAATCAAGGACCAACAAGATGCTAAGGCTGCTCTTTTACTGTCTGTCATTGACCAACAAATTGCTGTAATTGGTAATGACCCCCTTAGTTTGGGACTAGTCGATGCATATCGGCAAAAGGGAAAAGAAGTGACTCTTTTTACAAACGGTGAGCCGATTTTGTACCATAATTTTGAAGAAGAGTATTCTAAACGTGCCCTTGATATTTTAACGGCAGACAATATTAAAGTGGTTACTGATGAACATGTTACCGAATTGGATGATAATGGAATAGGCATTACAGTTGCTACTGATGGTGGCTCATATAGTGTTAGTCGGGCGATTGTTGCTGCGGGTCAAAAGCCAGATACATCTATTTTTGAGGGTGTAGTGGAGATGGACGAAAATGGGGTAATTGCTGTTAATGAATTTATCCAAACATCTGATCCGGATATTTATGCAATTGGTGGATCAACGACGATTCATTATAATCCAACTGGTAAGGACATTTATAAACCTCAGCCGACTGAAGCCGTTCGTCAGGCAGTAATCGTGGCCCAGAATATTAATGGAAGACAAGTAAAAGATTCAGGAACACAGCTTAGTATGAGTCTGAATCTTGATGGAACATATATGGCTTCCCTAGGATTAACTTATGAAAGGGCTAAGGCAGCTGGTTTTGATGCTGATGTAGTGACAATTGAGGATAATTATCGTCCAGAATTTATGCCAACTACTACGCCAGTCCTGATGACATTGATTTGGGATAAGGACACCCAACGGATTTTGGGAGCACAGATGATGAGTAAGCACGATATTTCAGAAACTTTAAGTCTGATTTCATTATGTATTCAAAATCAAAATACAATTGATTTTCTCGGAATGTACGATACAATGTTCCAGCCTAATTTTGACCGTCCCTTTAATTACGTTAATATTTTGGGACAAGCAGCAATGGCTAAAGCAGGGACTGAATAATCTGTTAAAATAATTAGGTAGGCAATTGGTCGATTGATTATGGGAGTAAAAAAGCTTACCCTTATAAATAGTAAGCAAATAAAATGAGGTGTAGATATGAAAGTAGTTATTGTTGGCTGTACGCACGCGGGCACGATAGCAGCAACCCAGATTTTAAATGCACATCCAGATACTGAGGTAGTAATTTATGAACGAAATGATAGTGTTTCCTTCCTTTCTTGTGGAATTGCCGTTTATTTGAGTGGTGAAATTGGAGATCCAGACGCGATGTTCTACTCTAGCCCTAAGCAACTAGAAGAGATGGGGGCTACTGTTAAAGTTAAACATAATGTCTTAAGCGTTGACCCTGATACAAAGACCCTTGAAGTTGAAAATCAGGAAACTGGCGAACTGACTGCGGATTATTACGATAAATTGATTGTTACCACCGGATCATGGCCAGTTATTCCACCAGTTTCTGGACTGGAAAATAAGAATTTATACTTGTGTAAAACTTATTATCACGCCAAGAAACTTTTCAATGTTGCCAAGGATTCAAGAAAGATTGTTGTCGTTGGTGGAGGATATATCGGTGTTGAATTAGTCGAAGCATATCTTCGTCAGGGACGCGAAGTAACATTAATCGATAGTTCAGATCAAATGTTGATTAAGTATTTTGATAAACAGTACTCTGATCGAATTGGTCGTATTTTCAAAGATCACAACGCCCATCTTGAATTACAACAGCGAGTTACTGGATTTGAAGACGATGGCAATGGCGGTGTTAAGGTTCTTACCAACCAGGGTAAAGTTTATGATGCGGACATGGCTGTTCTTTGTGTTGGGTTCCGACCAAACAGTGACTTAGTTCGTGGAAAAATTGACCTTCATCCTGATGGGACAATTAAGACCAACTCTTATATGCAAACATCTAATCCTGATATCTATGCTGGGGGGGATGTAACCTCCGTCCACTTTAATCCTACTAATACCGATCGTTACGTTCCATTAGCTACTAATGCTGTTCGCCAAGGAACGATTGCTGGTGTTAATGTTTTTGGTAATACAATGAAGTACATGGGAACACAGTCAACAACAGGTCTCCACTTATTTGGCAATACAATGGTATGTACTGGTTTAACATTACGGCGAGCAAAAGGGATGGGGATTGAAGCTGATTCAGTTACAATCGAGGATAATTACCGTCCAGAATTTATGCCAACTACTACGCCAGTCTTTATGACCCTGGTATGGGAAAAAGGAACGCGGCGGATTCTTGGAGCACAATTTATGAGTAAGCATGATGTTTCTCAGTCTGCGAACCTTGTATCTGTATGTATTCAAAATCGTAATTCAATTGATTTCCTTGCTTACGTTGATACACTGTTCCAGCCAAACTTTGATCGACCATTTAACTATGTCAACTTGCTGGCTCAAGCAGCGGTTGCCAAGGAAGATAAGAAAGTAAGTAAATAAAAAATAGCGAGGATGAAAAAATTCGTCCTCGCTATTTTAATGTTGTTTTCTTAAAAATGGCACATCTTGGAAATTAATTTGCATAATTGCATTGGCTAAAAGTAAGATCAAACCACCCCAAATTAGTTGTGGTGTAAGAGGATCATAGCCCATGATAACTGACATGGTACTGGCAAAAAATGATTCTAACATCAATAATAATCCAGCCGATGTAGCATCAGTATATTGTTGAGCGGTAATTTGCATCCCTTGTGCTAAGAAAGTTACGACAATCGCTAAAATGGCAAGGGGAATCAAAGCTTGGACCCAATGAATTTGAGTAAGGTTGGCGCGTTCAAATAGTCCCGTCGTAATCCAGCCGAATGTGCCTTGACATAAACCAATCATGAAAATTACCACCCAGGGACTGGAAACTTTCGGTGCGTACTTTCCAAAGAAGATTAATTGTAAAGCCCAAAAAATAGCAGAAACAACAGTAAGAAAGTCGCCAAAATTTAATTGAAGCCCGGTATTAGCAACATTAGTGATGACAGCCATCCCGATAATCGCGAGGGCGACTGCAAAATATGTCTTCCGCTGTGGGCGCTCATACCAAAACAACCACAAGATCAAGGGAGCAATTGCAACGTATAGGGTTGTCAAGAAGGCATTTTTAGCCGGCGTAGTATAACGGAGGGCATCAGTCTGCAAAAAATAACCCAGGAAATTGATTGTTCCCATAAGGAGTCCTAGCTTAAAATCCAGCCAAGTCATTTGGTTGATCTGTTTATGGAAGATAATATAGCCAGCAATTACACACATTGTTCCCCGGCAAGCATTGATGACTCCAGAATGCATTCCAGCTTGAATTGTTAGTTTGGCAAATACGTAGCTGCTTCCCCATAAAATAGCAACTAGCAGTAACATTAAGTTCGCTTTTTTCTTTGAAATGGTGCTCAGTCCCTTCTGTTAATTAACGACACTCAATCATAACATTTAAGATCTATTTTCAAAAGGTTAACTACGACAGAAAAGTGACGGAATTTTTAACTTTTTGGAAAAATAAAATTGTACGGTTGCGGTTAGCTAGTTAGTGTATTATTGTTAATAATGATATTTTTTTATGGAGGAACGACTATGAAAACAGCGTTGCAGAAGCTCCGCCGTGTCTTGAATACCAAGCTCGGTTTTTTTCTGCTTGTTGTACTTTTATTTTGTTTAAAGAGCTACTGGGCTTATCAAAATGAATTTAATTTAGGTGTAAAAGGAAGTATGCAACAATTCCTTTTAGCATTTAATACGATTCCAAGTGCCCTTGTGTTTTTGGGAATTGCATTATATTTCCGTGGGCGCTTGTCCTATTGGATGATGTTGATAATTAATGCGGCATTATCGACATGGCTTTTTGCAAATATTTTGTACTATCGAGAATTTTCAGATTTCATTACCTTTAACGTAATAAAGGGGTCTGGAGCGGCTTCAAATAATCTTGGTAAAAGTTTAATGGGAATATTACGTCCCGAAGACTTTTTGGTTTACCTGGATGTTGTAATTTTAGCACTCATCTTACTTTTCCACTTTGTCCGTGTTGATATGCGGCGCTTTAAAGTTAGATATGCGATGACGATTACTGCCCTTGGCTTTGTGCTATTTGGAGTTAACTTAGGAATGGCAGAAAGTGATCGTTCACAATTACTTACGCGAACTTTTGATAATAACTATATTGTTAAGTATCTAGGGCTCGAAGCATATACAGTTTATGATGGAGTTAAGACAACTAATAACAGTGTAGTAAAAGCGCGTGCTAATCGCGACGAATTAAAGCCTGTTTTGCATTTCATCCATAGTAATTATGCTGCGCCAAATGTTGAATATTACGGTAAGGCTAAAGGAAAGAATATTTTTATCATTCACCTTGAAAGTCTCCAGCAATTCATGATCGACTATAAGCAAGATGGTCAAGAAGTTATGCCAAACCTAAATAAGCTGTACCATGCCAATGATACTTTGGCATTTGATAACTTCTTCCACCAAGTTGGTCAAGGAAAGACGGCGGATGCTGAAACAATGCTCGAAAACTCGCTATTTGGTCTTCCGGAAGGATCAGCGATGGTTACTGATGGGACGACTAATACCTTCCAGTCTGCACCAGCGCTTCTTCATCAAAAACTAGGCTATACTACGGCATCATTCCACGGGGATGTTCCTAGTTTCTGGAACCGTGATAATGCTTATAAGTCGTTTGGTTACCAATACTTCTTTAGTAAAGAGTATTATCCAAAGACTAAGGATTATGATGCTGGATATGGAATGAAGGACAAGATCTTCATGAAAGAATCAGCTCACTATATTGAGCAGCTTCCACAACCATTCTATGCAAAGATCATCACAGTTACTAACCACTATCCATATATCCTCGATAAAAAGAATAAGGATATCGAAGCGTGGAAGACTGGGGATGACACGGTCGACCCTTATATTCAGACTGCACGCTACTTAGATGAATCGCTTGGCGAATTTCTTGATTATCTTGACAAGACTGGGTTGCGGCAAAATAGTGTGTTAGTTCTTTATGGTGACCACTATGGAATCTCTAACAACCACCAACCAGCCATTGCGCAAATCTTAGGTAAGAAGAAAGTAACTAATTATGATCTAGCAATGTTCCAAAAAGTACCATTTATGATTAATATGCCTGGCCTAAAAGGTGGGATTAATCATACTTATGGTGGTGAAATTGATGTCTTACCTACTCTTGAGGACTTGTTAGGAATTAGCTCTAAGAATTACATTCAATTCGGACAAGACTTACTTTCTCCTGAAAATAAGCAAATCGTACCGTTTAGAAATGGTGATTGGGTAACGCCTAAATACACTAAGTATAATGGTGATTACTATTACACTAAGAATGGTAAGCAAATTACTCACCAAACCGCGGCTCAACGCAAAGAAATTGGTAAGATTCAAAAATATGTTACAACTGATCTTGGATTATCAGATAAAGTCGTGAATGGTGACTTGCTTCGTTTCTACAAACTACCAGGATTTAGGAAAGTTGATAAAAAACAATATACTTATAACCTTAAGAAGAGCTTGAAGAATTTACAGAAGCAACAAAAGAAACAGAAGACAAGTTTGAAGTCGGAAAATAATAACCAGAGTACCTTCGATGATTACACAACCGATGCACCTGAGTTAAAGGATTATCCGAAATTAACCTTCCCTAAACCATAATAAGAAGAAAATGGAGGCCAGTAATAGTACTAGTCTCCATTTTTATTTCAAACAGTTGCGTTGCGCTAATTATCTGGTAAAATGTTAAGGTGTTCACAAGCTAGATTGAGCTTTAATTATGTTTATAATATGTTATTATTAAACGTGAGTAACCGTTTTCATTAACGGGTGAAATAAAGGATTTTGCATAATGGATGAATGGATGAACTACGAACAATTTGATCGGCAAACATGGCACGGCTTTTTCCCAACTGATTCAGTGCGGTTAACCCAAGGAAACTTGGATGAAATTAAATCATTGAATGACCGAATTTCAATTGAGGATGTGCAGGATGTATATTTGCCGCTAATAAAATTAATTCAATTGCGCTACCAGAATTTTTTGGAATGGCAGATGCAAAAGGCAAACTTTTTACAGCGATCCACGATGCGCATTCCATATATTATTGGGATTGCGGGTTCGGTTGCAGTTGGGAAGAGCACCATCGCTCGGTTGATTAGTATTTTACTAAATAAGATGCTGCCAGATAAGCGGGTAGAATTAATGACGACGGATGGTTTCTTGTATCCTAATGCGGAATTAAAGCGGCGGGGGATCATGGACCGGAAAGGTTTTCCCGAATCATATGATATGGAAAGACTTCTAAAGTTTCTCAATGATGTCAAAGCAGGGGAACCAGTTGTTAAGGCACCTACATATTCGCACCAAATTTATGATGTTCAACTGGATAAGCCCTTGGTAATTGATCGCCCAGACATATTGATTGTAGAAGGGATTAACACGTTGCAATTGCCAAGTAACCAACAACTGTATGTCAGTGATTACTTCGATTGGTCATTGTACGTTGACGCAGAGCCGGGCTTGATTGAGCATTGGTATCTTCAACGATTTGGGATGCTGTTAGAGACAGCCTTTACTGACCCATCAAACTATTACTATCCTTATTCGAAGGGGGACCGTCAAGAAGCATTTAAAATGGCAAAAGATGTTTGGCAACGTGTCGACCTTCCTAATTTACGGGAGTTTATCCTGCCAACTAAGAGTCGTGCTGACGTAATTTTACACAAAACCACTGGCCATGTCGTGGATAAGCTTTACTTGCGACGGGGTTAATTGGTTAGCCAACTATACAAGTCAATAATTTCAATATCAGGATCTAAGCCAGCGTAATTGAGCGCTGGTTTTACTGTAATTAAAAGCTTTTTATATTTTGAGGAAAGTTGCCGTAATCCGCTGATCGCCCGACGATAGGCGCCATCATCAGCAAGAGAATAAGCAATCTGAATACAGGTAAAGATATCATTTTTAATTGCGACAAAGGTAATCTCATTATCTTTGATGCGGCCACTATATACTTGGTAGCCTTGACTCAGCAAATCAATAAAGACGATATTTTCAAGGATTCGTTGAGAAAGGACATTCTTTTTCAGCGTAAGAGCTTGCCGAATACTAGGATCTACCGGATAATAACGAATATTGGTACTTTTGACATGGCGACGAGAAAAATCATACTCTTTGCACGGGTAAAAAATAAAGGACGTCTGTAAGAACTGCAAATAGAAATCGACCGTCTTATTAGAAGTAGTGATGTGGTGACGTTTAAGGCTATCAACAATCTGAGAGATGTTTTGTGTGGTTCCAGCATGATGAGCTAGGTGGTGTGCGAGTTGTTTAGTCAGTCCTGGATTACAAAGGGTCGCTTGCTGAGTGAAATCGGTAATGATAATCGTGTTGATGATCCCATTCACATAATTACGGAGGTTGATTGGACCGTGAATTTCGTGAGTATAGGGGAAACCACCCTCATTTAAATATTGATATAACGTTTGGGAATCAGCTTCTTGTTGGTTCCTTTTTATGTATTCGCGGAAGCTGCAAGGGAAAACGGGGATGATGATGTAGGGAGTCATTTGCTGAAGATTTTCTTTTTCCAGAATAGTTTTGTTGGAACTTGTAATATAGATATCAGTATTGGAGAGTGAATTTAGGGCATTTACAACGCGGGCAAACTGGGGAACCACTTCAACTTCATCGAGAAAAATATAATTCATCTGGTGTTTACTAAGCCGATCAAGGATAAATTGTAAAAGATATTCTGGATTGCATAATTCATTTTCTAGGAGATATTCAAAGTTGATCACCTGAATTTGGCTTGGGGATATTTCTTGTCGCCGAAGAGTTGCTCGGAACTGGTCAAGAATAGTCGTTTTACCACACCGCCGAACCCCAACGAGGATCTTAATTGTTGGCTGGTCCATGTTGTTTATTAGTTGGTTAAGATATTTTGTCCGAGTAAACATATTGCACCTCAAGTAAAAATAGCTAACTAAATTTTATCAAATATAGAAAGCGCATTCAAACCAACTAAATTTGGAATGAATTACAAATCCTGCACTAGAAAATTTAGTTAAAGCCCTTAGTAAAAGTAAAAAAATGAACCTTTTTAATCCTAATACATCAAGGTTCGAAACGGTTACATATAATGTTTATGACTCATTTTTATTGACAATTACTGACAGACCACTTAAGAAGGATACAGATTAAATGAGATGAGGAGGCTGGCGAAATGGTAAAAACTGATAAAGATACTAAAACACTTGAAGCACAAGCGGTTGATGAAGAATTACGTCTATTAAATATTGACTTAGAACACTAATTAAATATCCTCAATAAAATTCCATCTAGCGAAAAAGGCGTGAGAAAATATGCTCCCGTCTTTTTTGTTATGGAATATTAAATAATCATTGACCATGCAATGCTCAGCCTGTAAACTAGCCTTTAAGAATAAAAATTTGAACAAAGGAAGTGTCATTGTGGCAAACATCAATTTAGATGCGTTTGATAAGATCATTGTCTTGGATTTTGGTAGCCAATACAATCAATTGATTACTCGTCGGCTTCGTGATTTCGGTATTTATTCCGAATTGCTTTCTCATAAGTTGACTGCGGACAAGATCAAAGAGATTAATCCTAAGGGGATCATCTTCTCTGGTGGCCCTAACAGTGTTTATGATCCAAACGCATTCAAGGTCGATCCAGAAATCTTTAAGCTTGGTATTCCGATCTTAGGTATTTGTTATGGAATGCAATTAATGTCATACGACCTTGGCGGAAAAGTTGAAAAAGCTGATAACTCCGAATATGGACGAGCAGATATTGAAGTACTTGATGACGAGGCTGTATTATTCAAAGGTTTGCCAAAGAAGCAATATGTATGGATGAGTCATGGTGATTTAGTAACGCAAGCCCCAGCTGGTTTTGAAGTTACTGCTACTAGTAAGAACTGTCCAATTGCATCGATTGCTGATAATGACCGTAAATTCTATGGTGTTCAATTCCACCCAGAAGTTCGTAATTCCGAATACGGATTAGACATTTTGCGTCGCTTTGCTTTTGATGTTTGTGGCGCTAAAGCAAACTGGACGATGGATGATTTTATTGATATGCAGATTGATGAAATCCGCAAAGAAGTCGGTGACAAGAAGGTTATCTTAGGTCTTTCTGGTGGGGTTGATTCCAGTGTTACCGCTATTTTGATCCATAAGGCAATTGGTGATCAACTTACTTGTATCTTTGTTGACCACGGACTGTTACGGAAGAACGAAGCTAACCAAGTGATGGATGCGTTGAGCCGCGACCTTGGTGTTAACATCATTAAGGTTGACGCAGCAGATCGCTTCTTAGGTAAGCTTGAAGGTGTTACTGATCCAGAACAAAAGCGGAAGATTATCGGTAAGGAATTTATCGAAGTCTTTAATGAAGAGGCCAAGAAGATTAAAGATGCTGATTTCTTAGCTCAAGGGACACTTTATACTGACGTAATTGAATCTGGAACAGACACCGCACAAACGATTAAGTCTCACCATAATGTTGGTGGTTTGCCAAAGAAGCTCGGTTTCAAGTTAATTGAACCATTACGCAAGCTCTTTAAGGATGAGACCCGTGAACTGGGTGAAAAGCTTGGGATTCCACATGAATTAGTATGGCGTCAACCATTCCCAGGTCCAGGCCTTGGAATTCGGGTTATTGGCGAAATTACTCCTGAAAAGCTTGAGATTGTTCGTGAAAGTGATGCAATCCTTCGTGAAGAAATCAAGAAAGCTGGTCTTGATGAAGAAATTTGGCAATACTTTACTGTCTTACCAGGTATTCGTTCAGTTGGTGTTATGGGTGATGGCCGGACATATGACTATGCAGTTGCTATCCGGGCCGTTACTTCAATTGATGGGATGACAGCTGATTTTGCTAAGATTCCATGGGATATTCTGCAAAAGATTTCAGTTCGAATCGTTAATGAAGTCGATCACGTTAATCGCATTCTTTACGATGTCACGAGTAAGCCACCTTCGACGATTGAATACGAATAGAATTGTAATGTAACTTAGTGTTGGAATGGCGATATAACGGCATTTTGGCAGTGTTAAAACTTGACTAACTCATAAAAAATAACATGTTTGTTTGCCATATAAAGAAAGCATCCAGTGTAAAAACCGGGTGCTTTTACTATTAGGAATGGAAGATAGTTTTATATAACTTCAAAATTTTTCAATAGCGATGTAAGGTTATTGGATATGATGAGCTATGTACTGGTAAGAATTAAAGACTGATGACGCAAGTCAGTTAAATGATCAATACAAGAATTTAACGCATTAAATTCATAACTAATTTGGAGTACTCCTTGCAATGGTATAAGGATGAAGTCGGATCTTCTAGTTGGCACTAATTTATATGGACTGGATAATTTCTGATGAGAGGAAATTATCCAGTTTTTTTAATTCGTTACTGCTTTCTAGGCGAAGTTTGTTATACTGAACATAATTCGATTGAGAAAGGAAGCTGATACGGATGGAAATTACAATCAATGGTGAGCAGCGGCAGTTGGTCGGTAACCCGCCCGCGGTTGGTGATGATTTTCCTCATTTCAAGGTTTTTGACAAGGACGGTCACAAGGTTAAGATGAAGGAGCTGCTGGGCAAGGTGACCCTGCTGAGCGTTGTCCCCGACATTAATACCCCGGTCTGCAGTCTCCAGACCAAGCGCTTTAATTCAACCATGGACCAGTTTCCAGACGTCAACTTTTTGACAATTTCGACCAATACCACGGCAGACCAGCAAAAATGGTGTGCGGATGAAGGCGTTAAGAATATGCAACTCGTTTCCGATAGTGAAGAGTCGTTTGGCTACGAATCCAAGCTACTGATCCCGGACGAGAGCTTCCTGGCCCGGTCAGTCTGGATTCTTGACGCAGCGGGGAAGGTTGTCTACCGGGAGGTCGTGGCTGAACTGACTGACGAGCCGGATTATGACCAGGCACTGGCGGCCTTGAAGGAAACACTGGCGAAGTAGCCTTAGCAATTTCAGATTAAAAACATAGACCGGCTGTCGCTAATGTCAACCGGCCTTTTAACGTTTAGTGGCGCGTGAACTACCAATTTTCGGCGGTTCACGCGCCTTTTTAGTGCGCTCGGCATGAATATTAGCTAGGCGGTGAAAGTCCGCTATGGGCCATAGTAGTTGGAACCATGAGCTGAGGACAAGGGTGTCCACTGTGAAGTGGAATCTGAAGGAAGTCTAAGGCAAAGTACTGCACCGATGAACAAGAAGTAGCTATAAGGCTGAGGGTAACTGGATAAGGTTGCAAATCAAACTGAAGTCCAATACTACTCGAAGTTACTCTTAGTAAAGCTAACGGTGACATGGTATGAAAGTTAATATCCTTACCCGGGGAGATCTGGCCTACACGTTTCCGACAAGAGGAATAAGTTTAATTTCCACAGAAACAAGCGGTGCAGTGATGCAGTGTTGAGTAAGCCAGAAGTCAGCCGAGGTCATAGTAGTTTGAATAATCAGATGAAGGACTGAACGACAATAACTTGTAACTTATATCGGAGGTGTAATCAGGTGCGACAATCGCAGAAAACAGAACAACAAGCTGACCGCTTGTCGAGGATAGGTTTGGAAAACCGAAAGTACACAAGAGCGCGTAGTACCGGTTATGGTGAAGGTAAAGGTATGAGTGTCACTATCCAAGACTTAGTCTTGAATCGCAATAACCTTAATCAGGCTTATTTACGAGTTAAGAGAAATAAAGGAGCAGCAGGCGTTGACGATATGACAGTTAATGACCTTCTGCCATATCTTAGAGAAAATAAGACGGAACTGATCGCTAGTTTGCGTGAGGGCAAGTATAAACCAGCCCCAGTAAAACGGGTAGAAATTCCGAAGCCTAATGGGAAGTAAGAAGACTTGGAATACCAACGGTGGTGGACCGAATGGTTCAACAAGCTGTAGCCCAAATTCTTACGCCTATCTTTGAGCGTGTTTTCTCTGATAATAGTTTTGGCTTCCGTCCCCACCATGGGGCCCATGACGCTATTGAAAAAGTAGTAGATCTTTATAATCAAGGTTATCGAAGAGTTGTCGACTTAGACCTAAAAGCCTATTTTGATAATGTTAATCATGACTTGATGATTAAGTATCTCCAACAATATATTGATGACCCATGGACACTAAGACTCATTCGTAAGTTTCTAACTAGCGGAGTCTTAGACCATGGGCTTTTCGCTAAGAGTGAAAAAGGAACTCCACAAGGAGGGCCATTGTCACCACTACTGGCGAACTGCACATAGTAAGACCTTGAGCTATTCTCTAACTAATAGAAAACTGGAACAACTTGGACTTATGAATATGTCCAAGACGCTCCAGTCAATTCAATGTGATTAAGTTGTCGAACCGCCGTATACGGAACCGTACGTACGGTGGTGTGAGAGGTCGATAATTGAACTAATCAATTATCTCCTACTCGATTTCATCTTCGCCAATAATTGGGAAGCCGTAATCGCGAATGTGGTTCTTTAGCAATTGGATGTATTCCTGACCCAGCTGGCTGGTGATTGTGTGCTGGTGCTGGACAATTCCCAGTGTGATCGGGTCATCCAGCTCCAAGGGAATCGCGACAATCTTGTCGTCGTTGAGCTTGCTGCTGATGATCCCCGAACTAATGGTGTAGCCGTTCAAGCCGACCATCAGGTTAAAGATGGTTGCCCGGTCGCTAACCTTAATTTCCTTCTTATGGCTGAGGGTCGACTGGATTTCTTCGGAAAGGTAAAAGGAGTTATTCTCCCCCTGCTCAAAGGACAGGTAGGGTAGCTCAGTCAGGTCGGTAAGACTAATCGAGTGACGCTCGGCAAGGGGATTATAGCGGCTCAAAAACACGTGCGGTCGGGCTGTAAAAAGCGGTGTGAACTCCAAGCCGCTTTCCGTTAGCAGTTTACTGATGATCCGGCGGTTAAAGTTGTTGATGTAGAGCACGCCCAGTTCGCTTTTAAACGTGCGCAGGTCGTTGAAGATATTTTCCGTTTCGGTTTCTCGCAGGGTGAACTTATAGCTTGGCGAGTTGATCTCCTTGATGAGTTCCACGAAGGCGTTGACCACAAAGGCGTAGTGCTGGGCCGAAACGGCAAAGGACTGGTGGAGAGGCTGCTGCTGTTTGAAGCGGTCATCGAGCAGGCGGACCTGGTCTAAGATCTGCTTGGCGTAGTTCATGAATTCGCGGCCGTCAGCAGTCAGCCGGACGCCGGAATTGCTTCGTTGCAAAATGGTGATGCTCATCTCCTTCTCCAGATCCTTAATCGCGCTCGAGAGGCTGGGCTGGGTGAGGTAGAGCCGTTTCGCCGCCTCGTTGATTGATCCGGTTTCAATCACCGCCTCTAAGTATTCCAGTTGTTTAATCCGCATCAGGACCATCCCCTTTTTTTATTAGCATTATAGTCTTTCCTTATATCGGGTTCAAATCTTTAACAGTTATTCAATAGCGAATATTCATGGTAGATTATTAGACAAATAAAAAACGAAAGAGATGACTGAATGATGACAACCACCACAATTATCGGCTTCCCCCGGATTGGCGAGAAGCGTGAACTGAAATTTGCTACCGAGAAGTACTTTAGAAACGCAATCGACCAGGAAGAGTTACGGGCGACGGCAAAGCAGCTGCGGCGCCACAACTGGGAGCTGCTCCGCCAGGCGGGCATCAGCGAAATCACTAGCAATGACTTTTCCTACTATGATCAGACCTTAGACGCCGCCTTTTTATTTAACCTGGTTCCCCAACCGGTCCAGGACCTGCCATTTTCTGAATTAGATAAGTATTTTGCCCTGGCACGGGGCTACCAGGGCCGGGAGGGCAATGTCTTAGCCTGGCCAATGAAGAAGTGGTTTAACACCAACTACCACTACCTGGTTCCCCAGCTTAACCAGGACACTCGCTTTAAGCTGACCGGGAACAAGATTTTTGCCGAGTTTGCGGAGGCCAAAGAATTAGGAATTATTACCCGGCCGGTCCTGCTTGGTCCCTTCACCCTGTTAAAGCTGAGTGAGTACCAAAATGCGGCCGCCGGCGACTTTGTAAAGGACGCCGTGACGGCCTACCAGGCGGTTTTCGCCAAGCTCAGCACGCAGGACGCCCGCTGGATTCAGCTTGATGAACCAGCGCTGGTTAAGGACCTGACCGCAGAGGACCGTCAGCTATTTAACGATCTCTACCGGCCGCTGCTGGCCGCCAAGGGAAAATTAAGGGTCCTCTTACAGACCTATTTTGGTGACGTTCGGGATGTGTATGACGACTTGGTCAAGCTGCCGTTCGATGGGCTCGGACTAGACTTTGTGGAGGGGAAGCAAACCCAGCAGCTGGTCAGCCGCGGTTTTCCCGCCGACAAGGTCCTCTTTGCCGGGGTGGTTAACGGGAAAAACATTTGGTGCAACCACTATGACCAAAGCCTGGCCCAGCTCAAAGCAGCCGGGGCCCGACAAATCGTGGTCAGCACTTCTTGTTCCCTGCTCCACGTCCCGCTGACCGTTGAAAACGAAGAATTTGCACCAGCGGTCAAGGAGCACTTCGCCTTTGCCAAGGAAAAACTGGCAGAGCTCCAAGACCTTGCGTCGATTTACGATGGCCACGGTGCCGAGAAACTGCACGCCAACCAAGCGTTATTTGCCCACCCACGGGTGCAGGAAGACGCCGCACTCCACGCCAAAATTGCTAGCCTGAAGGATGAGGACTTTACCCGCCAGCCCGTCCGTCCGGTCCGTGAACGGCTCCAAAAGGCAGCGTTCCACCTGCCGCTTTTGCCAACCACTACGATCGGCTCCTTTCCGCAGACTAAGGAAGTCCGCCAGGTTCGGCGCCAGTTCCGCCGGCACGAAATTAGCCAGGAACAGTATGATGCCTTTATTAAGGGCAAGATTGACGAGTGGCTAAAGTGGCAAGAGCAGGTCGGGCTAGACGTCCTGGTGCACGGGGAGTTTGAACGCAACGACATGGTCGAATACTTCGGACAGCACCTCTCCGGCTACCTCTTTTCCAAGAACGCCTGGGTCCAATCATACGGGACCCGCTGCGTAAAGCCGCCAATCATCTGGGGTGACGTTAAGCGCCAGCAGCCGATTACCATCAAGTGGTCTAAGTACGCCCAGAGCCAAACCAAGCAGCTGGTCAAGGGGATGCTGACGGGACCGGTGACGATTCTGAACTGGTCCTTCCCCCGGGAAGATATCAGCCTGAAAGAAGCGACCCTCCAGCTAGCCCTGGCAATTCAGGAAGAGGTCCTCGACCTGGAAGCCAACGGAATTAAGATCATCCAGATCGATGAAGCGGCTCTGCGTGAGAAGCTGCCCCTGCGAAAGTCCGACTGGTACTCCGAATATCTCGACTGGGCCATCCCAGCCTTCCGCTTGGTCCATAGTAAGGTCCAGCCGGAAACTCAGATTCACACCCATATGTGTTACAGCGAATTTACCGACATTATCCCGGCAATCGACGCCATGGACGCCGACGTGATCTCCTTTGAAGCGTCACGCTCCAACCTGGAAATCCTCGATGCGCTGAAGAAGCAGCACTTTGAAACCGAAGTCGGCCCTGGCGTTTACGATATCCACTCACCGCGGATTCCGTCAGTTGACGAGGTGCAGACGACGATTAAGCGGATCCTGACGAAGATTGCCGCGCCGAAGGTCTGGATCAATCCTGACTGTGGGCTCAAGACCCGGGGCGTGGAAGAAACCAAGGCTAGTTTAACCAACGTGCTTGCGGCGACGCGGGCAGTTCGCAGGCAGTTAGGAGAGGGTGATTAGATGACCAGTTTATCGTACGAAGTCTTCCCACCCAACTCCGCGGTCGGCATTAACCATCTGAACCAGGTACTCGCCGCCCTGCAAGATCTTGAACCGTCGTTCATCAGTGTCACTTGCAGCAGCAAAACGGCCCGCTTGGCCCAAGAGACGGTCAGGGTTGCCGATTATGTTGAAAATTGCTGTCATGTGCCGGCGATGGCCCACCTCCCGGCTTGGTACCTTAGCCGCACTGATGTTGACCGGATCATGGCGCAGCTACGGGAACGCCACGTTGGCCGGGTGCTGGTGCTGCGCGGGGACGAACGCCCTGGGCTAGCCAAAAAGGACGACTTCCCCCACGCCAGTGACCTAGTTGCCTACATCCGGCAGAATTACCCCGATTTTCAAATCACGGGTGCCTGTTACCCGGAAAAACACCCGGAGTCGCTGGATATGGTAGCCGAGCTGCAGCATTTAAAGCTGAAGGTAAACGCGGGGTGTGACCAGATTATTACCCAGCTTTTCTTGGATAACCAGAGTTACTACCGCTTTCGTGAGCTGTGTGCCATTGCCGAAATTGACGTGCCGATTATTGCTGGCATTATGCCAATTATCAACGAACGGCAGGCAAACCGGATTTTGCGGACCAGCGCGGTGACGGTCCCGGAGAAGTTTAAGGACATCCTGGCCAAGTATCATGACCATCCCGAGGCCCTGAAGCAGGCGGGAATTAGCTACGCGATTGATCAAATTGTCGATCTGGTGACCAATGACGTTGCCGGGATCCACCTGTACACAATGAATCAGGCGGACACTGCCCGTCAGGTTGAGCAAAACATCGGCGCTCTCCTCCAGGTCAGCTGTTAGGGGGCGATGCGATGATTATTGATGGTAAAAAATTGCCCGGGAAATAAATGCACAAACCCGCCAACAGGTTGCAGAATTAAAAGCGCACCAGCATACGCCAGGAATTGCGGTGATCTTGGTCGGCGATGATCCGGCTAGTCAGGTCTACACCCGCACAAAGCACCGCCTTGCTCAAAAGCTGGGGATTGCTTCGACCCGGTACCATTTCCCGGCTGATGTCGACCAGGCGACCGTCTTACAGCAGGTTCGGAAATTAAATTGGGATGACAGTGTAGACGTCATCCTGGTACAGGCGCCCCTCCCGGCTCAGCTCAATGGTGAGAAAATTGTTAACGCAATCGACCTGACAAAGGACGCCGATGGCCTTCACCCGCTCAACCAGGGCGGCCACTATCCGGTCGCCTGTACGCCCCGGGGGGTCATGGCACTATTAAAGCAGTACCAGGGGCCAACGTGGTCATTGTTGGGTGGAGCCTCCTGGTTGGCAAACCGCTCCTGGCGCTGCTGAATAATCTGAACGCGACGGTGACCTTTGTTGGCCGGCATACCAAGAAGCGGGCTACACTGACCAGGCAGGCGGACATCCTAATTGTTGCTGCCGGGGTTCCTAGCCTGGTTAAAGCGGGGGACGTCAAGGCAGGGGCGGTGGTAATAGATGTGGGAATCAACCGCCTGCCGTCTGGCAAGCTGGTCGGCGACGTTGATTTCGCCAGTGTTGTCTCCCAAGCACGGCTGATTACCCCAGTTCTCGGGGGCGTGGGCCCGTTGACGGTCGCCATGCTGATGCGTCAGACGGTTGAGCTGGCCGAATGGCGACGGGAACGAGCCGCTTTCCGTGTAGGCTAATGCCGCCGGTTCATCTTAAATATTATTAAGCATAAAGATAACGGCTAGGCCGCGGAAGTTTCCGTAGCTTAGTCGTTATTGAAGTTATAGTGGTGCCAATCAATGACGGTGTGGCGGGCGGATCTCAGCGGCGCCTAGAGGTAATAACGGTTGAAAAGCCCCTTGATGGCGCTGGCTCTCGTTCGGTATAATTATTGTGTTAAAGTTATTCCGGCATAGCTCAGTTGGTAGAGCACCTGACTGTTAATCAGGTTGTCGTCAGTTCGAGTCTGACTGCCGGAGTTGGTAAAACAACCTAAGATTAGTTCAGGACAAAAATAATTTTGTTCTGAACTTTTTTGTTACTCTAAAGATAGAGCTAAGGTCGTACATAGCCTCAGGGACTTCG
This sequence comes from Limosilactobacillus reuteri, assembly GCF_002254085.1. GTDB lineage: Bacteria > Bacillota > Bacilli > Lactobacillales > Lactobacillaceae > Limosilactobacillus > Limosilactobacillus reuteri_K. The sequence goes on along the minus strand of NZ_NGPY01000022.1, from coordinate 8,195 downwards.
AGTCCGTATTAAAAAATGATTTCCGCTATCTTTGATTTGATATTTTGCTTTTAGGTTGTGGAACTGTGAGTTCGGGTGTTTAGGAAATGAAGTACAAATCTAGGATGGTGGTAATGACTAGCTCTATTTCTAGAAAGGAAGTCTTTTTATGGCTGATATATTTGCCTTGGATGTTTCAATGGGGAAAAGTTACTGTGTCTGGTATCGAGGGAAACACTGCTTAAAAGAGTTTTCTTTAGTACACACGAAAGCGGAGTTTAATGCTCTACGAGATATGATTAATAAAGCTCAGAAGCCAATTATCTACTTTGAAGCGACTGGAATTTATTCGCGAGTAATTGAACATTTCTTTGAGACCAATGGTCTCCGCTTTTGCCGTCTTAATCCACTAGAACTTCATTTGAAGTCCGAGAGTCTACGACGAGTTAAGACCGATCAGAAAGACGCTCACCGGATTACTCTCACTGTCCAGGAAAATACTTTTCGATTAACAGTTCCTTGGAAAAAAGACTATCTTCAGCTACATGAGCTTAGTCGGTTCTATAATCAGCTCAACGCTGATTGGAACTATCGTCTAAACCATCTTCATACTGCACTTGAACAGGTTTTTCCAGAACTTAAGCAATTATTTGTAAATAAAACATCTAAATTAGCGTTGAATATCGTGGAGCTTTTCCCTCACCCAGCACTAGTTAGGCCTTATTCGAGAGTTAAATTAAAGAATATTCTAATGGCATCTACAGATAAACGAATATCTAAGATGAAAGCTTATAAGTATGCCGATCGATTAATCGATCTTGCCCAACAATCATATCCGGCTGTTTCTAGTGACGCTATTCAGGTTGATGAAGTTCGCTACTATACTCGCCAATTAATTGCCTTAGCACGTAAAAAAGAAGAGGTGATCAAGCGGATAGAATCTATTGCCCAGCTCTTGCCAAAGTATGGCCTGTACTATTCTTTTCCGGGAATTGGCAAGCAGACTGCCGCCCAACTAGTGGGAGAATTAGGTGACATTAGTCGTTTTGATAACTCTAACCAACTCAATGCCTATGTTGGGATTGATATTCGCCGTCACCACTCTGGAACTTATGCCGGTCAAGACCACATTAATAAGCGTGGAAACCCAATTGCCCGTAAACTGTTGTATTTTACCATTGGTAATATGATTCGCCAACAACACGTCAATCCTAATCACATTGTTGAATATTATTATCGTTTAAAAGAAAAACGACCTTATCCAAAACTGAATAAGGTCGCCATGGTAGCTTGTATGAATAAAACTCTGAAATGTCTCTTATCCATGATTAAGCACCATGAAAAATACCACTATCGGTATACGGACTCTATGGTCCCTGTGAGGGCATAATCGTCTCACAAATTTAATATACCACTAATTCTCGATTTTTGAAGAAGAACCGGGTTGGTTTAGTATACTCTTCTTTTCTAAATATTTTTCTTGACTAATCGTAGGAAAGAGGCTGGAAAAAAACTCCTACTCCAAAATAAAAACCGGATGATGAATTTTTTGAACAATTCATCATCCGGTTTTTATGTACACAGGAAATCGTTCCTGATATGATGTAATTACCCCTAAAAACAACTAAAGGGAGCGATTTCCATGTATCAAAATTATACCATAGGGCAAACCGAATTCGTACTAAACTATAACTATGATTTATCACAGAATCATGTTGCGCGACTAATTAGTGATTTTGTCGACTCGATTCCACAAGATGTGCTATTAGAAGATTCAGTAGCGGCTACCGGCCGCCCTTCATCGCATCCAGCAATTATGCTTAAGATTCTCTTGTTTGCCTACTCACGCCAAACTTATTCTGGAAGAAAGATTGAAATGATGTTGGATGAGAACCTGCCAATGCGTTGGTTAGCTCATGATTATACTTATAGCTACCGTACCCTCAATAATTTTCGCCGCAGTCAGCACGCTAGTAAGCTAATTAAACATGCCTTTGTATACTGTACCATGGCTTTAAAAGATCACGGACTAATTCAAAACGATGCGGTTTTTATCGATGGGACTAAGGTAGAAGCCGATGCCAATAAACATTCATTTACTTGGCGGCGAGCAGTTGAAAAGTATCACGCTAAGTTAAGAGAAAAGACAAGTAAGCTTTATGAGGAACTAGTAGAAAAACAAGTGGTGCAAGAAATAGCACCGGAGCTGGTTACTTCCGCCGAAGGCATGGAAGTAATGGAACAAGAATTGGCGGAGAAAATTACTAAATTAGATGAAGAGATTAAGCAAGAACCAAAAATCATCAAAGGTGGTTCAGCTAGAAAACGGCGCCGTCGTTTTCTAAAAAAGCTTCGTCACCAATTAAGCAACAACCTAATTCCGCGTGCCCAAAAGTATGAACGCGCCGAAAATATCTTCCAAGGCCGTAATAGCTATTCTAAGACTGATCATGATGCGACCTTTATGTGTATGAAGGAAGATCCGATGATGAATCGGTAGTTAAAGCCCGGCTATAACCTGCAAATCGCTATCCATAAGCAATTTATCCTTGATTACGAGCTGTTTTCAAATCCAACTGACATCAGGACCTTAGTGCCATTCCTTACCCAGTTTCATGCTTTAGATTTCTTTGAACATATCGTCGCCGATGCAGGCTATGGTAGTGAGTACAATTACACAACGATTCTTGATCGGTTTAAAAAGCAGCCGGTTATTCCATACACAACTTATCAAATGGAACAGAAACGTAAATTTAAAAACGATCCAACTAGGTCACAGAATTGGAAATATAACGCTAATGACGACTACTACATTGATCATCAAGGAGTTCGTTTTAGTTTTTATCGCTATAGTAAATCCACTGATAAGTATGGCTTTAAGCGTGACTTTAAAATCTATCGTGCTGATAAACATCAACTATCAGTTAAATTAGATGAACTAGCAAAGACACCAGGTGGTCGGCAACGCTATATGAAGGTTAACCCAACCTGAAATTATTATAAAGCTAAAGTTAAAGATGCCCTCTCAAGTGACGAAGGCAAAGCAATTTATCGTCGACGGAAGTTCGACGTTGAACCAGTCTTTGGTCACATGAAGAGGGATTTTGGCATACGACGAACTCATCTACGTGGACAACGGGCTGTGGAAAATGATATCGGGCTAGCCCTGATGGCATTAAATCTAACGAAATTTGGCCAATCAATTAGTCGATTGGAGACTAATTTCATAAATCATAACCACCCGTCAAACGGGTGGTTTGCACATCGGCTATAAGCCGATAATAAAAGCCGGCGTCTCAAGGCGCTGGCTTTCGCTTTGCTCAAGCCAAAATGCTCTGACTACTTCACTTACCCTTAAAAGGGTCTTAGTATTCCACACTTGTTAACTTATCCATTCCAATATCATGCTTTTCTTGATCTCGGATATACTTCTTTATTGTGGATTCGTTCAACCCTACTGTACTTACATAGTAGCCTTCGGCCCCAAAATGTCGGTTTCCATATTTATATTCGTCGTTTGTAAAATTAAGTTAGAAAAAATAAAAAGCCATTTGTGATAGACTTTTGAATATCCCTAATCAAAAGAAAGGCAATCACAAATGACCTATAAACATCTTACCACACGTGAATTAACTCTCATAGCTGATTTTTGGTATCGTATCTGTCAAGTTTTCATAGGTAGCCTTTAAATATACAGTTTTAGTGGGTTAGTGCCTTAAAAAGTTGTCCCATTGGTCTACTTGTGGCCGTGTTAATCGGAATTATTCCTTGTACTGCTCCAATTGACGACTTTGTCGGTGCTCCCAATCAACGAGGGTTAAACGAAAATAATAACGGCCTCTTGCGTCGTGATGGCCTTAGTAAAAAGCTAGATTTTCGCGATTTACCAGACGAACTAGTCACTCAGCTAATGCATCGTCGCAACAATATCCCACGAAAATCTCTTAATTATCGTACACCATTAGAAGTATTCTTGAGTCATGTCACAGAAGAACAACTTTCACCTTTTTTCTAATTTAAATTGACATTTCAGGTCTTTAATAACAATATTAATCACTAGGCACCATGGCGAAATTAAATATATTCATGTATGATTGATTGTATCAAACGCCAAAATACTTGAATCCAATGAAATAGAAAAGGTAAATTCAACATGCATAATTTAATTTTTCCTACAGACCTAACAGACCCTGATTTTGATCCTTATGTCCGGCTTAATGAAGCACAACTCTTTCATGCCCTCGAACCTAATCCAGGTTTATTTATTGCGGAAAGTCCTAAAGTAATTGAACGTGCTTTGCGAGCAGGCTATCGACCAGCTTCTCTTTTAATAGAAGAAAAGGAGCTAGATCGTGATCTGGCTGATTTGGATCATGAAATGGCAATTAACCAAACAAAGGGATTAGAACAAACGCCAATCTACGTAGTCAATAGTAAATTACTTCGGCAGTTGGCTGGTGGTGGTTATAATCTTTTGCGAGGGGCTTTAGCAGCTATGCACCGAGTCGAACGACCAAGTCTAGATAACTTTTTGGCTACTATGCCCAGTGATCATCCGCGCATCGCAATTCTGGAAAGTGTTGTTAATCCTACCAACATTGGGGCAATTTTTCGCTCAGCCGCAGCTCTCGGAATTGATGGAATAATTGTAACGAGTGACTCATCTGATCCTCTTTATCGACGAGCATCACGGGTAGCCATGGGAACGGTTTTCCAAGTACCATGGGCCTATGTTGATGCCAAGGTTTGGCAGTCAGAAGGAATTGACCTTCTTCATCGGTCTGGGTATAAAACGGCGGCGATGGCTCTCCGCCATAACACGGTTGATATTGATGCTCCTCAGTTAGCTGAGGTAGATAGATTGGCAATTATTCTTGGTTCAGAGGGGCCAGGATTAAGAGAAAAGACAATTACGCAGAGTGATTTTACAATTAAGATCCCGATGGCTGCGGGCGTTGATTCTTTAAATGTAGCTGCTGCCTCGGCCCTCGCTTTTTGGGAACTGGGTAATCGAAAAATTAAATAATCTAAAAACAACCTAGGACTACTACAATCTAGTCTTAGGTTGTTTGTGTTTAATGGTTGACCGTTAACATCAACGTTATCCTTTTTCAAAATGAAGTAAATTAATAATTGAGGGATGTCCTTATTTTGGACGCTAGTATTGGTAAAAAGTTCTAAAATAAAAAGGATGATGGATTAACTAAAAAGTATGTCCCAGAAATTTATCCTGCTGTTCCTTCATTTAAATTAATGGTCTTGGCACATAAATATGCTCCTAAAGCAGTTTATGGGATCATCCGTTCACATGATGGCTTTTATATGGATGATAATGCAGAACAAGAAGCTTTTTGGTCTGAGAAGGGGATCGTTGGCGCCGGTATGGAATCAAGTACCTTGTTAACTATTGATCGTCAACGTGGAATGGAAACTTTGTCGATCCTAAATAATGTCGTCCTATACGAAGGAGACCTTTTCTACGTGATTTCTCAACCAATTGGCTGGTTTATGTGGGGGCATGATGATGCAACTAAACGTTTTAGCCCGCAAGTACGACGTTGGGTTTTTGCAGGGGTGGTAGTTGCTTATTTCATCGGCTGGTATGTTATTGGCCTCTTCCACGGACAGCTTCCATATTTTGATTCGTTTAATTTAGTGGTTAGCTTTATTGCTCAATTGCTTTATATCCTTAAATACCAGGAAAACTGGTCACTATGGATTTGGGTTAATACAGCAAACATTATTTACTGGATTATTTTGGCAATTCGTTTCCAAATGGGTTGTTCACATTGGGACTTTCGGAGGCGACCTATCGCAAATCGCCTTACAAGCAGCCTTATTATTTAATTCCATTTATGCAACCAAAGTATGGGCTAGTGGTGAAGCTGATAATGAAGGAGGTACAACAGATTAATGAGGAATTACAAAAAATATCAACGTATCTTTGGGATTGTTTTAGATTCAGTTGGGACTGGGGCAGCAATTGATGCGGATAAATTTAATGACATGGGGGCAGATATATTAGGACATGTTGGCGCAGCTTATAATGGCACCCTGTCATTACCTAATTTAGGACGGCTCGGGCTTAGCAATTTACGTAAAGAAGAAATTTCAGGGATCCCTAACGCCCTTCATCCTTTAGCTTATTATGGCAAGATGATCGAAGTTTCGGCTGGTAAAGATAGTATGGATGGTCACTGGGAGATGATGGGATTGCCTGTTTTTTAACCGTTGTCGACATTCCCTCACGGCTTTCCCCAATCAATTATCGATCAGATTGCAGAATTTTCTGGACGTAAAGTAATTGTCAATCAACCATATTCCGGTACCGCTGTAATTCATGACTATGGCGAACAACAAATGGACACCGGTGAACTGATTGCCTATACTTCTGGCGATTCAGTAATGCAAATTGCGGCTCATGAGGATGTAATTTCTGTCGAAGAACTTTATAAAATTTGTCGCTTTGCTCGAACACTGCTGAATGGTCCAGATTATCAGGTTGGTCGGGTGATTGCACGTCCATATATTGGCCCAGATAAAGATCACTTTATTCGAACTGCTAACCGCCGTGATTTCACCTTAGAACCACCGTTACCAACAGTCATCGACCAGCTTCATCAAGCCGGCTATACGACGATTGCGATTGGTAAAACTAATGACATTTTTTCAGGACATGGTTTTACCAAAACTTATCATAATGAAAGCAATATGGATGGAATGGATCACGTTGATGAGATGATGAAACAAAATTTCACCGGTTTTTGTTTTACCAATTTAGTTGACTTTGATACGATGTATGGCCATCGTCGTGATCCGCAAGGTTTTGGACAGGCGTTAATGGATTTTGATCGGCGGCTGGGCAAAGTCTTACACAACCTTAAAAATAATGATTTATTAATTGTTACTGCTGACCATGGAAATGATCCTGGTTTTCGTGGTACAGACCATACTCGTGAAAACGTTCCATTACCGTTTTATTCACCATCAATGCAAAAAAGCGGGCCATTGGGTACTCGTCCAACATTTGCTGATTTTGGCGCAACTGTGCTGGATAATTTTAATTTGGCTCACGGTGAGTATGGAACTAGTTTTTTAGAGCAATTGGTATAAATAAAAAGCCATCCTTATTGCAGAATGGCTAATTAAAATTATTTATTGTCAAACGGATCCCACTCGTATTTTGCACGCGCACCACCAATCAATTTTGGTCGATTACGGAGATAGGTCGTATGGGCTAAACCAACTTGTTTTATAGACGTGCGAACTGGAACTTGGACAAACTTAACGTGCATGCCAATTGAGGTGTCGCCAATGTCCATACCAGCTTCAGCAGTAATGTGTTCAACTTCAATCGGATCGTTGAAGTTTTCAAAGGCCGCAATCTGTCCTGCACCACCTGCATGGAGCGAAGGGAAGACTGTAACTTGTTCAAAGCCGCGCTCCTTAGCTACACTTCGTTCGACAACAAGTGCCCGGTTAAGGTGTTCGCAACCTTGGACTGCTAAATGGAGTTGGTGTTTTCGTAAGATGTTAACAACTGTCGAAACAATCGCCCGGGCAATTTCAATATTGGAGTCCTTTCCAATCCTTCCGCCATGGACTTCACTAGTTGAAAGGCCCAACACGACGAGGTCATCTTTTTCTAACTGAGCTTGATCCAATAATTCGGTTAAACCTGTTGCTGTTTGTTCTTTAATTTTATCGAGGTTAATTCCATCTACTGTCATTAATTATCATTCCTTTATTATGAATAATATATCTAATTATCCACATTATACTAGGAAAAACCTTTGTGTAGCTAATAGTTGCCTGCTCTATTTATGAGCCTAAAAGAGATTAATGCCCAATTTCTTGACGATTATTACCAGTTAGTTCAGTTTTTATTGACATCTTTATCCTAGAAAGATGTATATTTTAGGCGATCTATGAAAATTTGACAGATACTATCTTTCAAGAAGAATTGAAACTCAAATAATCCTTTGCTATACTACATTTTGTAGATATGCCTTTTGTTTATCAGAAGGTACGTTCGAAGGTAGGTTGCTGGAAAAAATACTGATTTTATCGGTGTTTTTTCCAGCGTTTGTGCGCCCGGCATGGGTATTAGCTAGGCGGTGAAAGTCCGCTATGGGCCGTAGTAGTCGGAACCATGAGCTGAGGACAAGGGTGTCCGTCGTGAGACGGAATCTGAAGGAAGTCTAAGGCAAAATACT
>NZ_NGPY01000021.1:0-18287 GCF_002254085.1 Limosilactobacillus reuteri | reverse complement strand
AAGCGGTGGCAAAGTAGTCAGAGCATTTTGGCTTGAGCAAAGCGAAAGCCAGCGCCTTGAGACGCCGGCTTTTATTATCGGCTTATAGCCGATGTGCAAACCACCCGTTTGACGGGTGGTTATGATTGTGACTATATTAACGATGAAATTTATAGTAAATAGCAATTCCTATAATCAAAGGAAGGACAAGAGCAGCAAGACGCGGATGTTATCTGGGGATGAAAGTTTGCTTAATTGCTTAACAACGTGTTGGCTAAGGTGCCCGGTTGCACCAGTAACCATATACTTCATTATTAGTTTCTTCTTTCTTTTTCGGCATCTTTCATTGCTTGCTTAACGCGAATAGTGTCGATGACATCTTGTAAACTGGTTCTCGCAAGTTTAGCTTTCGCGGCTGTTTCTGCTTGCTGGTAAAAGCCGTTAAGCGTCTCTTGAATATTACCGCCAACGATGCATTGAGGATTTGTTCGTTCATCAATTGCAAATAGATGAGCATCCCCTTCGATCGCAAGAAAAATATCATAGAGTGAGATGTTTTCGGGTGATTTTGCAAGCGCTGGATCTGCTGCCCCGTGGACAGTATTGATTAATCCAGCTTTATTGAGCGCACTCATCAAACGTCGGACGACAACTGGTGAAGTTTCAATGCTGCTAGCGATATTACTACTTGTTAACGGAATAATTCCTTGATAAATATTAACGAAAGCAAGAATATGGATGCTATCACTAAAACGGGTTGAAATTTTCATATTATCATTCCTTTAATTGCAATTGTAATTTATACAGTTACATGATGTCAAGGGATTAAATTTGATATTGCCTTGACAATTATTTTTCTAGGATATAGTATTAGCTTATTGATTGAAACTTTTTGAGTTACAAGTTAGGAGAAAATAAATGAGATTTAAGAAAATCGTTGCTCTTTCATTATTAAGCATTGCTGGTTTACTAGCAGGTACTATTATGCCAGCGGTAGCAAGTGCGGCCAGCAACAAACCAATTATTGTGGGGTCAAAAAACGTCTCAGAAAGTAAGACTGTCAGTGAAATTTACGCGCTTGCGCTGGAGCATGAAGGATATAAGGTTACTCGGAAACCCAATATTTCAAATAATGTAATTTTTAGTGCAACGCAAAAAGGCGAAGTTGACGTTTATCCTGATTATACGGGAACAATCGTAGAAGCATATCTCAAAAAGAAGGGGACTGGCAAGAGTGCTAGTCAAATGGCTAAACTAGCACATGATGGTATTCAAAAAGACGGCTTAACGACATTTAAATACGCACCAGGTGATAATCGCCAAGGTGTCGCAATGCCAACTAAGGATGCGAAGAAGTACCACATTACTAATTTAAGTGAACTACAAAAGAATGCAAAGAAGATTAACTTTGCTTCACAGGGTGAGTTCGAAAAACGTGCTGATGCCCTTCCAGAAATGAATAAAGTTTATGGTAAGTTTGATTTTAAGTCAATTAAGGACTATGACGTAAATTTACTCTATAAGATTATGGAACAAGGAAAAGCTCAAGCAGCCCCGGTTTCAACAACTGATGGTCAATTAGCAACTAGTAAGTTTACTTTACTAAAGGATAATAAGAATATTTGGCCACCATACAATTTAGTACCAGTCGTAAATAAAAAAGCTGCCAAAAGTCATCCCAAAATGGAGCAAGCCTTAAATAAGGTTGATGCGAAGTTAACAACTAAGCAATTAACAGATTTAAATAAAAAAGTTAATGTCGACGGGCAGAATTATAAGGCTGTTGCTAAAAATTGGTATAATCAAAATATAAAATAAGTGCCAGAGGGGCAGATAACTAGTTTTTATTGCTAGGTATTTGCTCTTTCGTTATAGGCAATAAATGGGGAGTGGTAGCTTGCTAGGGCAAATAATTCAATATTTTCAAACAAATGGCGGACAATATTGGCAATATGTTGGTCAGCATATTGTTCTGACTATTGTAACGCTTGTAATTTCAATGATCATTGCACTGCCATTAGGATACATTGGTTCGCGAATTAAACCGGTTGCTCAATTTTGTGTGATGTTTGCGCAACTGTTACGGATCATTCCTAGTTTGGCATTACTGTTCTTATTAATTCCATTTATTGGAACAGGGGTTGTCCCTGCGTTAATTGCTTTAATTGTTTTAGCGCTTCCGCCGTTGCTAATCAATACAATTCTTGGCTTTAATGAAGTGAGCCCACTGTATAAGGAAGTTGGGATAGCTCTGGGGATGGATCAGCGACAGTTACGCCGACAAATAGAAATTCCCCTGGCGTTGCCCTATATTTTAAACGGAATAAAACTAGCATTGGTTGAAATCATTGCCAGTGCAACTTTAGCGACTTATATTGGTGCTGGTGGATTGGGAACTCTAATATTTACTGGCTTAGGCTTATACGATATGAGTTATGTGGTGATTGGCGCAGTAAGCGTTGCTATTTTATCCTTGCTGGCAATGATTAGCTTTGATTTTTTAATTAGAAAGGTACAAAAGCATGACAGAACCAATTATTCAATTTAAACATGTTGAGAAGCGTTTTAACGATCAAACGGTAATTCCTGATCTCAATTTTACAGTCAACAAGGGCGAATTTATAACGATTCTTGGCTCATCTGGTTCAGGGAAAACTACTACCTTGAAAATGATTAATGGGTTGATAGCGCCAAGTGCTGGTGAAATCTTAATTGATGGACAAAAGCTTCGGGAACTCGATCTAGTAAAATTACGCCGGCACATGGGATATGTTGTCCAACAGATCGGATTATTTCCTCATATGACAATTGGACAAAATATTGCAGTTGTACCCAAAATGCTGCATTGGGATAAGAAAGAGATTAATAATCGTGTTAAAGAATTACTAAGTCTTGTTCAACTAAATCCCGCTGAATATATGAATCGCTATCCTCAACAATTATCTGGTGGGCAACAACAGCGAGTAGGAGTGGCAAGAGCTTTAGCGACTAATCCACCGTATGTATTATTTGATGAACCCTTTGGCGCGCTGGATGCCTTAACGAGAATGGAATTGCAACGAGAAGTAAAAAAGATTCATGAATCATTAGCAGAAAAGACTTTTATGTTTGTAACTCACGATATTAACGAGGCCTTATTTTTGGGACAGCGAGTAATGATCATGCATGAAGGAGGCATCGTTCAATTTGCTACGCCGGAAGAAATTGTTCGCCATCCAGCAACTGAATTTGTTGAGCAGCTTTTAGGAACGATTCGCCAAAATCAAGATTTGTGGAGGCAACAATATGATTGAGTATTGGAATGAGAATTGGCCGATAATGCTTGATGATGTGCGGCAACATGCAACGATGGTTCTTTCTTCATTAGCAATTGCTTTAGTGATTGCAGTTATAATAATCTTATTGTTTTTGCGCCGTGAAAAGTGGCTTAACAGTTTGATCTATTTCTTTTCGCTCTTATATTCGATTCCAAGTTTTGCATTTTTTGCCTTACTCTTACCAATTTCTGGGTTAGGGATGAAGACGGCAATTATTGTTTTAACGATCTACTCTGAATATGTTTTATTGCGTTCCTTCATTACGGGAATTCGTGGTGTTGATCCACAATTAATCGAAGTTGGTGTTGGGATGGGGATGACATCTCGACAGGTTTTTCGCCAAATTCAATTGCCGCTAGCATTACCAGCAATTTTTAGTGGAATCCAAGTGGCACTAGCTTCGACAATGGCAATGGCAACTATTGCGGCAACAATCAATGCCGGTGGGCTTGGTCAATTATTGTTTGAAGGACTACAGGGGCAACAGGTAGTGCCAATTTTGTGGGGAACAGTTTTGACGATGGCTTTGACATTAGTTTGTGCCGGAATTGTTCAATTAATTTCGTGGATGTTGTTGCATCGGTGGAAAGGAGTATTAAATAACTGAGCAGGAAATTAGTAGTATTCACTGAGAATTCGTATAATCAAAATAGATAACGAAAACGAGGAGGATGCTGAATGGATAAAAATGAATTAAAGAAATTAACGCCAATGCAATATGCTGTGACTCAAATGGGAGTTACTGAAAAACCATATAGTGGTAAATATGATCGATTTGATGAACCGGGTATTTATGTTGACGTTGTTAGTGGGGAACCATTATTCTCATCACTAGATAAATACGATGCAGGATGTGGTTGGCCAGCATTTACTAAACCGATTAAGAAGCGTGTTCTTACAGAAAAGTGCGATCAATCATTTGGAATGGAGCGGACCGAGGTAAGAAGTAAGGAAGCTGATTCGCATCTCGGGCATGTCTTTACTGACGGTCCAACTGATCGTGGAGGATTGCGCTATTGCATCAATTCAGCAGCTTTGCGGTTTATTCCGGTTGATAAATTGCAAGAAAAAGGCTATGGAGAATATCTAAGTTTGTTCGATAAATAACTAAAAATCGAGAATGGAAGAAAAATTTTTCCATTCTCGATTTTGGTTTTAAATTATTTGTTTTTCTTCTAACATTGCGTCATAAAGTGAAGGGCGGACACCTAATAAACGATTAACATAATAGGCGACTAAAGTAATTAATGTCATTGGCAAAATTTGTTCAACTGAGCCAACCATTTCAGTTACTAATAAAATTGCTGTGAATGGTAATCCTTCTGCTCCGCCAAAATATGCAGCCATTGAAATTATAATGACGTTGACATAACAACTGGCTGGGATTATTCCCATATGGATAAGGATGGTTCCAGTCAATGCCCCGATAACTGTTCCTAAAACGAATAATGGCATGAAAATACCACCTGGGACAGTAGCACCATATGCGATCATTGTGCCACCGAAACGAAGGATGAAATAAACTAATAAAATTGCGACCATTGCTTGCCAATTCGTTGTAAGGGACATATTGGTGACGTATTTAATAAAATCATGACTACCACCAAGAATATAAGGATTCCATAATCCAACTGGAATAACTAATAATAACGGAATAATGCTATGAAATTCTTTGGGAATAAAGGTAACTTTGCTGTACCACCAAGTTAGGTTTAGTGCAGCAAATTGAAAACAGTATGCCAAGAAACCAATGACAACGCCAGCAACGATTAGCCATGGATAGGATGCGACTGGTGATTTAGTTGTGATCGGAATATATAGGCAAGGTTTAGTACCAAAGAATAAAAAAAGTGATAAATGCAGAAACGATGGAAGAAGTTAAAGCAGGAATCCAAATTCGAGAATTAAAATTATGCGTCATTTCTTCTAATAAAAACATTGTTCCTGCTAAAGGAGCACTAAAAGCCGCAGATAATCCGGCCGCAACGCCACACTCCATCAATAAATATTTATCTTTGTCCGTAAAGTGAAAGAATTTTTCGTTAAAGCAGGCTCCGATACAGGCACCAATTTGGATACTTGGTCCTTCACGCCCTAAGAAAAGTCCTGGACAGATAGTAAGCAAACTAGCAACGAATTTTCGCCATAATACTGGCCACCAATGAATACGATGCTTTCCTAACAAAGCAGCTTTTAATTGGGTAACGCCAGAACGAACAACATCTGTTTCATAGGGCTTAACGATTTTTCCGATTATCCATGCAACGATAAATGTTCCTAATATATATGGAATTAATAGCTAAGGATGCTTACCCATAAAAGGATAAATAATTGTCAGTAATGTAAGGGTCCGGTCGATAATCCAGCGAAAGACTCCGATTACAAGACCAGTTACTATCCCAATAGCAATGCTAACGCCAAGGTAACGCGAAACAATGGAGGTGAATGGTTTTCCTAAAATGTCCCGTGCCCGTTTGTGATATAAGGTATTTTCATTTTTCACAAATACTGCCTTCAATACGGTGTTTTCCCTATATTAGCATAAAAAGAGAGTGAACAATAACAGTCTGCGAGAGATAAGTATTGTTCACTCTTATTTTCTATGAGCTTTTTAATAAAATCTATGTTGGTGTTTACCACCCACAAATAAACTTATAATTGAAGCTAATAAAATTGCGGAAAAACTTACAACAGCGATTACGTTACTCAATAATGACATCATGGTAAACACCCTTTCTTAATAAAATTGACATCGCTTACATCGACTGCATTATAACATTAGTTAGCTATAATTGATTAAAAAGCATCTCTTATTTTACTAATTAGAGTATTCATTTAAATATCTTGCTTATTCTTTGAAGAAATCACGAATAATTTGCTTATAAGCTTTAATTGTAGCGACGTAACTGGAAATTGTTGTATATTCATCATTTTGATGAGCCGCATTCCAATCATCACAACCTAAAATTACAACCGGAAGATCTGGCCGATTTAATGTAAACACACTCGCATCTGTTGCACCATTGATAATATCGAGTTTGATATCATTTGGATAATTACGCTGAGCAGCATTGAGGGCGATTTGGACAAAATCATTATTAGGTTCTGTCGCAATTGGATAAAAATCTTGAATAATTTTTAGCTCTAGTTGGAAAGGAGTTGTGTGGTTAATATATTCAAGCGCATCATTTAATCGATCGGCAACTTTAACATTATTAAATGCTGCCGTAGGGCGGATATTTCCTTGCAAACTAGCACTGTCGGGGATGGTATTAACTTGTGAGCCGCCATCAATAACTGTAATACTATGCTGTACTTTACCGAGATACTGATCATCCTTGCTATTATCAAAAAGGTGTTTTTCTTCTTCGATAAACTTTAGCAACCCCTCAATTGCATTAATACCGTTTTGCGGATGTGAACTATGACAAGACTTTCCATAGCTAGTAACGCGATAGTTCATACTTCCTGAGTGAGCAAAAATAACGTTTCCGCCAGTTGGTTCACCGACTACTAATGCATCAAGATCATCGGCAACTCCTTGTTTTTGTAATCGATAGGCACCAGGAGTACCAAGTTCTTCTCCGGCGGTAGCAATAAATCTAACCGTTCCTGATGGCAGTTGACCAGCTTCTTTTAATTCGATTAAGACGATGGCTTGAGCAGCCAGACCGCTTTTCATGTCAGCTGCTCCCCGACCGAAAACATAATCACCGTTAATCTCACCGCCAAAGGGATCATGTTGCCAGCGATCTGGATTAGGTACTGCCACAGTGTCTTGGTGCCCAGTGAGTCCAAGAATTTTTTTGCTTTCACCAGTTCCGATTTCTGCAATCAAATTTGCACGACGGTCACCAAATTCATCAATTTTTGAATCAATTCCGTGACTTGCTAAAAGTTTTTGTAAGTAGTGGGCTACTTCAACTTCATTTCCATTGACAGAATGGATTTTTATTAAATCTTGCAGTACTTTGACTTTTTCACTGACTTCCATAGTTAATCCTTCCTAATTTTAACGGTCTTGGTGGTTAAGTTTCTTGGCTAAAATATCGCCAACTACTTGAATGATTAAAACAAATAAAAGAACAAGAATCGTGGCGACAAGGGTTACGTCGTTGTTAAAGCGGTCGTAACCGTATGAAATAGCAGTATTACCTAAACCACCAGCACCAATTGCACCAGCCATTGCAGTAAGGCTAACTAAACTAATTAATGTAACAGTGGAGACACGGACAAGTTCAGAACGGGCTTCGCGGAGGTAAACGTCAATAATGATATCCCAGTTAGTAGCCCCGATAGCTTGGGCAGCTTCAATTTTACCGTGGTCAACACTTTCAAGCGCAACTTGAACTTGACGAGCATAGAAAGCAAATACACCTAATGAAAGTGGCACTAATGCGGCGGTTGTTCCAATCTGTGTTCCAACAATCAATTGGGTGAAGGGGGCAATGAAGGCCAACAAAATGATAAATGGAATTGCCCGGAAAACAGATACGACTTTATCAACGATACTAAAAATAATTCGATTTTCTAAAATTCCACCGGGCTCAGTAACCACAAGCGCAACTCCGAAGATTAATCCTAAAATTCCGCCGAAGATAGCAGGCCAGAAAGTCATGTAGATAGTTTGAACGATTGAAGTGCCCCAACCGTTGTCACCACCCCAACCAAGTTGAATTACATTTGGTATAAGATTATTCATTCCAAATCCTCCGATCATCAATCTTTGTGACAGTAACATCGTTTTCTTTTAAGAAGTCAATAGCTTGTTGACGCTTATCAGCATCGCCCTTGATAACCACAAACAGGGTACCGACTGGTGAACCGGCCAAGACTTCAATGTTTCCATAAAGCATACTTGCTTCAACTTGCAGCTTCTTATATAACTCGATAATGATTGATTTAGTCACATTATTTGCATCGTAGACCAATTGCAGCAACTCTTCATCATCGTCAAGGTGGCCAAGGTCAAATGCTTTAAGGGTATCGACTGCGGCTAAGGAACCTCCCACAAATTGACGAGTTAAGTCTTGTTGTGGTTGGAGGAACACCTTCTGCAAGGTGCCGCGCTCAATGATTTGTCCATATTCCATGACAGCAATCTTATTAGCTACCCGTTTAACGGCATCCATTTCGTGGGTAATGAGGACAATTGTTAAATCTAATTTATCGTTGAGCCGTTTGAGAAGGTCTAGAATCTGATTAGTATTTTGAGGATCAAGGGCAGAAGTAGCTTCATCAGAAATTAGGATTTCAGGATCGTTAGCTAATGCCCTGGCAATTGAAACTCGTTGTTGCTCACCACCAGATAATTGAACAGGGTAGAATTCAGCTTTGTCCTTTAAGCCTACTAAATCTAAAAGTTCAAGAGCCTTCTTCTCTTTTGCGTCATCATCCAAGTCGGTATGTTTAAGAGCGAAAAGGACATTTTCAATTACTGAAGTCTCATTCAATAAATTAAAGTGTTGAAAAATCATTCCAATCTTTCGCCGCTTTTCTTGCAACTTTTTATTACTAATTTGCTGTTGATGGTCTTTGAAAAAGACAGTGCCATTAACCGTTACTGATCCAGCAGAGGGAAGTTGTAGGAGGTTAATTGTTCGAACTAATGTCGATTTACCGGCACCAGAATAACCGACAATCCCGTAAATATCACCTTTTTCTACTTTTAAGGTAACATCTTTTACCGCGTGAACAGTTTGTTTTCGCTGTTTAAAAGTTACGCTAATATTATCTAAGTCAATAATGGAGTTTGCCATATTAATCCTCCTTATTTATTGAAGTTAAGATCCCAAGCTGGAATTTCAGCAGTACCGTAAAGTTTTTTGATTTCTTGTTTTGTCTTTTCTGTTTGGTAAGCTTTTACGACATCCTTGTAGATTTTATTATTCTTTTGGCTATCCTTTGCGGCAATGATGTTAACCCATTGTTCAGAGTCTTTATTAACTGGTTCAACAAAGATAGCGCTCTTGTAGTTAAGGCCGGCTGCTTGAGCATAGTTGGTATTAACTACCGCTGCGTCTACATTATCTAAAGACCGAGCAGTCTGGTCGGCTGCTAATTCTTTAATCTTGAGGTCATGGGGATTCTTAGAAATTGAACTAACGGTGGCGAGCTTAGTACCCTTCTTTAATTCGATCAAACCAGCGTTCTTCAATGCGAATAATGCCCGTGATTCGTTTGAAGCATCATTTGGCACCGCAATTGTTCCGCCATCAGGAATTTCTTTAACGCTCTTGTATTGCTTAGAGTAAAGACGGATTGGCGTGATGTAGGTGTCACCGATAGAAACAAGGTCTGTCTTATGCGCCTTATTCCATGTTTGTAAGAATAACTTGTGTTGGAAAGAGTTTAAGTCGACGTCGCCATTTTCCAAAGCCTTGTTTGGTTGGTTGTAATCAGTGAATCGTTTGAATTTTAAAGTAACGTTGTACTTATCTTTAGCGGTTTTGCTTACTGAATTCCAAATTTCATCGTCTTGTTTTGAACCAGCCATAATCCCGACAGTAACAGTCCGTTTTGCTTGTTGTTGCGGACGGATAAAACTAAAGTATCCGGCAATAACAACGATAAGTGCAACTACTGACCAAATAATGATATTTCTTCTTTTCTTTCTCTTCATAGTAAAAACTCCCTTTCAATCAATTAAATATTTTCGTTGGTTAATTAAAACGTTAACTTGCTAGTAAATAAAAAAAGCACTCGTCCCTTTATTCAAAGGACGAGTGCTTCGCGTTACCACCTTTATTTGCTGAATCTTCACAGACCCAGCCTCAGTAGGTTACTCTAATAAAATAATTAGAATTACCTAGCACTAATAACGTGTGCTAACCCGTTATCGACTAACAATCATCGATACCATTCCAAGCCCATCTTCAGTAGTTACGCTTGCTTCTTCACACCACCCAGAAGCTCTCTTGAAAGTTTCACTACTTACTCTGCTTTTCGATATGTTTTAACGTTCAATTAATTATTATGTGTTCCATTATAATGATTCTCTAATTTTTGTCAACGGATTTTTTAATTTAAATTTTGTCTTATTTGAGTCCTCAATCGTTTTTTATTTTGCCTATCTATAGTAATTAAAAAATAATTATGTTAAGATTAAAAAATAATTAAAAAGAAATTGAAAGGGGTCTTAGTAATGACACGAAAAGTTGGAGTTATCGGAATGGGTAATGTGGGGTCAACAGTTGCCCACTATATTGTGGCAATGGGTTTTGCAGATGACCTAGTTCTGATCGACAAAAACGAAGCAAAGGTTAAGGCAGATGCACTTGATTTTGAAGATGCGATGGCTAATTTGCCTTTCCATACTAATATTACTGTTAATGATTACAGTGCGTTGAAGGATGCGGATGTAATTGTATCTGCGTTAGGAAACATCAAGCTTCAAGATAATCCTAATGCTGATCGTTTTGCGGAACTTCCATTTACTCGGCAAGCAGTAAAAGAGGTTGCGCAAAAGATTAAGGAAAGTGGCTTTAAGGGCAAGATCGTGGCTATTACTAACCCGGTTGATGTTATTACTTCGCTCTATCAAAAAATAACTGGTCTTCCGAAGAACCATGTATTAGGAACGGGGACACTGCTTGACTCTGCACGAATGAAGCGGGCAGTGGCTGAACGACTTAATTTGGATCCGCGTTCTGTGGATGGCTATAATCTTGGTGAGCACGGTAATTCTCAATTTACAGCATGGTCCACTGTTCGCGTTCTGGGTCGTCCTTTAACTGAATTAGCAGATAAGCGTGGATTAGACTTAGAAGAGCTTGATAAGGAAGCTAAGATGGGTGGCTGGACTGTCTTTCAAGGGAAAAAGTATACTAATTATGGGGTTGCAACGGCAGCTGTTAAGCTTGTCAATGCAATTTTATCCGATTCATTAACTGAATTACCGGTATCGAATTTCCGTGAAGAATACGGAGTTTACTTGTCTTACCCAGCGGTCGTTGGTCGTGATGGAGTTGTAGAGCAAGCCCAACTTGACTTGACAGAAGAAGAACTGCAAAAGCTGCAAACATCAGCGGATTTCATTAAGGAGAAATATCAAGAAAGTTTGCAAGCAAAAGATTAAGGAAAATTTAAATGAAGAAAATAGACTAGCATAAAAAAATTATGCATGGTAGAGTTGCTTCTATACTTAACGAATAAAAGTGGCGTCATCAGATAAATTTGGTGGCACCACTTTTATTCTGTAAAAATATAGAAAGGAAATATATCATGACAAAAGAAGTAAAGCGTATAATTTTTGTAGTTCTTTTTTGTGAGTTTTTGATTTGTCTTGGAATGAGTCTTATCTTCCCAGTTGAACCGTTCATTAAAAATGAATATCACTTTACTGCCTTTGACATGGGAGTGATGTCTTCCCTATTCGCGTTTGTGCAATTTATTGCTTCACCCATTGTTGGTCGGATTTCAGACAAGGTTGGACGAAAGCCAATGTTAGTATGGGGATTGCTGATATTTGCGATTGCTGAATTTGTTTTTGCCTTAGCACAGCATTTATGGTTATTTGACTTATCGCGGGCGGTCGATGGATTATCAGCAGCTATGTTTGTGCCAACATCAATGGCATTAGCGGCAGACATTACTAGTGAAAAAGACCGCGCCAAAGTTATTGGGTGGTTGTCAGCAGCTTTTAGTGGGGGATTAATTTTAGGACCAGGTCTTGGTGGAATGTTAGCGCATGTAAATTATAAATTCCCATTTTGGGTTGCTGGTATTCTGGGATTGATTAGTACGGTTGTTGCCTGGCGCTTTTTACCTCACGATGAGGATGAACTATTTAAGAGTGAAACTAAAAATCCAGAAAATGAATTATTGACTGGTGGTTGGAGTCAGTTGAAACAAATTATGACCCCAATACTAATTACGCTCTTTGGAATGATCTTTGTAGCTTCATTTGGGTTAGCGGGCTTTGAAAGTATTTATAGTTTATATGTCAATGAAGTTCATAATTTTGACTTAAACGCAATTGCGCTTGTTTTAACGCTCAATGGGATTATTTCACTTATCCTGCAAGTCTTTTTCTTTGATCGGTTAGTTCGCTGGCTGGGAGAAGTTCGACTAATGCGATACAGTTTTTTCCTTAGTTTAGTTGGAACGATCATGGTGATTTATGATCATAATCATTGGCATATTATTATTGCAACCTTGTTTGTTTTTGAAGCATTCGATATGTTACGCCCAACAATTACTACATTATTAACTAAGATGAGCAAGACAAATCAAGGATTATTGAACGGGGTAAATATGTCGTTAACAAGTGTGGGGAATATTATTGGACCTCTTATTAGTGGCTATTTATTAGATGTTAATTATCAATATCCATATTGGTTTGTATCGATATTCCTAATTATTTCCTGGGTAATAACGCTTGTTTTAGGACGGGAAAGAAAAGCAGCTGCTAACGATTAAATGTTTAATTTTATGTAAGAAAAGAAAATAGCGAGAAATTAGGAAAAACAAAACTTTTCTAATTTCTCGCTATTGTTGTATTTATACTTAATTTTGTCGTGCCTGTTGCAGTGCATCTTTAGTTGCTTCTTTAATTGCACGGCTCGTTGCACTGGCCCCAGTAATACCATCCACGTCTGCGCTATTAGCTGCAATAATTTTGTCGGGAAGTTCATCCAAAGCCCATTGACCCATTTCGGATTCATGATGTTTGATTACTTGTAAATCTTGAATCTTTTTATCTTGATAGGTGAGTAAAACTTCTAATTCACCACCATAAGCACTAAAGCCACTTCCAATATATTGATTTTTTGCTATTTCTCTCATTTCTTTCTCCCTAATATTTTAAGTTAAATTACATTATTTTGCCCCGTTACGCAGAGTGATAATAACGGGCAAGTTTGGCATTTAGGATTTCTTGCCGTGCAGACATACCTACCCCAAAAAATCATACTATGATGAGCATCTAACCAGCGTTCAGGAGGAATAGTTTTCATTAATTTCTTTTCAATTGCAAGAATGGATGCTTGGGGATCTACCATTCTTAGGCGGCGGGCAACACGACTAACGTGGGTATCAACTGGGAAAGCAGGAATATTAAAGCATTCTGCGAGGACGACGTCAGCAACTTTCCTACCGACCCCAGATAAGGTCATTAGCTCCTTGAGAGTGTGGGGAACCTCACCGTTAAAGTCAGTAACAATTTGTTGAGAAGTTTTGACTAGGAACTTAGCTTTATTTCGATAAAGTCCCAATCTTTTGATATAAGGCTCCACTTCCGCGGGCTCAACCCCTGCTAAATCTGCTGGCAACGGAAAACGAGCGAATAGTGCTGGCGTTACTTCATTGACAGATTGATCTGTTGACTGTGCACTCAAAATTGTAGCCAAGAGAAAGTGGTAGTTTGTGTCAGCAATCAAAGTTGTTCCTGCTTCGGGAAATGTTTGCCGCATGACCTTGATTGAGTAACGAATTTCATCTGGTGATAACATATAAAATCACTCTTTTCGAATATGATTATAACCATTTTAACCCGAATGATTAAAATAGCGAAGGGTAATAACCTCATTTTATGCTCATTAAATTATTATTTGTAAAATTTGAGGTTAGCAATATGACATCAATTTATGTTAAGGAAAAAATGTTTAATATGGATGTAATTGTAGAAATCGCTTTCTTTAATTAATTTAAATAAACGATTGACCAGAGAAGACCACCTTGGTAAAATGTATTAAAGATTTTCTTATAATTCTAATCAAATTTTAATTATTCAGAAAAGGAGGATGATTATGAGTTTTTGGAAAACAATTACACGTAAAGAAGACCCGCGTGTTTATGATAATAAAGACGGTCATTTGGTTCGATCTTTGAAGGTGCGGGACTTTTTAGCTTTAGGTGTTGGAACGATTGTGTCCACTTCCATTTTCACTCTTCCTGGTGAAGTGGCCGCAATGCATACCGGCCCTTCAGTAGTTATCTCTTTTTTAATTGCTGCGATCGTGGCGGGACTAGTTGCCTTCGCCTATGCAGAAATGGCTGCTGCAATGCCGTTTGCCGGTTCAGCCTATTCATGGATTAACGTCGTGTTTGGAGAGTTTTTTGGTTGGATCGCTGGTTGGGCACTATTAGCTGAATACTTTATTGCTTTGGCCTTTGTTGGGTCTGGTCTCTCTGCTAACTTCCGGGCATTATTTGTTCCGCTTGGCTGGAAGCTGCCTGCTTCATTATCAAATGCTTTTGGTACAGATGGCGGAGTTGTTGATATTGTTTCAGTTGTTGTAATTATTTTAGTAGCCCTCTTAATTTCACGCGGGGTATCACAAGCTGCTCGTGTTGAAAATCTTCTTGTTATTCTTAAAGTTTTTGCAATTTTACTTTTTATTGTTGTTGGTTTAACCGCTATAAAAGCAAGCAACTTTATGCCATTTATTCCACAATACCATGAAACAGCTAATGGTGCATTTGGTGGTTGGCAAGGTATATATGCCGGGGTATCGATGATTTTCCTTTCCTATATCGGATTTGACTCAATTGCTGCTAATTCAGCGGAAGCAATCAATCCACAAAAAACGATGCCACGTGGAATCCTTGGTTCCTTAGTAATCGCGGTTGTTCTTTTTATAGCAGTTAGTCTTGTATTGATTGGGGTATTACCATATCAACAATACGCTAACAGTGCTGAACCAGTTGGGCTTGCATTACGTGCAGCTCATCATAGTGGTGTAGCAACTGTTGTTCAAACAATTGCTGTTCTAGGGATGTTTACCGCCTTGATTGGGATGAGTATGGCTGGTTCGCGGTTGATTTACTCATTTGGTCGTGATGGAATGTTGCCAAAATGGCTTGGGAAACTTGATGAACATAATCGACCAAACCGTGCACTTTGGACACTTACAATTGGTGCTGTTTTGATCGGCGCTTTCTTCCCATTCGCCTTTCTTTCCCAATTGATCTCAGCCGGTACGTTGATTGCCTTTATGTTTGTTTCACTTGGTATCTATGCATTACGTCGTCGTGAAGGAAAAGATATTCCAGACCCTTCATTTAAGATGCCATTCTATCCAGTATTACCAGCTCTAGGTTTTCTTGCTTCATTACTTGTGTTTATGGGATTAGATTACCAGGCAAAACTTTATGCTGGTATCTGGTTTGTCTTCGGCTTAATTATTTACTCTGCTTATGGAATGCGTCACTCGTCACTGGCAAAGAAAGAAGATGGACAAAATGTTAAAAACGAAACTGAAGCAGGAGAAGACGAATAGAGATGTTTTATTAGAAGAAGAAAATGCATTTGCGAGTGCTGCCCGGATTAAGTACTACGATATTGTATTAGATCACGGACGGGGTGCCGTAGTTACTGACATTGAAGGCAATAATTATATCGATTTGCTTGCCAGTGCTAGTTCAACTAATACTGGCCATGCACATCCGCGAGTAGTCCAAGCTATTCAAGAACAAGCAGCTAAAATGATTCAGTATACTCCAGCGTACTTTGCTAATTCGCAAGCAGCGCGGTTAGCACCTCGATTAGCAGAATTAGCGCCGATAAGTGGACCAGTTGAAATGGTATGGGGTAATTCTGGTTCGGATGCTAACGATGCAATTATTAAATTTGCTCGGGCATATACTGGTCGTCAATATATTATTTCCTTTACCGGGGCCTATCATGGATCAACTTACGGTTCAATGAGCTTGTCAGGTGTTTCATTAAATATGACAAGAAAAATGGGTCCAATGCTACCAGGCGTAGTAAAGGTACCATTCCCTAGTCCATGGGAACGATTGACTAATGAAAGTGACGAAGCGTTTGTTGAGCGGATGTTTCATCAATTTATGTTACCTTTTGAAACTTATTTACCAGTGGATGAAGTAGCGGCAATTCTTATTGAACCAATTCAGGGTGATGGGGGAATTGTAAAAACTCCGCCTGCTTATATGCAAAAGGTATATGAGTTTGCTAAAGCTAATGGAATTCTCTTTGCCGTTGATGAAGTTAATCAGGGCATGGGCCGTACTGGTAAGTGGTGGTCCATTCAACATTTTGGGATTGAGCCGGATTTAATGTCTGTTGGGAAGTCCTTAGCATCCGGAATGCCGCTTAGTGCAATGATTGGCCGTAAAGAGATTCTGGAATCACTAGGTGCGCCAGCTAATGTTTATACTACAGCTGGCAATCCGATTACGACTGCGGCAGCGAATGCGACCTTAGATGTCATTCAGAATGAGCACCTTTTAGAGCGTTCACAACGACTTGGTAAAAAAGCAGCTCAATTTTTTAAGCTTGAACAGCAAAAATATCCCTTCGTGGGTGATGTTCGAATGTATGGGCTTGATGGTGGTATTGATATCGTCGATCCGGCGACAGGAAAAGGTGATACAGAAGCAACAACCAAGTTAATGTATCGCATCTTTGAATTAGGGGCGATTATCATTAGCTTACGGGGAAGCATTCTTCGTTTCCAACCACCATTAGTTATTACAGAAAAAGAATTAGATCAAGCTTTTGCGATGATTGATCAAGCATTCGCGGAATTAGCCGCTGGTAAATTAGCTGCTCCCGCAAATGCAGAAGAGTTAGGTTGGTAACTCTTGCAATTTAAGACCATCTTCGGGTATACTTTAAGCGCCATCTTAGCTCAGCTAGGTAGAGCACATCCATGGTAAGGATGAGGTCGGCGGTTCGAACCCGCTAGATGGCTTTTTGAGTAACGTCGTACAATTCATCTTTAAAAACAAACTAAGCTTAGTAGTGGAAATATCAGAACGACGGTTCTGATGTTTTCACTACTTTTTGTTAAAGTAGGAGTGAAGTTGATATGTCGTACTTTTTGTTGACGCTTGACGTCGGATTTAAAACTGGCAACTTCACAAGTTTATTATTAATCTGCTCTTAGTCTGTTGGCTCCTAAGTCGTGTATTGAAAATTAGATTTAATAGACCCTTTTGTGATTATACTTCATTTGGAGATGATAGAATGCGCACGATATTTGGGATTGATGTTAGTAAACATACTATTAATCTGGCAATCGTTGAGTAAACGTTGATGAACTTAAACTTACCCTCGATCGCCCTGGACTAGACAATTTATTAAAGTTACTTAAGTCTTTCCATCAACCTGAAATAGTTTTTGAAGCAACTGGTATTTACTCACGAACTCTTCAACACTTTCTCGATTGTAATAACCTTGAATATACTATGCTTAACCCACTAGCTGCTAAAAAGCAGCTCGATAATTTACGTCCTTACAAATCTGACCGCAGTGATGCACTTAATTTAGCTAAAACTAGTTTTATTATTCACCCCGCCTTACAGCTTACTTTCTCGCAATTAGAGTCATTATTTAGTAATACTAATAACGAGTTATATTGGGAAGTTGTACAGCACTTTTCCTGTCCTTCAAAAGTCTTAAATGTTCCATATGCTGAGCTAAGTTCCTTTATTTTAAATAGCACTAATAAAGTTATATCAATTAGCCGTGCTAATTGTATTGCCGAAAAGCTATTAGTACTTGCTAAAAAAGCTTATCCGGTTGTTAATGACAATTATTATGTTTACGAACAAATTCAATATTTGACCAATCGCATTGTTGAGGAAGTCCATAAAAAAGATAAAATTATTGTAGAAATGCAACACGAAGTAGAAAATTTGCCTGAATATAATTTACTGCTAAGTATTCCGGAATTTGGTGTACATACTGTTACTTCTTTAATCGGTGAATTAGGTGATATTCGTCGCTTTCACAGTAGTAATGCTCTTAATGCTTACATTGGAATTGATCTTAGACATTATGAATCGGGCAACTTCGTTGCTGCCGATCATATTAATGTCTTTAGACCTGGTTGAGTGCGCGAGCAGAGCGAGTGTACGAAACAAAAAACCACCTGCTATGCGGGTGGGCGATAAAGATTATATAAAAAAGGCCTCTTTTGCCTTAAGATGTAGGTGTTCAAGCCAAAGTCAATAAGGGAAAAGAGGTTATATAAATATGGCTAATAAATTAAATAGCTTAGCCCATACGAAGTGGTTATGTAA
>NZ_NGPY01000020.1:0-18492 GCF_002254085.1 Limosilactobacillus reuteri | reverse complement strand
CGGCGTTCATCCTGAGCCAGGATCAAACTCTCATATAAAATATATAAGAACTTGAATAGCTCTCAATTATCTTTGTTATTAAGCGAATTGACTTCGCAAATGTTTTGCTTCAAATCACATCGTGATTTGAAGACCCTACACATTTGATTCGTCGAAACTTTGTTCAGTTTTCAAAGGTCTACCTGTTGGCTAATTGAGCAGCCAATCAATATGATTTATTGTAACATAGATCATATTAGCCTGTCAAGAAGAAATTTTAATTAATTTTGAATTTCTTTTGATTGATAACTCAATCAGCAACTTTATTAGTTTATCATGTCGTCAAGTTGATGTCAACAATTATTTTTAACTTTTTTGTTAAACCATCTCAACAGCACTTAACTGTTTTGACAACGATAATTACTATACATGGGTTTTTATTCCCCGTCAACTGTTTTTTCTAAAAAAATTAAAAAGTATTCTCAAGGTCATATAAACAGTTAAAAACTTCAATAGCAACTAGGTCAATATCATCAAAGCGAAAACGTTCATAAGGGCGATACCGAACGAAGATAAATTCTTCCCTGCTATGGATATAAGTTACATCACATAATGGAATACCAAATTTTTCAAATGTCCGTTTCTGCCGATCTCTTGAATCATCGTTTTGCATCGCAATCAAACGTCTAATAATCACTAATAATTCTGATTCTTTCACAATGATAATCCTCCTTCATACAAATAAAGGATCGTGCTAGCACATAATCCTTTTTTCTATCTTTTTACTTTATCCGGCTTTATAAATACAGCTACAATTCCGGCGAACATTCCGAAGTAATATGTGAGTAGTCGCCATAAGATCATTGCTAAAACCAATTTTGTATTTGAGTGAATAAAACTTGCAAAGAGAACGGAAAAACTATACTCGGCTCCCCCCGCCCCTCCTGGAATTGGAAAAAGCGAAATAATCATAAAAATTAACACGTGCAAGCTGAGCACCATCACAAAATTAATATGGTCAATTCCAAGCGCAAGCATAATAAAGTATGGGATTGCATAGTAAAAGAATAATTGAAAAATAGTTACTACGCAAACCTTAAGCAGCTTCTTATAATCTTGCTTCATTCGGAGACTCTCTTGGTAAAAAGTATCCACTTTTTCATTTAAGACAACTTTCATGTGCTCATATCGGTTAGCCTTCATAAAAAGGGCAGCTGGTTTGATAACGAGGTTCATTAGTTTCTTAGTAAAACTATACCAGTACATCACCATCAGCAATCCGACAATTACCGCTAAGTGAATCAAAAAGCCAAATATTACTAGTAATGAAAGAGCATGGAGTTTTTCCGCAATAAAATGAAAGCCAATTAACAAACTAATCAAGAAGTTAACAACAATCATTGCCTGGAATACAACAAACTTCATTAAAAGAACTGAACTTGCTAATCCCCCATCAACACCTGATTGAATCATTGCCACTAATTGTGCTGGTTGTCCCCCTGTTGAGAATGGAGTAATCCCATTAAATAGTTGTTCAATTAATGGTAATCGTAATGCATCCTTCCAGGTAAAGCCATCGTGACGATCATTCATAAATATCTTTACGACAACCGCTTCTAAGCCTAAATATAAACAAATACAGCCAAGTGCAACGAGCATCCATCCCCAATTAATGGAAGAAACGTCCTGCAACAATAGGTGGATGTTTGAGTTACGTAATGAGTAGCCGAGAATTCCAATTCCAATAATTAGCATTATGCTTAATACTAACCAATTTCGTCTGCTCACTAAGCATCCCCCTTTCGCGCTTGCTCCTGATAAAACTTAGTCCAAACATCTGCCAAATGTTCTTTTGAGTATTCCTTAGCAGCTCGCTGGGCCTGAGTTTGCCAGTGTGCTAGTCGTGCAGGATCATTGCGGAGTAACGTTAACTTCATTTGCATTTCATTAACATCCTTAGCAGGCTCATAATCCCCTTCGATAATAGAATGATAAAGATCAAGATCACGCAACATTACTGGTGTCCCACAGCTAAAAGCTTCCAAGACAGACATTGGAAATAGTTCATTATATGAAGGTAAAAGAAATAGGTCGGCAAGATTATTCAGTTCAGCAATCTTATCCCGTGAAACGATTCCCGTAAAATGTAAATTAGCTGGTGGATTATCTACCACCTTTTTTAATTCACTATAACCATCTGTTAAACGGCCAAAAGAAAATCCGCCAGCCCAAAAAAACTCAACATCAGGATTTTGTCGAGCAAGGCGGATGAAGTCAGGAACCCCTTTTCGTTCTTGAACCTGGCCGCTTCCTAATACCACAAATTTATCGGCAGCAATCCCATATTTTTTTCGGAGAGCAGTCCGCTTAACAGCTGAATATGGATGGAAACGATCATTATCGACAAAGTTGGGAATATAGGTAATCTTTTTTTCAGGAATCCCATATGCTACTAACTGCTTGATAAAAGAGGGATTCACAACTACTAACTGATCCATTCGTTTATAAAAGGCAATAATGTAATGATAAAAAAGCCCGCGAAACGGTTGCGGGATTGTAAGACTTCCTTCTAACGTCTCGGGAAGAAAATGCACATAGCCAATCTTTCGACCCCGCTTTTTTGAAAAAGTTGACAAGTAAAAAAGAGGGTCGATTGTATGATAATGACTGATCTGACTCTTCCCATAACGGTTGATTTCAATTTCAAATTTGTCACTGCATTGGTTGCGCAACAAGTTAATTAGTTCAAGATAGGCGCTTCCTACTCCTTGTCCCGCAACCTTATCTGCAGATGAAAACATTGTTATTTTAATCATCATTAGCTCCTTGGGCGGTGAAAAAGACGATGCGATTTTTCAGTTTGATTAAGTTCATCCTGGACGGTCATATCATTTTGACAATCCTGGTAAAACTGAACAACCTTTTCAACAAAGACTTCTGCTGAGATTTCATGTAGCTTTTGTTGCCGTCTCAACCTTGATTCTGAGTTTTTTGGTTGGTTAAGATAAAACAAGACACCTTTAACCAAGTCGGCCCGCTTTTGAAAGCTAATACCAATCGCTGCATCATCAATCAATTGGTCAGTATATTCACTACGCATAACCACGATTGGCAAATCCGAGGCAAGGGCTTCATCGTAAGTTAACCCTTGGGATTCAGAATCAGAGGCTGAAACAAAAACATCTGCCATTTGGTAATAATGGTAAACTTCATCATTTGAAATCTCACCAGCAAAACTAATATTGTCATTAAGCTGCATTTCACGCACCTGACGCTCCAAAGTATGTCTCGCAGGGCCATCCCCAACAATAAGCAACTGTGCATCAGGCTTGTGAGCAAGAATATCTGGCATTGCTTCAATCAGTGAGTGGATATTCTTTTCATACGCTAAACGACTAAGTGAAAGTAAAACTGGGGTCTCTTCACCATAGCCTAGTTTTGCCCTTAAATTAGCTATTTCTTCTGCTGAATCGCGTTTACTATATACCCGTAAATTAATCCCAGTCGGAATAACACGAATTGGTGATTCTATATGATAACTGGTTAAAGTATCCAAAACACGGTCACTTGGAGCAATAATCCCAGAAATATTTTTTAAATAAAGATGAGCAAGCCGGGCAACATCATTTGGCTTAAGAATATGGCCATTCGCAATATAGTGGAGATAATCTTGATACATCGTATGGTAAGTATGGAGACAGGGAATATGCAAATGCTTGGCAACCGTCTTCCCCATAACTCCAAGTGCAAATTCAGTTTGATTATGAACTATATCTAATTGGAACTTTTTAGCAAGCTTGATAGCCCGAAATACGCCGCGCACCGCAATGCGACGATCAGAAAACGAAACAAAGGGAATGCTTGCAAAGCGGTATATCCCATTTTCAACGTCATCATGTTTCGCCTTAGGATCAGTTGTCGTAAAAATATATACATGATGTCCCTGAGCAATCAATTCATCACGAAGCGTCTTAATCGAAGTCGCCACGCCACTCACCTGAGGGAAATATGTATCTGTAAAAATACCAATATTCAACCTAACTGCTCCTTTTTCATCATAAGTTTTCTAGATAATAATTAGTCATAACTGCTATTATACTAAAGCATTCACTGAACCGCAAAACAGATTTAGGTTATTTTAAATCTTCCTTCTAATAGTGACAAGACTCAGAAAGGCTGATTAAAATTTCTTTACAAAATCTTTTAATAATGAGAATAAAAAATAACTCTCTTGACGGTGCGAACTATCAAGAAAGTTATTTTCATTTATTAAAGTTTTATCTGCGGAACATATTCTTCCACTAATTTGCGAACTTCAGCAGCAGTTTCAGCATGAATTGCCCGATGAACTAATGGCTGTAATTTTCGCGTGTTTAACTGGTTAATTAAAGAGCGAACGCGTAAAATCTGGCTACTGCTCATCGAAAACTCATCAAGCCCCATCGCCATTAATAAGGGAACCGCATAAGCATTATTGGCCATCTCTCCACACATGCCAACCCATTTGCCTTCAGCATGCGCAGCTTCGATCACCTGCCGAACCATCCGTAAAACTGCCGGATGAAGTTCTTGATAGAGATAAGCTACTTGCTGGTTTCCACGATCAACAGCGAATAAGTATTGGATAAGGTCATTACTGCCAATGCTAAAAAAATCAACATACTTTGCAAAATGTTCAGCCATAACTGCAACTGCTGGAATCTCTAACATCATGCCGACTTCAATATTTTTAGCAACTTGAATTCCTGCGTGCTCAAGCTTTTCTTTTTCTTCATCAAGAATCGCTCGTGCAGCTTGGAATTCTTCAATCGTGGCAATCATCGGAAACATAATGGCTAACCGTCCATAAACTGATGCACGAAGGAGGGCCCGCAATTGAGGACGTAATATTTCTGGACGTGCTAACCCGATCCTAATGGCGCGAAAACCTAGGTAAGGATTATCTTCATGAGGGAGAGCAACCATACCCAGCTTTTTATCCCCACCAATATCAAGCGTTCGTGCGACTACCCGCTGTTCATTCATCGCCGAAACAAATCTTTTGTAAGCATTAAATTGTTGCTCTTCTGTTGGCAATTCATCCTTGCTCATATAGAGGAATTCTGTTCTTAAAAGGCCAATCCCCTCGGCGCCATCTTCTTGAGCATCAATAACGTCAGCAAATGTTCCGACATTAGCTCCCACTTCAAATCGGCGCCCATCAGCACTCACGGTTTGCTTATCTTTTAACGCTCCCCACTTTTGCTGCTCCTGGATAAATTTACCAGCTAACAAACGGTAATGCTCAATCTCTTCATTAGTTGGATTGACAATCACTTTGCCATGAATCCCGTCAACAATCAGCAAGTCGCCATCATGAATGATCGTAGTAGCATTCTTGACGCCAACGACAGCGGGCAAGGAAAGGGTCTTACTCATAATCGTAAAATGAGAGGTCCGCCCCCCATTAGTTGTAACAATCCCTGCAACATATCGTTTATCAAATTGAGCGGTATCAGTAGGCGTAATATTATTAGCCACAAAGATTGCCCGGTGGTCTAAAAGCCCTGGGTCTGGTAAGGAAACATTCAATAGGTGACTCAAGACCCGTTTGGTCACATCACGTAAGGCAGTTGCCCGCGCATATAAATACTCATTATCGTTCTTGCGCTCAAAAACACTTAAATAATAATCTTCAACGCGTTTAACAGCCCACTCTGCAGTATCATGATAGCTATTAATACGGTCAATAATCTTCTTTTGTAAAGTCGGATCGTCTAAAATCGCAATCTGGGTATCAATAATCGTCACTGCCCGCTGGCCTAGCAACTCATGGGCATGCTTAGATAAATGCTGAAGTTCGGTCTTGCTTAACGCAAAAGAATCATGAAGCCGGGCGACCTCATGATTCTCATCAGCTGTATGCTGTTTTTTTATAGATAGATCTGACTCTACTAACAGGTGTGCCGGAGCAATCGTAATACCACTACTAGCGGCAAGTCCGGTTAGTAGTATAGACATTAGTCAGTCAATCCTTCCTTCTTCATGGTTTCAGCAACGGTGTCCAAAGCTTCTTTTTCATCGTCACCATTAGCAGTAATAGTAACCTTAGCATTTTGACCAACACCAAGAGACATTACACCCATGATTGACTTCAAGTTTACACTCTTGCCTTCGTATGAAAGAGTAATGTCAGATGAAAACTTTGAAGCAGCTTGTACCAAAATAGTAGCTGGACGAGCATGAATACCAGTTTCTGAAGTAATTGTAAATTCACGTTTTTCCATATTAATCAGTCTCCTTCGAGCAGATATAATTAATTTATTATCAGTAGCTTGACCACTGATACACCTCGATAATTACATTTTAGCAATTGTAAGCGTTAAATACAAGGCTACATCTTGCGATTTATCGCTCTCTTAATTGATAAATAACTTTACCGCCTCGCTGCGCTTCGCCTTTAATTTGCGAACGATACGCATACGAGTGAAAAATTGGTTGAAATTGCTGAAAATTCTCAGGGGTAATTACAAAATGATCAATCTTTTTATTTCGCAAGTCATCCAACAATTGCTCAAAATTTTCTTCTGCCATTCAATCACCTCAACATAAAATTTTATTTTCTTATTATACACGAAATTACTTTCATCTTTCTATTTTAGCATTCATGGCTAAAGAGTGCTAAAATCAAAGTAAACTGTTTTCGGTATTCCTAAGTAACTTAGCTATGCGGAAAATCGCTCTTTATTTAAGAAAATATTTAAGTTTTATGGCTTGCTTTGCGATAAAAAGTAAGTATAATATTAATCAATGGTCAAGAAAGGTCAAAAAATCTTGATGGAACTATTTAGGAGGTATTAAATTTAGATGCAATGTCAATACTGTCATCAAAATCCAGCCACGATTCATCTTCAAATGAATTTTAATGGACAACGGATTCAAATAGACCTCTGCCAAAATTGTTATCAAAAATTACAAAATCTACAAACAGATATGATGAATGGAGGTAACGGAATGAATAATTTCGGTTTTGGAAGCCTCGAAGACTTCATGAACGCAATGAACAATATGCAAAGTCAAGCTACCGGTGCTAATGGTCAAAACATGAACGGCCAATCCCAACGACAAGGTGGCGGACGAAATGGAAAAGGAATCCTTGGTCAATATGGGATCAACCTTACTGATCTCGCTCGCCAAGGTAAAATTGACCCAGTCATCGGGCGCGACAACGAAATTAAACGAGTAATCGAAATTTTAAACCGTCGGACCAAGAATAACCCAGTCTTGATTGGTGAAGCTGGGGTTGGTAAGACCGCAGTTGTTGAAGGCTTAGCTCAAGCAATTGTTAGCGGCCAAGTTCCTGAAAAGCTTGCTAACAAGGAAATTATCCGGCTCGATGTTGTTTCCTTAGTTCAAGGAACAGGAATTCGGGGCCAATTTGAAAAGCGGATGCAACAATTAATGGAAGAAGTTCGTAAAAATAAGAACATCATCCTCTTTATTGACGAAATTCACGAAATCATGGGTGCGGGAAATGCTGAAGGCGGAATGGACGCTGGAAATGTTCTTAAGCCCGCCCTTGCCCGTGGTGACTTCCAATTAGTTGGTGCCACTACTCTTAATGAATATCGAAAGATCGAAAAGGATGCAGCTCTTGCACGACGGTTCCAACCAGTTGAAGTTGATGAACCATCTGTTGAAGAAACAATCCGCATCTTAAACGGAATCAAAAATCGTTATCAAGATTACCACCATGTTAAATACACAGATGACGCAATTGTAGCAGCTGCTAAACTTTCTGACCGCTACATTCAAGATCGTTACTTACCTGACAAAGCTATCGACTTACTTGATGAAGCGGGATCAAAGAAGAACTTAACGCTTAAAAATGTGGATCCAAACGCAATCGAAAATGAAATCCACACAGCTGAAGCACACAAGCAACAAGCAGCTGATAACCAAGACTATGAAAAAGCAGCTTTCTACCGCGATCAAGTTGCTAAGCTTGAAAAAGCAAAGAAGGAAGCCGAAGAAAACCATACTGAAGATTCTGCAACTGTTACCGTTAAGGATATGCAGAGAATCGTTGAAGAACGGATAAATATTCCAGTTGGTGACCTGCAAAAGCAAGAAGAAAATCAACTTCGCGACCTTGATAAGAAGCTTGACGAACATGTTATTGGTCAAACCCAAGCAGTGGACAAGGTTGCCCGTGCCATTCGTCGTAACCGGATTGGTTTGAACAAGTCTGGTCGGCCAATTGGTAGTTTCCTCTTTGTTGGTCCTACGGGGGTTGGTAAGACTGAAACTGCTAAGCAACTTGCCCTCCAATTGTTTGGTTCTAAGGATGCCATGATTCGGTTTGATATGTCTGAATACATGGACAAGACTTCTACTTCTAAATTAATCGGGGCTGCTCCTGGTTATGTTGGTTACGAAGAAGCTGGTCAGTTGACTGAACAAGTACGGCGACACCCTTACAGCTTAATTCTACTTGATGAAGTTGAAAAGGCGCACCCAGATGTTATGCACATGTTCTTACAAATTCTTGATGATGGTCGTTTAACTGATTCTCAAGGACGCACTGTTAGCTTCAAGGATACAATCATTATCATGACATCTAATGCCGGAACTGGTGATTCAGAAGCAAGCGTTGGTTTTGGTGCTGAGTCTAATGGTAGTACTCATTCCATCATTGATAAGTTGACAAACTACTTCAAGCCAGAATTCTTAAACCGGTTTGATGACATTGTTCAATTCAATGCCCTCTCTAAAGATGACTTGATGAAGATCGTTAACTTAATGATTGATGATGTTAATAACATGCTTGCTGATAAGAACTTGCACATCGAAGTCACTAACAATGTTGAAGAAAAATTAGTTGACATGGGATTTGATCCAAAGATGGGTGCTCGTCCTCTTCGTCGGGTAATCCAAGAACAAATCGAAGACCGGATTGCTGATTACGTTCTTGATCACAGTGACGCTCATAAATTAGTTGCTAAACTTGATGATAATGGTGACATTGTTGTCGAAGAAACTGAAGAAGTACCAACAATTGCTAAAAAATAACTGAGTATAAAAAACGAGGCTGAATTTTTCAACCTCGTTTTTTTATTACACTCAATTTACTTCCAAACGACGGCGGACTTCCAATACCGGAAGAGCAACCATCGGGACAATAATAATTGCCAATATCAATTCTGCGAGCCCATTAGTCGCCATGACTGTTTCTAAAGCAATTAATAAATGATTAACATTTACCCCATAAGTTTGCGCAACTGCTGGAGTACGATAAAATAGATAAATAAAGCCTAATACCAAGCCAGTATTAGTAAGGGTTCCTACTATCGCAGCACTTACCGCGGCGATACATTTTGCTTTGACCAAACGACACATAAGAATAAAAGTATATCCTGCTAAAATCCCAATCATAATGCGCGGGGCAACAGAAACAAGCGGGTTAACAAAAACTAAGGGAGCAAGCGGACTACTTGGTGCAACAAATGCTCGCACCCAAGTCAAAAGCCCCCAAATACCACCAATAATCGCGCCATCAACGGGCCCCAACACGATTGCCGCAATAATGACTGTTACATGAAGGGTCGTAATACTAAGCGGTCCTAGCGGAATGTTGCCAAAAAATGGGACAAAATCTTGTAAGAGAATAATTGCGATAAAGATTGCTAATGTCGTATTGTGCCTAATTTGTTGGTGCCGTGTTTTTACCATTTTTCTTCTCCTAAATAAATTTGAATAGGCTTATTGTAATAAAAAAATCACCTATTCGCAATTCTCAAGAGAAATATGGTCGTTCCTTATCGTGTCAGCTACTAAAAAGCGCTATAATAATAGAGAATTAAGGTTACGGAGTGTTAATAATGATTGACAAATTTAAAACAGGAAATCCTATCTGGGTTTACTATAATGATATTGATTCAGGAGCAAACCTTACCGTCCCGCAATTATTACGCGGATTCATCGGTCAAGAATACCAAATTGAACAAAAGCAATTTCCTAATTACCGATATGTAAAAACTGAAGGTGAAACTAAGGGAACATTTGATATGCGGCAACGAATTGTACACCTTTTTTATCGGAAACAAAATTGGGGAGAGGTTCAATCAATTGAAATGTACCTCCACCTCGATGCCCCTACACAGGTGTTTGACACAGCTGGTGGAATGCCAGTCGGTGCTCCCCTTCCTGCTGATATTACAGTTAAATCTTTCCACCGGGTTGCGACTAAGAATGGTCAGTTTTGGTATGAAATCGGCGCTGACCAATGGATTAAGTACGATCAAATGCACGTTGTTGATAATCCATTCAACCAGGATATCCGGAAAGAAAAGTCAAAACTCATTAATAATTTAACGGTAATTCCCTTGAAGAATGTTCAGGCCAAAGTCGATTATCTCCATAATAAGTCAATCAATGTCTATGATGCGCCTTATGGAAATAAAGTGGCAGAGATTCCAAACGGCGAAACAATTACCCTAATTGGAAAATTAAACGATAATGACGAGATCACCTGGTACCAAGTGGGTCGCAAGAAATATATTACTAGCAACTACATTCAAATTGAATATCCGGAAGATGATGAATAAAAAAGCGAGGCGATTGGTGAACTTCACCTTTCCGCTTCGCTTTTTGATATTCATTAATCAATCCCGCCGTAATTGAATTTTATTATTAAAGAATCGCGCTAAAGCATAAACGATGATTAAGTAAATAACTAAGATTACCCAACCAGTAACGTTTGAGATAATTATTGATTTAAAGACACCACTAGCAGAAAGCGCTGGGATTAAGCCAACCAGTGAATAGGCTAACATCATCAATAATACTAAGCACGCCATGGGAAGCCCAATTCCTACAATCCATTTCCACCGACGATTTAATAAGG
Organism: Limosilactobacillus reuteri; assembly: GCF_002254085.1. Taxonomy (GTDB): domain Bacteria; phylum Bacillota; class Bacilli; order Lactobacillales; family Lactobacillaceae; genus Limosilactobacillus; species Limosilactobacillus reuteri_K. The sequence goes on along the minus strand of NZ_NGPY01000020.1, from coordinate 7,628 downwards.
CAAAACCATTACCAATTGCCATCATCGTTAAAGAAAGGCTGAAGTACGATAATAAACTATGCCAAGCAGAAACAAGATCAAACGGTGTATTCATTAAACCCACAAGTTGGGCAATAAACCAAACTACTAATGTCATTAGGAAAAGAGATAAGATTCGTCCTTGCCATAGTGTTTTACGAGAAATACCGTTTTGAATTGCCCACTTAAAGTCAGTGTAAGGAGTTACAAGGAAAAGCGCCATTAAAAGCACGTTTAAGATTGATGAAGCAATGCTTGGAAGGGCTTGGAGGCTAACCAAAAAAGATTCAAGGTTGTGTGAAATAATTAATCCAAGCAGGTTGGTTATTAATGCAATTCCCAGCCCCCAACCTAAGGCAATTCCTGTAGCGTGACCTGCTTGTTGAAACATGGTTGAAATAACAAGGTTTCTCTTTTGATTTTCCATTAGTATTCTCCCCCATTCGTTAAGTAAATGAATAAATGCTGCAAATCATAATGACCAATCTTAACTTGATCAGGAATCACACGCTGTTCATCTAAGCGATCAAGTAAGTAGGCAGTCTTAATATTACCCATCATTTCTGTTTTAAGCACTTTTAAGCCTGCAGTATACTCATCAACCATTTTTTCTGGGCCACTAATTGCATAAGCCTTAGCTAATAAACCTTCTGTATCTTCATTAATAATGATGCGGTGTTGATCCATGATGAGGACATGTTCGACTAATTGCTGAATTTCTTCAATTAAGTGGGTTGATAAGATAAAAGTGCGTGGCCGTTCTTGATAAGTCTTAACTAATTCTTTATAGAAGCTATCACGGTGATTAGCATCTAAACCTAAAATCGGTTCATCTAATAAAATATAATCAGCATTGACTGCTAAGGCGACGATTAGCTTGGAGGCCGTCCGTTGCCCAGTCGATAAGTTAGTAATCTTCATCCGGTCATTCAAGCCGAATACCTTGAGGAGACGGTTGGCTAAGTCATAGTCAAAGTTATTATAAGCGGCATCGGCCAAGTCAAAGGTTTGACTTATCTTCATGTGACGCGGATAAAGATTAACTTCACTCATCAAAAAGATCTTGCTGAGGAGGTCATCATTGTTATTAACATCTTCATTACCAATTTGTACTTCCCCATTCGTTGGAAAAATCCGGTTGCTCATAATATTAAGAAGAGTCGTCTTCCCAGCCCCATTCCGGCCAAGGAGACCATAAATTTTAGCAGGTTCTAGGGTAAATGAAATATTATCCAATACTGTTTGGCGATGATACTTTTTGACAATATTTTTAACTATTAATTGATCCATCATTCTCACCTCGTTCGATTAAGTCTAATAAATGCTGTTTGGTAATTCCAAGCTTACCTGCTTCAACTAGTAAACTCTTTACATAGTCGTTATAAAAACTTTCTTTACGTTGTTCCATAATTTTTTGTTGTGCACCTTTTTTTACAAACATCCCGAGCCCACGTCGCTTTTCTAAGAGGTCTTTATTAACCAAAATATTCATCCCCTTAAGAACTGTCGCAGGATTGATATGCAATTGCTGAGAAAGCTGGGTCGTTGACGGTACCTGCGAACCTTCATCAAAGCCCCCAGAGAAAATCATCTCTTCAAGCTGGTCAGCAATTTGTTGATAAAGCGGCGTTGAATCATTAAAGTCGAAATTCATAAGTGCACCTCCTTTTCGTTTAACACTTCATTACTTATGTGACTAAGTATATATGTAAATGAGAGATTTGGCAAGAGGGTAAAAGAAAAAACTTCCTGCTCGGCTGAGGAGGAAGTTTTTTTGAAGAAAAGCCATTAAAACTACATGACCCGATAAAAATGTTTTAAATACGATTCCTAATCGCCCATGCTGGATCAATCCATTCACCATGACCCGTTGCCTTGATGGAATCAGACCAACTTGGTACAAATGAATTTTTAAGGTCAACACCATAATTTGGACTAGTATTGATTCCCAAATGAAGATGATCCTTATCACGGTAGCCAATTACTTGGCCCGCGTAAATAATATCATTTGGTTTTACAGTAATCTTATTCCGGTTACTAAATGCTTCTTGGTAGACATAAAGGAAGCGACCATCCCAAATTGTTGTAAATCACCACATTGTTTGTCCATTATTATCACGAACAGTATTAACATCTAATACGCGACCACCATGAACAGCATGAACAGCTGAACCAGGGTGGTCCTGGGTCCCAAAGTCTAAGCCATCATGGTAGCCATTCTTGCGAATATTGCTGGTATAGCCAAATTTTTGTCCCTGATAATGCCAACCTTCGCCAGACTGTGGGAACGGCCAACTCCATCCATCGTTTTGTGGAAGCGCACGGGCAATTCCATCATTTCCAAAGTTATAGCAATGACCATCGACCCAGTTTATTCCGGTATACATTTGACCATGCAATTGGTCATTGTATACCCATAAATCATCTGGATCTGGTTGGCATTCATAACCATCAGAGAAATAATAACGGTTACCATTAATTGTTCGCCACCCAGTTGCTAATTGACCATTTACTGGATCATAATAAACGGTCCCACCATTAAGACTCTGGAAGCCATCATTAATGTCAATTTGTGGAGACCAGAAATCTAGATAATTACCATTGCCATTTGCATCATCAGTATAACGATGAATAACTTTAATTCCTCGATGATTCATTGCTGCGCTAACAGGTAAAGTTGCCGCAAAAGACGACTTATTGTTATTAAGCCATGACGTATTTGAACTATTTAGGCTTGAATTTGTATTATCTAATTTGACTCGATAGAACTCATGACCATCAAGGCCGACAACAATTAAATATTGATAAGGTCGGCTATTTTCACCGATCGCTTCATGCCATCCCTTAATATTAATATTATTGCCGTCCAAGCTAACATTAGCATTTCCCATATTTGTGAAGTAATTACCACTGAATTGATCAGTTACTCCCTGGTTAAGATCTGGGTTGCCACCAGTAGCTGCTGAAAAACGTAATAAGATTTGAAGATTACCGTTAACTAGTTTATTGAGTTGATCTGTACTTAACTTAATATCCGTACTGAAACCACTCTCTGCGCTACCGTACATCGTTGGGTATACTTGGCCAACATCTGGGCGGGCAATTAAGGATAACTTTTGGCGGGTAATTTCTTTCCCGTCAAACAGAACAATAAGGTAAGGATTCTGCTGAATTAAACTATTATCGCTTGCCAGCCATCCCTGAACATGCAATCCTTGATCAGTCACCTTTACTTGATCAACGTAAGATGCTGTTTGGTTTAAAGTAACTGGTGATGACCAAAAATCAATATGTTGACCGTCATTACCGTTACCATTTGGATCTGCTGAGTATCGACTAACGACTGAATATTGATGACCTGGTTGGAGTGAATTCAAATTAAAGGTTACATTAAAACCTGCATTTTCGGCATTTAAGACGTGAGGATAGGCTTTGGCAACATCTGGGCGAGCAATCCCATTAATTTTCATTGAGGCTACTTGCCGATTAGCTGTTCGATCAAAAATGATAATAAATCGGTTGCTGGCAACGTTAGATAAATCACTAGCATGCCAGCCTGCAACGGTTAACTGACCAGGTTCACTAATATTAAAACCGTCAAGCCAGCCCTCATTTACTCGGTTAACTGGTGCAATTCTTCGTGGTGCAAACCATTCAGTAACGTAAGATCCTTCTCCATTAGCAGCATTACTATACCGGCTTAAAATCTGATATTGATGGTTAGGATCAAGATTAGCAACATTAAAGACAGCTTTAAAGCCGGAATTATCTGCATTCATTATGTTTGGATAAACACGGACAACATCTGGACGCGCTACTTTCTTAACTTCTTGGCGACTAATTTCATGGCCGGCAGTTTGATCAAACAAAATTAAGAAGTGATGATCACGATTAATCGAACCATTAGTGGCATGCCAGCCTGCAACAGATAACTGACCATTTTGAACCTGAAATTGGTCTAAACTACCATAGTTATTTTTATCAATTGCAATTGGTTGTGACCACCAGTCTGTGTGTTGTCCCTCACCAGTTTGCGTATTGCTATAACGGCTAACAAGTTGGATAGAATCATTTTCATCCTGCATATTTTTAGTATTTAACTTAATATTTGAATTGTAACCAGAGTTAGCAGCATTGTACACATTGTGGACCTTTGCAACATCTGGACGAGTAACGTTATTTATTACTTTGCTTCGTCCTAATTCTTTATTTGTTGTACTATCGTAAGCAATTACAAATCGATTCTGTTCATCAAGGGACTGGTTAGTTGCTTGCCAACCAGTTACTTGAAGTTGGTCATCATTAAAGTTAGCCTGATCAAGATAACCATAATTACCTTTATCTTGATGGTCATAAGTTTGATCATTAGTAGGGTTGTTAATTTTTTGAACTTGGCCAGTTGATTGCGGCTGTTGAGTATCAGCAAGCACATTCTCACTAAATACTACGCCAGTTGAGATCGCAATTGTAGTTATTGTCGCAATCATCCATTTTTTACCACTTTTATATAACTTAAAATGTTTTTTATTTTCCATTTTAATCTCCCAATTTATTATTAAACAAACAATAAAAGGGTTAGAAATGTTCCCCAACACTCTAACCCTTTTTAAATCTTAAGCAAATACTCGTCTGATACCTGCAATTACATTACGTTGACCATTAATAATTGGTTGAACCATTACTCTTGGTGGCCAACTTTCAATTACTTGGTTATTACCGAGATAAATCGCAACGTGCCAAATAGTATGGGTTCCTGGTTGATAGTAGAAGACAAGGTCCCCGCGTTGCCGATCATTATATGAAACGTTCATAAAATGAGGGTCAGCAAAGAGGTTTCGAGAATTCCATTCATTGCCAGGGAAACCGTGATAAATTGAACTACATGAAGTTGGATTAATTCCACCAGCATATAGAGCTTGCATTACTAACCCAGAACAATCAACACCATAAGCTGGGGATGAAGAACATCCTGCAAGCCATGGCTTATTCATGTATTGAGAAGCTTGCCGAATCATGGCTTCAATATGATCCGAACGTGATGCACCTGCACCTGCTCCAAGTGGTGCTACATAGCTATCAATACTTGTCCATTGATCAGCAGGAAGGCCTAATGCAACCCAAGTATTATAATCAACCCAACCAGTTGCTGGTAAGCCATGAGCTCGTTGAACACTCATTACCCGGTAAGCATCAGCGGTAGTGTAAGTGTTATGTTGATAACCAGTCCCAATTCGATCCTTAACTAGTTGCGTCTTAATTCCTTCATAACCAGGGCCGATGTTATGACCAACGGGACCACTTGGTTGGATTTGACTATAGTTAATTTGGTACATCCATGATGGGTTTTGATAAAGATTCAAGTACTGGTTTGTAAGCCAGTTTTGTGAGTAATTACCTTCCCCGTTATCCGCATTACTGTATCGACTAATTAATTGCATTGCATCATGAGCATATTGATCATCAATATTAAAGTCAACTGTAAATCGAGCATTATTTGCGCCTAAGATATTACCATAAACGTTATTAATATCTGGACTGGCAACATTAGTTACTTCTTTTCGAGCGATTTCACGACCCTTACTTAAATCCCATAAAATTATAAAGTGATGAGAGTCAATCATCGATGCATCATCAGCGTGCCAACCAGAAGCAGAAATAGTTGTACCATTTTGAGTAAAGTGATCTAACCATGCCTGATTATTATTTAAGTTCACATTATTGTTATACCAATAATCAATATGGTTCCCTTCCCCATTCTTGGCATCATCAGTATAACGACTGACAAGAACAAATTGGTGACCAACCATTGCTGGAGTGATATCAAACGTTGTACTGTAGCGCGATTGACCAGCATTTTGAATGTTACCATATCCATTGCGAGCAACATCAGCGCTAGGAGCCACCTTTACATTTTCACGAGCAACTTCACGATTTGCAGTCTTGTCAAATAGAATAAGATAATGGTTCTTTAAGAGGGCGGAAGCATCAGCCGCATGCCAGCCACTTACTACTACTTGTTTATTTGCACCATTAACGTGGAATTGGTCAAGGTAACCAGCTTGATTTGCATATACGTCTACTGCTTGATTATACCAATAGTCGGAATGATTTCCTTCACCATGAGTTGCATCATCAGTGTAGCGGCTAACGAGAACAAATTGATGACCGACCATTGCTGGGGTAATATCAAAGGAAGTTGTAAAACGTGCTTGATCAGCATTATTAACATCAGCAAAGCCATTTTGGGCAACATCCGCACTTGCCAGTGTCTTAACAGCTTGGCGAGCAATTTCATGATTTGCCGTCTTATCAAACAAGATTAGGTAATGGTTAGTTAATACAGTAGATTGATCATTAGCATTCCAACCACTAACAATCACTTTGTTAGACTTATTATCAATTCTAAATTGATCGAGGTAACCGGCATTTTTGTCTTTATCTAATTTAAGAGAATTATTGAACCAGTAATCTGAACGATTTCCTTCACCATTCTTGGCATCAGAGCTGTAACGACTAACAATCGTTAATTCATCGCCTAACATTGCTGAGGTGATGGTAAAGTTAGCACTGAAACGGGAATGATCCGCATTAACAATTTCATTATAGCCATTTCGTGCTACATCAGAACTTGCCAAAGTCTTAACAGCTTGACGGGTGATTTCCTTGTTCTTAGTCTTATCAAAAAGAATCAAGAAATGGTTTGGCTTGTTGACAGACTGGTCATCTGCATGCCAGCCAGAAACTTCAATATTGTTACCATTAACTTTGAAGTTATCTAAATAGGCAGCCTTAGTTTGAATCGTAGGATACCAAAAATCGGCACCACCGTTTATTTCACCGTTGGCATCATTAGTATAACGTGAAACGAAGCGGACCGAAGAAGCATTATTTAGACGATCTACTGGAATCGAAGCTTTAAAACCACCATTTTCAGAAATCGGAGCTTTAGGGTAAACCTTTTGAACATCTGGACGACTAACTGTTTCTACTTTTCCACGATATAATTCCTGATTATTATCACCATTTAAAGCAATTAAGTAATGGTCCATTCCTGTCTTATACTGGTTTGTAGCATGCCAACCGCTAACATCAATTGTGTTAGCCTTGTCAGTATCAGCAGTTACTGTATCGATATAACCAGTATTTACTGGTGTTTGAAAATCAATATCTTTGTCCTGTTGCTTATCAGTTGCCAAATTAGGCGTCTTAACATCGGAAGGTTGAGCACCCTTGTCTACTGACTCGTTAGTTAAAGCAACAGTTGGGGTTTGAGCTGGAGCAGTTGCTGTATCTGCATGCACTGTTCCACTAGCAACAGAAACTCCTGCTGCCACTGCTACTAGCGTAATCATCATCGTACACCAGTTTTTACCAGCTTTAAAAAGCTTATAGTGGCTTTTTCCTTGCATAATATTACCTGACTTTCTACAAATAAATTACTTTCACTTAAACACGTTAATTAAATCACAGGTTTAATAATTTTGGCAGATTGCAAGAAATAACTTGAACGAATTTAGTGACGTAGATTAAGCAAGAAGATCTCGATTGGTGTATGCCAATTAAGACATTTAAGTGGCCGTGAATTCAGATACCAATTGATTTGAACCAGT
>NZ_NGPY01000019.1:0-23726 GCF_002254085.1 Limosilactobacillus reuteri | reverse complement strand
CTAATGCATCGTCGCAACAATATCCCACGAAAATCTCTTAATTATCGTACACCATTAGAAGTATTCTTGAGTCATGTCACAGAAGAACAACTTTCACCTTTTTTCTAATTTAAATTGACATTTCAGGAAATAAAAAAGAGGCCCACCCTTTGATACAATGAAATCGCCAAATCACATAGAAAAGAAGGTAACCTCTATGGATAGTGATACAAGCAATCTCCTCAATTTAACAGACCCCCATTTAGATTTTCCTCATCACTGGTTGGAATATAAAGTAATCAAAAAGGTCCGGGTAGCACAAATTTACTGCACTCTTTCCTATACCCCACGAGCTTGTCCCAACTGTGGGGGTGTTAATCATGGACAAATCTTAAAATATGGCTTTTATCAGGCTAAGCATAAATATGGACAGTTTAGGGCGCAGCCATTAATGCTAATTGTTAATACTCAACGTTTTCAATGTCCTGACTGTCATACAACGTTTAATGCGACTAGTTATCTATTCGAAAAGGGACGGACGATTAGCACCGATTTAAGGCGAGAAATTATTCTTCGTCTTACCCGTATTCAAACGATTAAAGACATCGCCCATGATTTATTTATTAGCGAGGCTTCGGTTCAGCGAGTCCTTTTGGACCTCGCTGATCAATACAAGCCAAATCTAAACTATCTACCAGAAACACTTTGTATTGATGAATTTAAGTCAATGCGAAGTGCTAAAGGGAAAATGAGCTTTATCGCGGTTGATGGTGATCGTAGCCGCCTATTCGAACTGCTTGAAGATCGCCGATTACGTAGTTTATTTAGTCATTATCAACAGTTCACTCAACATGCTCGACGCCGAGTAAAGTATCTAGTAATGGATATGAGCGCCGCTTATGACCAAATAGTCAAAACAGTCTTTCCTTGTGCTCAAATTATCTATGATCGTTTTCATATTGCCAAGCACCTTAATGACACAATGAACCATGTTCGAATTCACGTCTTTAATCGTTTGCGAAAAGGGGATCCACAAGCGCAAAAACAAGCTCGACGCCTTAAACACTATTGGCGATTATTCCTTCAAGATCGTGAACGCTTAAGCACTAAGCAATATTATGAAGGTCGTTATTTTCATCAGGTCGTTAATTCGGGTACTATTTTAGATTTAATGTTAGCCTACGATCAAGAGTTGAGTGCTACTTATAATTTCATTCAATCCTTAAAGCAAGCTTATAATCAACGTGATTTTACAACTTTTTTCAAGTTGCTTAAACTTCGCCCAGCTGATGTAAATCATTATACAATTCATCGTTGCCGTGTTTTAACTCGTTATAAGGATGGAATTAAGCGTGGTTTTGAAACCAAATTTTCAAACGGTCGAACAGAAGGAATTAATAATCGAATTAAGACAATTAAACGTGTTGTCTGTGGCTATCGCTATTTTACAGCTTTTAAGGCCAGAATTTATTTAATTATTGGTCACCAAATTCAAAATAACTAAAAAGAACCGTCACGAATGGACGATTCTAACTAGACCAATTTAATTGACGAAAATTCATATTTACGTATCAACACTACTTGACGTAGAGCCAAATAAATCCCCACTACCTGCATGAGTAGTGAGGATTTTTTTTACTCTTTCTGATCTTTAATTTTGAATGATAAGAGTAGTGCTACCACAATTAAGATAATTGCAAAGTAAATGCCGTAGTGGAAACCATTGGTAAAGCGAATAGCTTCAGATTCACTAATAGAAGAACTACCCCAAGCTAAGCAACTAGTAGCTAGGGCTGTTGCAAGAGCACCGATAACCTGTTGCATTGTATTCATGATTGATTGTACTGCCATCTCCAGATTCTAATCCAGAGAGCGCGCTTAGAGCATTAGTTTGTGCAGGAGACATTGCTAAAGGACAACCAATCATTAAAATGATATGGGCACAGATTACATAAAGAAGTGAACTATGTGATGTAGTGAAGGCCAACATCAAAGCGCCAAATAAAGCAAGGATAAAACCAATTAATACAGGACGTTTAGCTCCAATGCTGTCGTAAAGACGACCTGCAATTGCAGAAGTGGCTGCATTAATAATTCCACCAGGGAGCATTACTAATCCAGTAAGGGCAACAGAAACTAAGAGCCCTCGTTGGTAGAATAACGGTAAAAGATACATCGTCGACAGAATAATTCCAAAATCAAGCATCACGATTGAAGAACCAATTGTGAAGGCCGGATACTTAAAGATATGAAGGTTTAAAATTGGTTCTTTCAGATGAAGTTGGCGATGGGCGTAAAAGATTAAAACAATAATTCCGATTATTAACGCACTAAGAACTGTATGTGAAGTCCAACCATCTTCACTAGCCAAACTAGCACCAATAACTAGTCCTGAACAACCTACTGCCGATTCAATAATTGAGAGCACATCAACATGCGGCTTAGTAATTTCACCAACATTTTCTAATGAAGTGATAGCAAAAATCAAGGCAATAAATAAAAACGGAATAAATAACCAGAAGATCCATTGCCATGATAATTTAGCAAGAATTAGCCCGGTTAAAGTAGGACCGATTGCAGGGGCAAACATAATTACGAGGGCACACATTCCTAGAACCGCTCCAATTTGTTTCGGTGGGAAGATTTGTATTACCACTGCAAACATTAATGGAAGAATTAAACCTGTTCCGATCCCTTGAATCATTCGTCCAATCAACAAAATAGTAAAATTATGCGCTAAGGCAGAAATACAAGCCCCAACCATGAAGTCAATTAATGCAAAAATAATGACTTGGCGGGTCGTAAACCATTTAGTAATAATACTGGACAGTGGCAAGATAATCCCAATAATTAACATATATCCAGTAACTAACCATTGAATTGTTGACGTACTTACTTGAAAAGCAGTCATCAATTTTGGCAAGGCGATGTTTAGTGAAGTCTCACTAAACATTCCGACAAAAGCTCCCAGCAGCATACTAACCATCATTAATCCTGGGTGCGCTGCTTGCTTACGCGCTTGTAAAGCATTTTCCATAAATATAAAAACTCCTTTTACCCTAAAAATTGCACAAGAATTAGTCTAGCAAATCGTGCTATCTGCTCGTAAGTTATTTTTTTAATAACTAATAATCTTAAGTATATTGATTAAGATTATTAAGTTAGGTTTAGCGTTTTCAAATTTAAGCTTTTCGGGATAAAAAATTCTATTCAGTGATAATAGGAATTTAAAAATAAATGATTTAAAAGGTCTTACAATAATCGCAAAATAGCGTCGTTGCTTGTATCCTCATTTTATTCCTGGTAAATCAGAATAGAATATAAACAGAATATTTAAAGAAGTAATTTGACCACAACATATAGTGTTTCGAATGTCAATACTTCCTATAAGTTGTATTTTGAGCTATGATAGATAACGTTAATTACGAGAGGGGAAATAAAAATGAAAGTGCAAATAATTGATAAGAAGGATCTTCAAAGTTTAACAAGTGTTCAAGTAGTTAAACGTGATGGAACAGTAACACCATTCTATTCCTATAAGATTAACCTTGTTTTAAATGCGCTCAATGCTGATGAGCAGACTAGCCACAGTGTTTATGTTACCTTATTGGATGCCTTGCTTAATCAAACAACTGTCACTACTAAAAAGATTGCAGATCTCTTTGTTCAAGGACTGGTCAATGCTAATCATGAAGAATTGGCAAAAGTTTACCGTGATTATCGCCAGCATGATGAGGAAGCATTTGCTGAAGCTACTAATCCCCAAAATAAGTTAGAGCAGCTTTTCGACCGAAACTCACGGATTGTGCATGAAAATGCTAATAAAGATAGCCATGTTTTTAATACTCAACGTGACCTTGAAGCAGGGGTTGTGAGTCGTGCATTAGGATTACGGATGCTTCCAGGTATTGTGGCCAAGGCGCATCTTCGTGGTGATATTCACTGGCATGACCTTGACTACTCACCGGTAACGCCTGAAACTAACTGTTGTTTAATTGACTTTGATGAGATGTTTAAGCATGGCTTTAAGATTGGTAATGCTTGGGTTTCTTCACCACGCTCGATTCAAACGGCAACCGCGCAGATGTCGCAGATTATTGCTAACGTGGCTTCACTGCAATATGGGGGATGCTCTGCTAATCGGATTGATCAATTATTGGAACCATATGCAAAACTAAATTATGAAAAGCATATGAAGGATGCCGAAGAGTGGATAGTACCAGAAAAACGGGAAGAATTTTCTCGTGAGAAGACAAAAAAGGATATTTACGATGCAATGCAGGCTTTAGAATACGAGATTAATACCCTTTATTCTAGTCAAGGTCAAACTCCATTTACGACCATTAACTTTGGCTTAGGAACAAGTTGGATTGCCCGGGAGATCCAAAAGGCTATTTTAATGATCCGGATTAAGGGCCTTGGTAAGGAACATCGTACAGCCATCTTTCCTAAATTAACTTTTACTATTAAACGGGGTTTAAATCTTGACCCTGAAGACCCTAATTATGATATCAAGCAACTAGCGCTTGAGTGTTCAACGAAGCGGATGTATCCAGATCTTTTGATGTATGACAAGATTAAGGAACTGACAGGGAGTTTTAAGACACCAATGGGTTGCCGCTCGTTCTTACAGGGATGGACAGATCCAGAAACTGGTAAAGAAGTAAACTCAGGACGGATGAACTTAGGGGTAGTGACAGTCAACTTGCCACGGATTGCCCTGGAGGCTCATGGGGACAAGCAACTTTTCTGGGAAATCTTTCAAGAGAAGATGAATGTTTGTAAGATTGCCTTGGATTACCGGATTAAACGCACTAAAGAAGCCAAGCCAGAAAATGCCCCCCTCCTGTATATGTATGGAGCATTTGGTAAACGGCTAAAGAGGACTGATAGTGTCGATGAAGTCTTCAAGAATAGTCGGGCGACCGTTTCACTGGGCTATATTGGTTTATATGAAGTATGTACGACTTTCTATGGATCAAATTGGGAGCATAATAAAGAAGCACATGACTTTGCGATTGCAATTACTAAGGCAATGCATGATTTATGTGCTGAATGGGAAAAGGAAGAAGGATATCACTTTAGTCTTTATTCCACTCCTGCTGAATCGTTAACAGATACATTCTGTCAAGATGATTTGAAGAAGTTTGGTCGGGTTGAAGATGTAACAGATAAGGAATACTACACAAATAGTTTCCACTATGATGTTCGTAAACATCCGACACCATTTGAAAAGTTATCATTTGAAGAGGCTTTTCCTAAGTATGCGGCTGGTGGTTTTATTCATTATTGCGAATACCCCAACTTACGCCAAAATCCAAAAGCCTTAGAAGCAGTGTGGGACTGGGCATATGATCATGTTGGCTATCTTGGAACGAATACTTCAATTGATCAGTGTTTTAAGTGTGGATTCAAAGGTGAATTTGAAGCAACTGCTCGCGGTTTTAAGTGTCCGCAGTGTGGAAACCATGACCCAGCAACTTGTGATGTTGTTAAGCGGACATGTGGTTATCTTGGTAATCCTCAACAGCGGCCAATGGTTCATGGACGGCATGAGGAAATTATTCACCGGGTTAAACATATGAATGCTGGAATGATCAAGAATGCAGCTGAATTTGAGCAACAGCGGCAAATGGATAATAAAGCCCATGCTCACATTACTGGTGATCAAATTTAATTAATTATCAAAAGGCCAGTTGCCCGCAAAGCTACCGGCCTTTTATTATATAGGAGGAAAATGAAATGGCAGAAACACGATTACCCCGTAACCCTAAACCACAAGAATGGTTAGCGAAGGATCATTCACTACAATATATTGCAGACTATAAACCTTTCAATTTTGTTGATGGGGAAGGGGTCCGGTGTAGTCTATATGTTAGTGGATGCTTTTTTAATTGTCCTGGTTGCTATAACAAGGCAGCGCAGAATTTTCATTACGGGCAGCCATACACTCAGGATTTAGAAGATCAAATTATTGAAGACCTTTCCCAGAGTTATGTTCAAGGATTGACTTTATTAGGTGGTGAACCATTCCTTAATACTCAGGTTTGTCTGAAGTTAGTTAAACGGGTCCGGAAAGAATTCGGTCATGAAAAGGATATTTGGTCTTGGTCTGGCTATACTTGGGAAGAATTGATGAAGGAGTCGAGCGATAAACTTGAACTTTTGCACTACCTCGATATTTTAGTCGATGGTCGATTCTTGCTGGCTAAAAAAGATCTTACCCTTCAATTCAGGGGGAGTTCTAACCAACGAATTATTGACGTTCCGCAATCTCTTCAAACGGGGAAAGTGGTTATTTGGGGTAAGCTTGTTCATTAGAGGAGAAAACGATGGCAAAAATTTGGAAGCAAGAGCCAGCATGGTTAGAGAAAAAACGTCAACTAGCAGTTCTGCTGCAATCACGTTTCCCAACTTTACCTACCCAAGAAGAATGGGTGGATCACTGGCAAAAGGGGACAACTGGTATGAGCAGGGGGTGGCTTTCCTTACAGGAAGATAGCCTAACTGCGATGCCTCTTGAAGAAGCGGTTAATGAATACTCAACACTACTACAAGAAAATTTGATGGAGAAGGCGATCTTTTGGCAGGAGAGCCAGTTAGCAGCCATGCACCTTGCAAATATTGATTGTGGGCAGTTTATATATTTGCGTCCACAGGTTATTCGGGAACGACCAATTGTTTATGGTCCCCACCTTAATTCTACTAACTCCCATAATATTATTGTCGTCAGCGCGGGAGTTAACGTAGTAATTGAAGAACGGATGGTTAATGATACGTTATTACCATCATATGAAGGGACGGAGATTTTAGTCGGAGCTAACGCGCACGTTACGTACCGGCAGGCAAATCGCTCAACTAGTAAAAATATCTATCGGGCAATTCATGCATACCAAGCCCATGGTTCAACCCTGCAGTTTGAGGTAGCGAGCCAAGTACAAACTAAAGCGACTGTTGACCTTTATAGCTTTCTAGATGGTCAAAATACTCAGTGGGTGCCAGTAATTGCCTTAGACGGAACACAGCATTTAACTGCAATGGTCGATGGTTTTGGTAAGGGAACTTCTGCCACTCTTATCCAATATCGGGATCCAGAAACGGTCATTGGAGCACCTTTTAAAGTAAAAGCCGGTGAACCACTGACAATTAGCGAAGATATCCATTCATTAAAAGAATTGGCTAATAGTGATAACTGGTTAAAACAAATAATGACTGCTGAATAAGCTTAAAGTTAATTACAGCAATGTTACAAGAAATCATTAATAACGAAAAATAAGTCGTTGAAATTCTTCTTGATAAGAAAAATTCAGCGACTTATTTATTATTATGTTACAAATTTTGGCTAATTCTGGTGAAAAGTTAGTTAGACCTAAGTTGCCATCAGGACGTGGCCGAGGTTAATTTACTTGACAAACTATTAAAATTTTTATTACAAAGTATTACGAAAATCAACTGAATTGATATTTCGGAGTAATCCGCATGTAATTTTGAGGGAGTATAGTAATAGGTGTTGAGAGATATGAGGACTCAACAACATAAACTAAATTAAACTAATAAATAACTAACTAATAAAAAGAATTTTATGAAAAGGATGGGATTTTTCTTTATGAAGTTAACTAAAAACATCGCGAAAATCACTGCTGCCGTTGCAGGTGCTGTTGCCTTGGGAACATTCGCTACTGCAACTACTGCTAATGCTGATTCTGTTTACACGGTGCAAAGTGGTGATACCTTATCAAGTATTTCCTATAAGTTAGGTCATGACTTAACTTATGTTGACTCTTTAGCTTCAACTAATCAAATTGCCAATAAGAACTTAATTTATGTTGGTCAAAAGTTAGTAATTAAAGATGACGGTGAAGTAACCCAAGCAACTGCTCAACAAGCTGCTACCTTACCGGAAGCATCTCAAGCTCCAGCATCAGCTAGCGTTGAAAGTCAACAACCTAGCCAAGCTCCAGTAGTTGCTAGCCAGGCTCCTGTAGCAACAAGTCAAGTACAATCATCAGCTACACCAGTTTCTGCACCTGCTCAATCACAGGCTCCAGTACAATCTCAAGCACCTGTGCAACAACAAGCGCCAGTACAATCAGTAGCACCACAACAATCAACTGCTTCTGCTGCTCAACAAAGCTACAGTGCGCCAGTACAAACTCAAGCTACTAGCTCAAACTACAGCTCAAGTGTAAGTGGTAATGATGCTGCGGCTAAGGCTTGGATTGCTGCCCGTGAATCTGGTGGTAGTTACAGTGCACGTAACGGCCAATACGTTGGTAAGTACCAATTGTCATCATCATACTTAAACGGTGACTATTCAGAAGCTAACCAAGAACGTGTAGCTGATCAATACGTAACTAACCGTTATGGCTCTTGGAGTGCCGCTCAATCATTCTGGCAATCACATGGTTGGTACTAAAATTTAATAATTAATTGTTAAAGTAGGAAATTGTCTCAATAAAGGGATGATTTCCTCTTTTTTAGTAAAATGAAAAAAAGTTAATATTATTTTCATCCTAATCTTAAAAAATATATTATAATAGAGTTATTCAAGTGATGAAAGGATGAGATCCATGTCAAAAGAGAGTCAGATTATTGATACAAAATCATTATATGTAAATCCTGACCGCGGTGTTGCAATGTTAAACTATAGTCAAAATTACTTTACTGATATTCCATCATTAATTAATAGTGATGAAGTAAAGGGAATTGTTCGTCTGTATTTAGCTTCACGTAACCCTGATAATGATGATGATGCTTTTGATAATGCCACTGTTAACAAGTTTGTTGATATCTTAAAGAAAGTTCTTTTTGATGATGATAGTGCATTTGATGAATATGACCCTAAAGATATTCTTGAGAGTGTTGAAGAATTATACTCATACTATCGTTCACTATTACGGGTATCAGTAATTAATCTTAGTGATAATAAGATTATCGGTAACGAATTCCGGACTATTGATACTCAATTTAATGACTTGGTACGAAAGGCATATCGGATTCTCGAGGAAAAGCTTCAAGGTTTTGAAAACCGGACATACCGGCAAGTTAATGCGGCAACTAACGCAACCATTTTAGTTCAACAACAAGATTGGAAGATTCCAGCTGGTTATGAAGAACTAAAGGATATTGATTTTATTAATACAGTGATGCTTCGTCCACCAATGATGATGCACACTAAGAGTAACAAACGGGAAGGCGTCTTTTCTGAAGTAAAAGATAATCCAATCGAACGTTTCCATGGCGAACGTGGTAAGTGGTATTGTTACCCAGCCAAGATTGGTGAAAGTTTAGCCTTCATTTACTTCAATGTTGATTACTTGGTAAACGGAATTGCTCTTTCAAACTTATTTGAAATTGCATCACCTGATGAGATTAAGGAGCAAAAACCTGATATGATTCTTCTTTTCGGTCTAAAAGAAACAGAAGGCATGGTTTCTCATTACTATCGTGACGAAAAGAATGATTTGTGGGTTGGTGAAGTTCCTTACACAGATAAGACTACTTACTTTGGTTACATGAAGAAGATGTGCTTAACTCTTCATAACCTTCATCAAATTTACAATGGTCGCTTGCCAATTCACGGGTCCATGTTGAAGATTAAATTTACTAATGGTAAAGAAAAGAATGTTGTTTTCTTCGGTGATTCAGGTGCCGGGAAGTCAGAATCAATTGAAGCATTGCAAGAATTAGCTGACGATAAGATTGTCAGCATGGAAACAATTTTTGACGACATGGGAAGCTTTACCCTTACTGATGGTGAACCAGGGGTATATGCTCAAGGAACAGAAACTGGTGCCTTTGTTCGTCTTGATGATTTGAGTAGTGCCGTGGCCTTCAATAACATGGACCGTGGTGTTTACCTTAATCCTGAACAAAAGAATGCCCGGGTTATTATTCCTGCTGATACCTACGAAAACGTAATCAAACATCACCATATTGATATGTGGCTATACGCTAACAATTATAGTGATGAAGTTGGTATTCATCGTTTTGATACAAAGGAAGAAGCAGAAAAAGTATTTATTGCTGGACAACGGAAGGCTCTTGGAACAACTGATGAAGTTGGAATGAGCAAAACATTCTTTGCTAACCCATTTGGTCCAGTTCAAGAACCAAAATTAACTAAGCCAATTATTGACAAGGTCTTTACAAAGCTATTTGACCAAGATGTATACGTTGGAGAAATCTTTACTCACCTTGGTAATGACAAGTCAAAGGATGCTTTGAAAGAATCAGCTCAAGAATTGCTTGATGTTTTGATGAATAATTAAGATTACGATTAAGACAACTTTGTCATTGCCCTGTAACAAACAGTCTGTTACAGGGCGATTTTTGTGTCGTCAAGAAAAAAATGAGCAGTTTTTTTGAATAATTTTTGCATGAGATAATTCTAGTTATAATTTTACAAGTCACTCAAAAGCGATTAAATCAACGTTTAAACGACTATAAAAAAATCAGCGAACGTTTGTTACAAAAAATTACAGAAATAACGAAATTTGATAAGTCCTAGTAACCCGCTCGTAACCCTAATCCTGTATAGTAGTTATCGTTGAAATGAGTTATTTGATTAATTAAGAGAAAAGGATGGATTGAATTTATAATGAAGTTATCTAAGAAAGTAGCCAAGATTACAGCAGCGATTACTGGTGCAGTTGCATTAGGGACAGTAGCTACTGCAACGACTGCAAACGCCGACAGTATTTACACGGTGCAAGCAGGTGACACCCTTTCTGGGATTTCTTACAAATTAGGTCACGATCTAACTTTTGTAGATACATTAGCAAACAATAATAATATTGCTGATAAGAACTTGATTTACGTTGGTCAACAATTAGTAATCAAGGATGATGGTGAAGTTGCACCAGCTACTCAAGAAGAAGTTGCTACTTTACCAGCCGCAAATGTTGCACCACAAGCAGATACCCAAGCTATACCTGCTGAAAATCAAGCACAACGAAACCAACAAGTACCAGTTGCTCAACAACAAGTACAAACTCCACAAACACAAAATGTACAACAACAATCTAGTGCTCAAGCATCAACTAGCTATAACTCAAATGTAGCTGGAAATGATGCTGCTGCCAAGGCCTGGATCGCAGCTCGCGAATCAGGTGGTAGCTACAGTGCACGGAATGGTCAATACATTGGTAAGTACCAATTGTCAGCATCATACTTAAATGGTGACTACTCAGAAGCTAACCAAGAACGAGTAGCTGATCAATACGTAGCTAGCCGTTACGGTTCCTGGAGTGCTGCTCAATCATTCTGGCAATCACACGGTTGGTACTAAAATAAGATTTAATAAAATAGATAATCAACAAATTTCAAACATACGATAAAAGAGGTTGGAAAAATTTTAGTTTTCCAACCTCTTTTCGTTTAAATATTATAAAATTCAGCTTGGTTTTCCTATAATTCAACATTCGCAACAAGTTCAATTGGACAGTGACTTGAGCCTTTAACATCTGAGAGAATCTTGGCTTCTTCAATTCGTTCTTTCCATACATCAGAAACTAAAAAGTAGTCGAGGCGCCAACCAACATTTCGTTCCCGTGCGTCATAACGATAACTCCACCAGGTATATGCACCATGCAAGTTAGGATGAAGATAACGGAAAGTATCCGTCAAGCCAGCATCAAGTAATTTACCAAAATCAGCTCGTTCTTGTTTTGTAAAGCCGGCTTTATGATGATCTTCTGTTGGTTCTGCTAGGTCAATTGGTTGATAGGCAACGCTCATATCACCACCAATGATTACTGGCTTACTACTTTGCAAATTAGTAACATAATCAAGAAAAGCGCGATCCCAGTCAAGACGATAATCAAGATGTTGCAGCTTTTCACCTGAAACTGGGACGTATACATCAATCAAATAGAAGTTTGGATATTCGAGCGTGATTAGTCGCCCTTCTTTATCAAAAATTGAATTATTCATTCCGTATATAACGTTTTCTGGCTTATATTTAGTGAAAATGGCGGTACCAGAATAGCCCTTCTTTTCCGCATAATTCCAGTATTGGTAATAATTAGGAATTTGAAGCGGTTCTTCGCCTTTATCCAATCGTGTACGTTGTAGACAGAAGAAGTCAGCATCTTGGCGCTTAAAATCTTCGACAAATCCATGATTAATGGCTGACTTCAAGCCATTGACACTCCAAGAAATAAATTTCATGTTAATCCTTCTTTCAATTTAACCAAACCGTGTCTCTGTAATAATTGTACAAGGAATTTGATTTTTCATTAAGTAATAAGACTCTTTTTGTGATTTTTGATACAAAAACTTTTGTGGATGTTAAATAAAAATATTCATATTGTATATACAATAATATCAACTTTAAGAATAAAAAGGTCAATATATTAAGGGGATCTCTTACTTATATTGAAAACGTTTATATAATATTATTTATATATAAAGTTACGTTTATCACAAAATTGTCAAAGAGTCACAACTTAGAGGAGGGTGTCTAATGACTTCAAAGTATGAAACAGAGTCGAAAGGTTACACGATGACAACCGTAATGCAGGAAGCTGCACGATGTTTATTATGTCATGATGCACCATGTTCACAAGCCTGTCCAGCACATACTAATCCGGCCAAATTTATTCGAAGCGTTCTTTTTCGTAATGTCAAAGGGGCAGCTGAAACGATTCGGGAAAACAATGCATTAGGATCAATCTGTGCGCGTGTTTGTCCAACTGAACGTTACTGTGAAAAGGCATGTACTCGGGCTAAAATCGATGGACCAATTGATATCGGTGGGATTCAACGGTATGTCACTGATATGGAGCGAAAGATGAATATGAAGATCCTTAAAGCTGGTAAGCCAAACGGGATGAGTATTGCCATCATTGGTAGTGGTCCATCAGGTTTACAGGCAGCTACGACTCTCCGCGAAAAAGGCTATGCAGTTGATATCTATGAAAAAGCTGCTAAGGCTGGCGGTTACTTAACCTATGGAATCCCTGAGTACCGGTTGCCGGAAGAAATTGTGGATTATGAAGTTCAACGAATTGTCGACCTTGGTGCGCACATTATCTATAACACAACTGTCGGTAAAGATATTTCAATGGATGATCTTAAAGCTCGTTACAATGCAGTAATTGTTGCTATTGGGACAAGTGAAGCAAAGATGCTGCCAATGTTTGAACACAATATCTGTACCGAATCAGCAATCTCATTTTTAGCCCGGGCAAAAGAAAGCAAGGGCAATTTAGAAGATCTTCCGCAAAATGTTCTGGTTATTGGTGGTGGGGATGTTGCAATGGATGTTGTAACAACCTTAAAGAAGCTTAACGTCCCTTATGTCACCGATGTTGTTTATGAGCAGTTTGATGAATTTAAGGCTTCTAAAAAAAGAACTTGCCGGTGCTCAAGAAGCAGGTGTAACAATTGTTGATGGTTACGTACCAAAAGAAGTTCATCAGAATCGTGCTACCTTTACTCACCGGAAGATTAAGAGTGAATTAACTATTACTGCTGATAAGATCATTTTAGCAGTTGGTCAAAAAGCGAATGCAGAAGGACTCGACATTGACTTACAACATAATGAAATCCCATTTCGTGAACCACGATTCCGGACAAAAGATCCTAAAGTCTTTGCGACTGGTGATATTGTTGCCGGAGATAAAACCGTTGTGGTAGCAGTACAGAAAGGAAAAGAAGTAGCAGAAGAAATAGACCGGTTGTTAGGAGGACAAGAAAATGATTAAAAAAGATTTATCTGTAGACTTTTTAGGCGTTCATTTTGAAAATCCATTTTGCTTGTCGTCCTCACCTGTTGGGAACTGTTACGAAATGTGTAAGAATGCATATGATGCTGGTTGGGGCGGTATCGTATATAAGACTTTATCACCAACACACTTTAAGATTGATGAAGTTTCTCCCCGGTTCGATGAATTAGCCAAGGAAGACATGCATTTTGTTGCCTTTAAGAATATGGAACAATTATCAGAACACCCGTTGGAGCAGGACTTGGCTGATATGCGACGGTTAAAAGAAGAATATCCCAATAAAGTTTTGATTGCTTCAATTATGGGTGAGACCTTGGAAGATTGGACCAACCTGGCCAAGTTAGTAACTGAGGCTGGGGCTGATATGATTGAACTAAACTTCTCTTGTCCGCAGATGACTTCTCATACCATGGGATCTGATGTAGGAACTAATCCAGAATTATGTAAGAAGAATTGTGAAGCTGTTAAACGTGGGACTAGCCTTCCAGTCCTTGCGAAGATGACACCAAATATTACGACGATGGTTCCAGTTGTAAAGGCATGTCTAGAAGGAGGGGCAGATGGCTTTTCCGCAATCAATACGGTTAAATCAATTGTTGATGTTGATTTGAAGAAGAAGGTTGGTTTACCAAATATTGATGGTAAATCTTCTGTTTCTGGATTATCTGGGAAAGCTGTTAAACCAATTGCTTTACGTTTCTTACAACAATTACGGTCAGCAGCTGGCCTTGAACAACTACCGATTTCTGGAATTGGGGGAATTGAGACCTGGGAAGATGCTGCTGAATTTATTCTTTTAGGTGCTACCACTCTCCAAGTTACAACTGCGATCATGGAATATGGTTATCGGATCATTGATGATCTTACTAATGGTTTAATGCATTACATGGAAGAACAGCATGTAGACCACCTTCAAGATCTTGTCGGCTTAGCTAATAAGAATATTATTCCTACTAACCAACTTGACCGAAATTACAAGGTTTACCCTAAGATTGATTGGGATAAGTGTATCGGTTGTGGACGTTGCTTTATCTCATGTCAAGATGGTGCTCACCAAGCATTAACTTGGGATGATGAAAAACGGCAACCAGTTTTTGATAAGAGTAAGTGTGTCGGTTGTCAACTTTGTGCACTTGTTTGTCCTGTGGGGGCGATTAAGTTAGGCCTTGTTGAGATTAAGCCGGGTCACAAAGGTAATCCAGCAGAAATCGATGTAGGATCTCAACGTCTTCATCGCTATCACCCGGTAAAGGCTAATCAAGAAAATTAATTATTAGTTTCCTTACTTTAAAAATATATAAAAAATCGAACTGCAAAATTGTAGTTCGTTTTTTAGCTTTATTACGTCCCATTACAACTCTTAAATTACTGCAAGGGGTACTTTTTTAGTTGGTGATGGGAATTCTTTTTGTAAAGCAAGTAATTCATCATCACCTAGTTCGATATTAGCAGCTGCAACATTTTCTTCAGCATGTTTTGGGCTGCTGCTCTTTGGAATAGCAAGGACATTTCCAATTCTTAAGACCCACGCAAGCATAATCTGGCTGACAGTTGCATGGTGATTTGCAGCAATTTCTTTTAGTAGCGGATTGTTGGTTAACTTTCCAGATAGGCTGTCACCCTGTGCAAGTGGGGAATAAGCTATTAATGGGAGCTGATGTTGTTTCATTAAGGGAAGAAGGTCAAATTCAATTCCCCGACTATCGAGATTATAGAGATCCTCATTAGCAACGCAATCAGTGCCATTTTTAAGGCGCCATAATTCTTCAAGATCACTGACGTCGAAGTTTGAGACTCCCCATGCTTTAATCTTTCCTGCCTTTTTAACTCTCTCTAATTCGTTGACTGTTTCTGCTAACGGAATCCCACCTCGCCAGTGTAAAAGGTAAAGGTCAAAATAGTCTGTTCCTACGGCAGCTAAACTTTGGTCTAAACTATGCTCAAGTTTTGTCTTGCTGGCATTTGAAGGAAGAACTTTATCAATTAAGAATAGCTTTTCCCGACTATATGGTTTGATGGCCTCAGCGACAAGCGCTTCAGAACGACCATCGCCATACATTTCCGCAGTATCAATAGCTTGTGCGCCAGCGTCAATTGCAGTTTGAATGGCTTTAATTTCTGTGGACCGATTGACGAGAGAATTTCCCATATTCCATGTTCCGATTCCAATTGCGGGCATTGAAACATTATTGATTGTGACTTTTTTCATCTTGCGCGGCTCCTTTCTATTTTCCTACTTCCATTATATTCTTTTTAGTCAATGGTCCCTAGCATATTAGTTGCATTTTAGTTGAAAGCGTTTAACATAGACGATGAATAAGAAAGAAAGGAAGCATTCTTTATGGCTAATGAATTACAAAACCGTAATAATTTATTTGATAGTTTGATGAACATGCGTAACTGGATGAACGATGATTTCTTCTCTAACCTAACTCCGGTTGCTGATCACATGAAGACAGATGTTACAGAAGATGACAAAAATTATACCGTAAAGATTGACATGCCTGGATTTGATAAGAAGGATATTCACATTAATTATGCCAATGATATTTTGACAGTTACTGGTCATCGGGATACCTTTGATGATGATGGTGATAAGGATGGCAATGTTCTGCATTCTGAACGTCGGTATGGCCAAATGAGTCGGCAATATCGTTTGCCAGATGTAAATAAGAAGGATATTAAAGCTCAATATAAGAATGGTGTTTTGACAATTACTCTTCCTAAGATGGATGAGACAGATGACGACGAAAACCATATTGATATTGAATAATTAAATTAAGCTGAGTAAAGAGTTGTGGAAAATTACTTTCTGCAACCCTTTATTTTTCATCCGTTTCTTGAACATATGTTTGTTTAAAGATATAATAGTATTTACTGAAGCGATGGAGGTATTCTCATGATGGGGCGAACATATATGGCAATCGATTTAAAATCATTCTATGCCTCGGTCGAATGTACTGAGTGTGGGCTCGATCCTTTAAACGCTAACCTCGTAGTTGCCGATGAATCGCGAACTAGTAAGACTATTTGTCTCGCCGTCTCACCAGCTTTGAAAAGGTTTGGCATTGCTGGTCGCCCGCGATTGTATGAGGTGGAACAACGGGTAGCGTATTTAAATAATCGTCGTGCCAAAGAAATGTCTCACCAGCGATTATCACCAGTTGTTTCAATCTACCGGGATGAACTATTAAAATCACCGGAACTTAAAATTGGTTATAGGATTGCGCGCCCACGAATGAATTTTTATCTTGAAAAAAGTGCCGCCATCTATGAAATTTATTTACGCTATTTACCACCAGAAAAGATCCATGTTTATTCTATTGATGAGGTAATGATGGATATTACTGATTATCTTAATGAATATCAGGCTAGTGCCCGTTCTTTAGCTAAGGAAATCATCCAAACAATCAAAGCAGAGACCCAGATTACTGCAACTGCAGGAATTGGAACCAATCTTTTCTTAGCGAAAGTAGCGATGGATATAGTAGCTAAACGGATTCCAGGGGATAAAGACGGGGTCCGGATTGCACAGATGAATGAACATACTTTCCGCCGTTACCTTTGGGCGCACCAGCCACTAACAGACTTTTGGCGAATTGGTCCTGGATACGCGCGACGACTAAAAAAACTAGGTCTTCATACAATGGGAGATATTGCTCGTTGTTCTTTGGGAAAGTTATCTGATCCAATGAATGAAGAAGTATTATACCGCGAATTTGGAAAAAATGCGGAAATCATTATTGACCATGCGTGGGGATATGAGTCAGCCACCATTAAAGATATCAAAAATTATCATTCATCAGATCATGGGGTGTATTCTGGGCAGGTGTTGTCTCGACCTTATAACTTTACAGAAACCCGGTTAGTGATTCAAGAGATGGTTAATTCATTAGCTCTCCAGTTAACCAAGCAGAACTTAGTAACTGATCAAGTAGCTTTAAGGGTCGCCTATGATGTTTCTAATATATCGGAGGATTACCAAGGACCATTAGTGACAGACTTCTATGGACGCCAGGCGCCAAAGCCAATGCATGGAAAGGCTAATCTTTCCTTACCGACTTCATCTGGTACAGAATTGATGAAGGCATTTATGAAGTTATGTGATTCGGACCTTGACCGGCGATTGACAGCTCGTAAAATTACGGTAATAGCGAACCACCTTCTCTCACCACGGCTTGCCAGATTGGCGAATTATAATGAGCAGCTAGATTTATTTACGGACTCAACGAAAAAACATAAGAATCGTTCCAAGGTTCAAGAAAAGGATCAAAAGCTACAAAAGCTTGTCCTTGATTTGCAAAATGAGTACGGTAAAAACGCCATTATTCGAGCGGCGGATTTGAAAAAAGGTGCTACTCTTTTGGAAAGAAATAATCAGATTGGAGGGCACCAAGCATAATGGAAAATGAAGATTTGCTGAAAATAGAAAAAAGCTTGTTTAGTGATACCTCAAAGTACCGTGATATTATCAACACCCCTCGGCATGTTTCTCAATCTCATACGCCAATGACTAACGAAGATCGCGCTGCTCAATTTTCTCCTTTTGCTGCCTTGACCGGCTACCATCAATTATTAGCAAAGGTAGGGGGAAAATACGGTCATAAAACTTATCCCACAGCTGAGATGAGGCATCGAATTAGAGTCCAACTTGCTATGATTGAACGGGGCCGATCACATCCGCTAATAAAAGTTGAATTCTTTAATGGTAAGACTGGTTTTTATGAAGAATACACGGGGCAATTAAAACGAATTGATCACCATGCTCACCACCTAATATTTGATGACGGAACAAGGCTTATAATTCAAAATATTCGTAAAATTAAAAGAGATCAGCAAAAATGATCTCTTTTAATATAAGGTATACGTTAAAATGCTTGAATAAGTTTCATGATTCCGAAAACAATCAAGAATGTTGAAACTAACCATACCACTGTAATAGCGGATAGTAATGGGCTAAATAAAAGAATAACTCCTAATACCAAGCTCAAAATTGCCAGAATCACAATGAACCAGTAGTATCCTCGATGGAATTCCTTGAAAAACTTGGCACTAATCAATTCAGTGATAGAATCAAGGATAAACCAGATAGCGAAGATGATAGCAATGAAGAGTACCCCAAAGCTTGGTTGGAAAAGGAAAATAATTCCTAAAATAATATCTAAAATTGCAGAAAAAATTAACCAACCTGAGGATTCTCCTAAGATTCGACCGATTCGTTGACGGAACCATAATTCATAAATTCCGCGGAAAATAAAAGCAATTCCGGCAACAATGGCTAAGAAGTGAAGGGTTTTATCTGGCCGCGTGAATGATGCAATTCCGGCAATGATAAATAAGACTCCAATAATTAAGCTAAACCAGTCAAAGCCCTTTTTAGTTTCTTCAAACATTGAAAAACCTCCCTAAAAGTAAAATCATTAATATCATAGTTCAAATGGGTTGATAAAACAAGAAGAAAGGAAATCTCAACAAGGTAGTATAATACATATAGGATGAAATAGTAAAAGCCGGAAGAAAAGTTCTTTTTCTTTCGGCTTTTGTCGTAATTTCCCGGGAAATTAAAGGTGCTCTTTAATACCGTTGGGAAAATCCTTATCAATCTCCTTTAAGATTGGTAATAATGAATTGACATATTCATGATATGCTTCAATTGGCTTTAGATCTTTTGCTCGGGATTGTAGTAAGGTAAGAGCAATATCATGCGCTCTTTGTTCATTTGTAATCATCTTTTACCACCTCAGTTATTCAGTTTATCAGATTTTCCACCTACTAGCATAAATTGTTTAATAACTTGATGAAAAATCGTTTGATCAAGTATGATCATTACTGCAAAACCAATTGTAGTTCCGATGGTATTGCTAATCAAATCATCCACATCGGCAACCCTTCCAATATGGAAAAGAAGGTCGCAAACAAATTGGTTACACTCGATAAATAAGCTGAAGAAAAAGCCGTAGAGAATAGCACGACTGAAGGGCATTTGGTGATTAATTAAATAAAGATAAACTCCTAGTGGCAAGGTCATCACAATGTTTAAGAAAAATTCTTCGCTGAGTCCTTGGAGGGGAATGATATTAAATGGTATCCCGTGAAAATAAAATAAAAGTTTATTAGCAGAACTAAAATTAAACATTGAAGGGGTTAGACAAAGCCAGTCGATAGCAGTTAAATAGATAAAAAAGGTTGCAATTGTAATATGCTGGCTGAAGTTAGGAAATTTTTCCCAAAGGTGATTATGGGTAACGAGGACAGATCCTGCAAAAAAATAAATAAAAAATGGGATCCAGTGAACTAATGCGTACAATGTAATTTCTCCTTCTACGAAAAATGGTATACAATAGGTTTTCAATGTTATATATCATAGTTGATTTTTTTAGTAATGACTAGTAAACCTAACTAGGATTAATAAAACTTCAATTATTGAGGAAGAGAGAGGATCATGGCAGAAAAACAAGAATTTACACGTAAACTTAAAAACCGTCATATTCAATTAATGGCGCTTGGCGGAACGATTGGGACAGGATTATTTCTTGGATCGGGAAAGGCAATTCACGCTGCTGGTCCAGCAATCCTTTTAGCATATTTAATTACTGGAATTATTTGTTTTGGAATTATGCGGGCCTTAGGGGAGTTACTTCTTTCCGATTTACATTACCATTCATTTATGGATGCGATTCGTAATTATCTTGGTAATCGCGTGAGTTTTATAATGGGTTGGGCTTATTGGGCGTGTTGGCTAGCATTGGCGATGGCCGAAGTTACCGCCGTTGGATTATATTTTCAACTATGGTTTCCTCAAGTTCCGCAATGGTTACCTGGATTAGTAACTCTCCTAATTTTACTGGGATTAAATTTAATGACTGTTAGTACGTTTGGTGAACTCGAATTTTGGTTTGCTCTTATTAAAATTTTGGCAATTGTTATTTTAATTGCCGTTGGTGTCATTTTAGTTTTACTTCATTTTCATTCGGCAAGCGGCTATCTCGCTACTCCTGCTAATTTAGTTAATGATGGGGGCTTTTTTGCTACCGGGACAAAGGGCTTCATGCTTTCTTTTCAAATGGTGGTATTTGCCTTTGTTGGAATTGAAATGGTAGGAGTGACAGCCGCTGAGGCAGAGAATCCTAAAGTTGTTATTCCTAAGGCAATTAATGGCATTCCTGTTCGAATTATGCTCTTTTATATCGGTGCTTTGGCTGTCATTATGTGCATTTATCCGTGGAGTAAACTTTCACCAAGCAATAGTCCGTTTGTCCTTGTTTTTCGCGACATCGGTCTACCGGGGGCTGCTAGTATCGTTAATTTTGTAGTAATTACTGCTGCGGCTTCTGCTTGTAATAGTTCTCTATATACAACTGGTCGGATGTTGGCCGAGTTAACCTCTACTGCTCACCGGCCTGTTATCCGTAAGATTAGTCGCTTATCTAAGCGGTCGGTGCCTGCAACAGCGGTTATTATTTCTGCAGTTGTTATTGGAATTGCCGCTATCTTAAACTTAGTAATGCCAGAAGGAGTTTTTACTTTTGTTTCCAGTATTGCTACCACGAGTTTTCTCTTTGTGTGGGCTGCTATCATCTTAGCGCATTTAAAATATATTCGTCAGCATCCGCAATCGAGGACTTTCAAGATGCCAGGCGCACCCTTTACTGACTATGTTATTTTAGTTTTTCTTTTTATTGTGCTAATTGTTTTATGTATGGAGAAACAAACTTTAATTGCGCTTATACTAACATTAGCTTGGTTTGCAATCCTTGCCGTTGTTTCGTTAACGCAAAAGAAAGCATAAAAAATTCCCCGAGTTTTCGGGGAATTTTTTACTAACGATTCAAATGTAATTTACGTTGACACTCGGGACAAATGCCATGGACTTCGATGTTATTTCCTGTAACTAGATAGCCAGTCTTTTCATGAGTCATAACTGTTAATTCTTTCGTGATTGCAGTAAAATGTTCATCAAAAACATCAGAAATCTTACCACAATTATCGCAGACGACATGATAATGCGGGTGACCGAAATAGTCAAAGTGGGTACTGCCGTCTCCATTTTTTAGCTCAATTACGAGATTATAATCAACGAAGAGTTTTAGAGTATTATAAACAGTTGCCATGCTGATATTGGCAACTGTGTCTTTAAGGTCATCATAAATCATTTCGACACTTGGATGAGTATGATGATTGATTAAGTAATTTAAGATAGTTTTCCGCTGGGGAGTAAGACGAACCTTGTTTTCACGGAGATGGTCAAGAGCTCGATCAAATTCTGCTTCTGCCATAATGTCGTCCCCTTTCTTAAAATAATTATAATCTATTGACATTATAACATTTACATTCACTAATTCAAAACATATAATAATTAACGGTCAGATAATAATTATTCTAAAGAGGGAGAGAATGATATGGATCAAAGTATCGCACGTAATGGAAAAAGCTATAGTCGCTTTTGGTTTATTTTTACTTTACTAGTTGGTACCTTTACGATGTCAATTAGTCAATCATCGTTGTCAACTGCCTATCCAACCTTAATGAATGCTTTTGGAATTTCAGCATCAACCGTTCAATGGCTGACAACTGGTTTTATGCTCGTAATGTGTGTCAGCATGCCAATTAGCCCGTGGATGCTCAATAATATGAGTTTTAAGACAATGTTCATTGGAGCACTGGGATTATTTGATATTGGATCATTGATGATTGTCTTAACCCCCGCGTCTTGGGGAATTAATGGCTTCTGGTTTATGATGATCGGACGGGCCATGGAGGCATTTGCCGTTGGAGTACTATTCCCATCATATCAAACTGTTTTGCTTGAGATTACGCCTAAAGAAGAGCGGGGTTCAACAATGGGAATTGCCGGTTTGGTAATGGGATCCGCCCTTGCTTGTGGACCGATTGTTTCAGGAATTGTTCTAAAATTCTTTAGCTGGAAGAGCCTTTTTATCCTGTTCATGCTTGTCATTTCGGTAATTATTTTAATGGCTGCTAGCGGACTGATCCAAGATGTAATGGAGCGGCATGAAACAAACCTTGATTGGCTATCAGTAATCTTACTAGTTGGATTAATTGGGATTATGTACGTTGTTGACCAAACCGGAAAAAAGAATCCTGCATGGGGAATAAATGCAGGGATCTTTATCGTTAGTCTTATTGCGGTTATCTGGTTCTGTATTCGACAGCTTCATCTCAAGCACCCGCTATTGGAATTACGGGTATTGAAGACTTTTAATTATGATTTAGCAATTCTTTTAACGTCGATTTCATATATTGCCTTAATTGTAACGACAATTATTTTCCCCCTTTATTATCAGGGAGTGTTAAAAGTTAGTCCATTTGTTTCTGGGATGGCCTTAGTACCTGGAGCTGCTTTTCTTAGTATCTTGAACCCTTTGTCAGGAAAATTGGCTGATAAAATTGGGTTTAAACCGACAATGCTGGTGGGAATGTTTATGATTATCATTGGCTGGGTTGCTGGATTAATCGTCCTTAATCATCTCAGCTTATTGGGAATGATCCTTTGCGCAATGGTGATTGAAGGGGGAAATGCCTTTGTAATGATGCCAGCTGTCACACTGGGAGCAAATGCCTTGCCTGATGAATTAGTACCCCACGGAACAGCCGTAATAACAACTGTCCGGCAAGTTCTCGGATCCGCGGGTGTTACTATTTCAACACTGATCTTAACGGTTGCTACTTCAAATGCACTTCAACGGGGAAGTTCGGCGCAAGTTGCTTCCCTTCACGGCTATCATTTGGTATTTATCGGCATGATTATTACTGAATTGATTGGTCTAGTATTAGCATTTATGCTAAAAAATACTAATAAAGAAAAAAGTACAAAATAACCAAAAATTCGTATATAAAATTAGGGAGGAGAAAATTTCTGCTCCCTATTATTTGTGCGCCCGGCATGGGTATTAGCTAGGCGGTGAAAGTCCGCTATGGGCCGTAGTAGTCGGAACCATGAGCTGAGGACAAGGGTGTCCGTCGTGAGACGGAATCTGAAGGAAGTCTAAGGCAAAA